>JAEULB010000157.1 GCA_016792585.1 Rhodospirillaceae bacterium
TCGTAGGCGAGCGAAGCGTTGTTGGCCGCGGCGCGCATCGCCATGAACTGGCTGAAGTTCTGGAACACCTGCTCGCCGGTCTGTCCTTCCGACGACATCGCCCATCCTGCGATGTAAGGCAGCACCTTGGCACGGCGAGCCGGCGGCAGCGCCATCAGGTCGATACGCGCACGCATGCGCCAGAAGTGATCGACGCCATCGAGCATCGTTCGCGTCAGGAACGGCCTCATCGGCTCGACGATCGCACCGGCCCGCTCGAGCGTGCGCGCGGCTGCGTTCACCGCTTCGGTCACCTCCGGATCGACGGGCAGGCCGCAGCCGGCCTCCATCATCAGGCCGAAGCGGAGCCCCTTCACGTCGCGATCGAGGTTGAGCCAGTCGAAGGCTTCATAGGGCAGGCTCATGTGATCGCGCGTGTCGGGATGCGAGAGCACGTTCATCATCAGCGCGGAGTCGGTGACGCTGCGCGTCATGGGACCTGCGACGCGACCCATGTAGGGCGGATCGATCGGGATGCGCCCCAGGCTCGGCTTCAAGGTGAAGATGCCGCACCACGACGCCGGCAGCCGCACCGAGCCGCCGATGTCGGTGCCGATATGCAGCGGTCCGTATCCGGCCGCGGCGGCAGCGCCGGCGCCGGCGCTGGAGCCGCCGGGGTTCTTCGTGAGATCCCACGGATTGCGCGCGAGCTTGTGGAAGCTCGACAAGCCCGACGACAGCATTCCGTAATCGGGCATCGTCGTCTTGCCGAGGATCACCGCGCCCGCCTCGCGCGAACGCGCTGCCGGCGGTGCATCGACCGGCGAGGGCTTCAGTTCCGTCGCGGCCGTGCCGAGCGGAACCGCGACGCCTTTCGTCGCGATGTTCTCCTTGATCGTGATCGGCACGCCATCGAGCGCGCCGGTCGGCTCGCCCTTCTGCCAGCGCTGCTCGGCGCCGCGCGCGGAAGAGAGCGCTCCTTCCGGATCGAATGACCACATCGCCTGCAGCTTCGGCTCGTAGGCCTCGATGCGCGCGACGACGGCCTTCGTGACCTCGAGCGGCGACAGGCTCTTCGATCGGTACTGCTTCAGGAGGTCGACGGCGCTCAGGTCAGCAAGATCGGTCATCGCGGGAGGCTCGGCTCGAGAGGAGGCGGGGCACCATTATGGACGAGGATCGGGCTTCGCGCCGCTTCCTGGAGGTTGGGCGAAGAATCTGAAATCAGTCCCCAAGAAAGCCTCGTAAGTCGCGGAAAATACTTGACGACCCGATTCGCTCCATGCGAATCATCGCGCATGATGATTCGGCGCATGATTCGTCGTGCCGTGGAGCGGATCGTCGGTCCGCTGATCGGCTGTCTGGCCGTCGCCTACTTTGCCTACCACCTGGTCAACGGCGAGCGCAGCCTGCTCGCCTGGCGCCACATGGACGTCGAGATCGCCGAGGCCGAAAGCCGTCTCGGCCAGCTTCAGGGCGAGCGCTCCGCGCTCGAGCGTCGTGCCAGCCTGCTGCGTCCCGACCATCTCGATCCGGACATGCTGGAAGAGCGGGCTCGCGCCGTCCTCAACTTCGCGCGCCCCGACGAGGTCGTCGTGCTGGCGCCCCGGAAGCCGAAAGGCTGACCGCTACTTCAGCGTCTTCAGATAGGCGATGACGTCGGCGCGGTCCTGGGCCTTGGTGAAGCCCGGGAACACCATCTTCGTATCGGTTGCCACGACCCGCGGGCCGGCTAGCCAGCGCTCGAGCCGCTCGTCGCTCCACGGCTGGGCCGAGAGCGCCTTCAGGCTCGCCGAATACGCATAGTTCTGCGCCGAGGCAACCTGGCGGCCGGCGACGCCGAAGAGGCCCGGCCCGACCTTGGCGCGCGCCTGCTGGTCGGTGGTGTGGCAGTTGGTGCAGCGCTGGAAGAGTGTCTTGCCGCGATCTGAATCGCCCGCGAGCCCGACGCGCACCGGCTCGGCATCGATGCGCGGCACGCCCTTCACCTTGGCGACGAGCTCGTCCCAGCTGAAGACGTACTGCGCTTCCGGCAGCGCCTTGTGGCATTCGAGGCAGGGCTTCTCGACCATCTGCGGGTTGTGCGTCTTGCCCGGGCTGAAGGTGGCGTAGTTCCAGTCGCCGTTGCGGATCGCCTCCGGATGTTCCTCGCCCCAGCCGGCACCGGTCTGCATCAGGCCGTAGAAGACCACGTCGCCCTTCTCCCAGAGCCCGTCGGGCCCGGCGACCGGCTGGTTCGCGGCGTCGGTCTTCGCCTTGTAGACCTCCATCATCAGGATCGCGCCGCTTGGCACCGGCTTTCCGTCCTTCGCCGCCTCGACCGCGACGGGATTGGCGAAGAGGTGGCGGACCTGGCCGTTGTCCGGCCGGTTGTGCACCGCATAGGGTAGCCAGGTTTTCTCGTAACCCTCGGGGAAGGCGATCCGTTTCGGATCGGCCTTCGCTGCGGCGAGCGGCAGGACGGCGAGAGCGAGCGCGAGCAGAGTACGGGCGAGCGGCATCCAAACCTCCCTAGCCGGCGTTCGGCCGGCAGTTGTTTGTGACGCCCCCGTCGCGTGCGAGGCTAAGGAAAAGCCCGGGGCGAGAGGAGTCACATCCACGTGCAGGCAAGACCGATCGTCTACGGCGCGCGCTACAGCGTCTATGTGAGGAGCGTGCTGCTGGCGCTGACCGAGAAGGGCGTGGCGCACGACGTGGTCGAGGTCGACGTCTTCGCCAAGGACGGTCCGCCGGCCGACCACCTCGCGCGACATCCGTTCGGCAAGATCCCGGCCTTCGAGCATGACGGCTTCCGCCTCTACGAGACGCCGGCGATCGCCCGATACGTCGACGAGGCATTCCTCGGTCCGGCGCTGCAGCCGGCCGATCCCAGGGGCTGCGCGCGGATGATGCAGGCGATCGGCATCCTCGACAGCTACGCTTATCGCTGCTGGGTCTGGGACATCTATGTCGAGCGCGTCTCGCTGCCGAAGCGGGGGCAGGTCCCGGACGAGGCGAAGATCGCCGCCGCCTTGCCGAAAGCGGCCATGGCGGCGAAGGCGCTCGAAGACATTCTCGACAACCGCCCTTATCTCGCCGGCGAGGCGATCAGCCTCGCCGATCTCCATGCCGCGCCGATGCTCGGATACTTCGAGCGGGCCCCCGAAGGGGCGGCGACGATCTCGCGCCACGCGAGGCTCTTGGCCTGGTGGAGGAGCCTCTCGAAGAGGCCGTCGGTGATGGAAATCTGCACATATTGAGTTTACGTAAACAGACAAGTCCGTCCATTTCGGCGGATCATCTCGCGAACGCGACATTTCTGGGTGGGTAACCCTCTGTCGCGCGCCCGAAGAGATGATCCGTTTTCTTTCGCGGAAGCGGGGGTGCAAGTAATAAAACACCGATTTCCGGGGAATTTCATGACGATCGCAAGAAAAGACATTGCTGCGGTGCAGCATCATTACTTGTAGAGCCTTGTTCTTTCAGGGTTTTAGCGCTACCTCTCTTGCATCAGGGACCGGTCCTCCAAGACCTCGCGAGGAAGCGAAATGCCGAAGATCAAGAAGGGCGAGGCAAAACCGGCGCCCGTAGCGGAATTACTCAAATATTACCGTGACATGCTGTTGATCCGCCGCTTCGAGGAACGGGCCGGCCAGCTCTATGGCATGGGCCTGATCGGCGGCTTCTGCCACCTCTATATCGGCCAGGAGGCCGTGGTGGTCGGCATGCAGGCGGCGATCACCGGCGACGACGCGGTGGTCACCAGCTACCGCGACCATGGCCACATGCTCGCCTGCGGCATGGACCCGCGTGGCGTGATGGCCGAGCTCACCGGGCGAATCGGCGGGTACTCGAAGGGCAAGGGCGGCTCGATGCACATGTTCAGCCGCGAGAAGAACTTCTTCGGCGGCCACGGCATCGTCGGGGCCCAGGTGCCGATCGGCACCGGCATCGCCTTCGCCCACAAGTACAACGGCGAGAAGCGCGTCTGCCTGACCTATTTCGGCGACGGCGCGGTCAACCAGGGCCAGGTCTACGAGAGCCTGAACATGGCGGCGCTGTGGAAGCTGCCCTGCATCTACGTCATCGAGAACAACAAGTACGCGATGGGCACCTCGGTCGAGCGCTCGGCCGCCGGCAAGGCGCTCGCCGAGCGCGGCGCCGCCTACGGCATCCCCGGCGAGCAGGTCGACGGCATGGACGTGCTCGCGGTGAAGGAAGCCGCCGAGCGCGTCGTCGCCGCGGCGAAGGCGGGCGAGGGGCCGGCGATCCTCGAGGTCATGACCTATCGCTATCGCGGCCACTCGATGTCCGATCCGGCCAAGTACCGGACCAAGGAAGAGGTCGACAAGATGCGGACCGAACGCGATCCCATCAACCTCGTCCGCGACCTGCTGCTGGCCCAGGGCAAGAGCGAGGACGACCTGAAGAAGATCGACAAGGAGATCCGCGACATCGTCGCCGACTCCGCCGACTTCGCGCAAACGAGCCCCGAGCCGCCCGAGTCCGAGCTCTACACCGACATCCTGGTGGAGGGCTGACGCCATGCCGATCGACATCCTGATGCCGGCGCTGTCGCCGACGATGACCGAAGGCAAGATCGCCCGTTGGCTCAAAGCCGTCGGCGACAACGTGAAGTCCGGCGACGTTCTCGCCGAGATCGAGACCGACAAGGCGACCATGGAAGTGGAGGCGGTCGACGAGGGCCGGCTCGATACGATCCTGGTGCCGGAAGGAACCGAGGGCGTGAAGGTCAACACGCCGATCGCGCGTCTCGCCGGCGATGGCGAGGCGGCGAAGCCGGCGCCCAAGGCCGAGGCGAAGCCTGCGCCGGCCGCCGCACCGGTTCCCGCCGCGCCGAAGGCGCCTATCGCTGCGGCACCGACCGAGAAGGAGTATTCGGGCCCGACCGCGACGATGACTGTTCGCGAGGCTCTGCGCGATGCGATGGCGGAAGAGATGCGGCGCGACGGAAAGGTTTTCCTGATGGGCGAGGAAGTCGCCCAGTACCAGGGCGCCTATAAGATCAGCCAGGGCCTGCTGCAGGAATTCGGCGAGCGCCGCGTCGTCGACACGCCGATCACCGAGCAGGGCTTCGCCGGACTCGCGGTCGGTGCCGCGTTCATGGGGCTCCGGCCGATCGTCGAGTTCATGACCTTCAACTTCTCCATGCAGGCGATCGACCAGATCATCAACTCCGCCGCCAAGACGCTCTACATGTCGGGCGGCCAGATGGGCTGCCCGATCGTCTTCCGCGGGCCGAACGGTGCCGCGGCCCGCGTCGCCGCCCAGCACAGCCAGTGCTACGCCTCGTGGTACGCCCATTGCCCGGGCCTCAAGGTCGTCTCGCCCTACACGGCGGGCGATGCAAAGGGCCTGCTCAAGTCGGCGATCCGCGATCCCAACCCGATCATCTTCCTCGAGAACGAGGTCCTTTACGGCCAGTCCTTCGAGGTGCCGACCGAGGGCGACCACATCGTGCCGATCGGCAAGGCACGGATCGCACGGAAGGGTGAGCACGTCACCATCACCGCCTTTTCGCTGATGGTGAAGTACGCGCTCGAGGCCGCCGAACTGCTTGCCGCCGAGGGCATCTCCGCCGAGGTCATCGACCTTCGCTCGCTGCGTCCGCTCGACACCGAGACGATCGTCGCTTCGGTCAAGAAGACCAACCGGCTCGTCTCGGTGGAAGAGGGCTGGCCTTACGCCGGCATCGGCTCCGAGCTGATCGCGGTGATGATGGAACAGGCCTTCGACCACCTCGATGCGCCGCCGGTCCGCGTCACCGGCCTGGACGTTCCGATGCCGTATGCGGCGAACCTCGAGCGGCTGACGCTGCCATCGCCGCAGAAGATCGCCGACGCCGCCAAATCCGTCTGCTACCGGTCGTAAGGTCGGGGGAACCTAAGCAATGCCGATCAATATCCTGATGCCGGCCCTTTCGCCGACGATGACCGAAGGCAATCTTGCCAAGTGGCACAAGAAGCCCGGCGACAAGGTTTCGGCCGGCGACGTGATCGCCGAGATCGAGACCGACAAGGCGACGATGGAAGTCGAGGCCGTCGACGAAGGCACGCTCGGCGAGATCAAGGTGCCGGAAGGCACCCAGGGCGTGAAGGTCAACGACGTGATCGCGGTGCTGCTCGGCGACGGCGAGAGGGCCGGGGCCGCACCGGCGCCTGCCGCGCCTGCGCCGAGGCCGGCGGCGCCTGCTCCGGCAGCAGCGGCCCCGGCGCCTCCGCCGGCTCCCGCCGCGCCGAAGCCGATGGCCGCTTCGCCCACACCGGTCGCGCCGGACTCGCGCATCTTCGTCTCGCCACTGGCCAAGCGCATGGCCGAGCAGGCAGGTTTGAATCTCGGCTCGCTCAAGGGCTCCGGCCCCGGCGGTCGCATCGTGAAGGCCGACATCGAGGCGGCGATCACCGGCGGCGCGCCGCGGGCGGCGGCTCCGGCCGCAGCGCCCCAGGCGAAGGCGGCTTCGCCGGCCCCTCACGTCGAGATGCCGGGTATGCCTGCTTATGACGAACTGCCGAACAACAACATCCGCAAGGTGGTGGCGCGCCGGCTCACCGAGTCGAAGCAGCAGGCGCCGCATTTCTACCTCTCGCTCGACTGCGAGATCGACGCGCTGCTCAAGCTTCGTGCCGACCTCAACATGCGGGCCGAGAAGGACGGCGTGAAGCTCTCGGTCAACGACCTGGTGATCAAGGCCGCGGCCATCGCGCTCCGCAAGGTGCCGGCGGCGAACGCCAGCTACACGGAGGCGGCGATCCGCCGCTACAAGACGGTCGACATCTCGGTCGCGGTGGCGATCCCGGACGGGCTGATCACGCCGATCGTCAGGAACGCCGACATCAAGGGGCTGGCGGCGATCTCCGCCGAGATGAAGGATCTCGCCGCC
>JAEULB010000160.1 GCA_016792585.1 Rhodospirillaceae bacterium
GACCAGATGATGGGATCGAAGCCAGAGACCTATCAGACCTATGCCGCCGACATCCATTCGAGCGGCCAGCACCTGCTCGAGATCATCAACGACATCCTCGACCTGTCGAAGGCCGAGGGCGGGTATCTCGAGCTTCGCGCCCGCGCCTTCGACGTGCCGAAGATGCTGGACCGCTGTGTCGACACGGTGCGCGAGCTCGCCCGCAAGGTGGACATCGAGATCGCCGTGATCGTCGGCAAGAATCTCCCCGCCCTCTACGGCGAGGAGCGCCGGATCCGCCAGATCGTGCTCAACCTGCTCTCCAACGCCGTGAAGTTCACGCCGGCCGGCGGGTGCATCGGCGTCAGGACGGATTTCACCGCCTCGGGCGATCTGCAGCTGATCGTCGAGGACAGCGGCATCGGCATGACGAAGAACCAGATCGAGGTGGCGCTGACGCCGTTCCGCCAGGTCGAGAGCCATCTCAGCCGCCGATACGAGGGCGCCGGTCTCGGCCTACCGCTGGCGCGCCGCTTCGCCGAGCTCCACGAGGGCACGCTGGTCATCGACAGCAAGCCGGACGCCGGCACGCGCGTCACCGTGACTTTCCCCAAGGACCGGCTGCGGGCGATCCCGCTTCGACAGGTCGCATAGCCCCGCTCCCTGGTCTAGCCTCGGCCCCGAAGACGGAGGGCCCCGAGATGCCGGACATTCCCAACCAGCCCTACGAGGTCGCGGTCGAGGCGGACATCAGGGTCCGGCTCCGCGACGGCGTGAATCTCGCGACCGACGTGCACCGGCCGGCGCGCGATGGTGTGCCCGTCTCTGCCCGCTTCCCGGTGATCCTGGAGCGCACGCCCTACGGCAAGTCGGCGCCGTCGCGGACGGAGTCTCGAGCCCAGATCGCGGCGCACTTCGTCCGACACGGCTACATCGTGATCTACCAGGACTGCCGCGGCCGGCACGGCTCCGAGGGCGAGTTCGTGAAGTACCTCTCCGATGCCGAGGACGGCGCCGACACGGTCGCCTGGATCCTGGCCCAGCCCTGGTGCGACGGCCGCATCGGCACGATGGGACTCTCCTATGCCGCGCATACGCAGATGGCGCTCGCGTCGCTCGGCCCGAAGGGGCTTGCGACGATGGTGCTCGACTGCGGCGGATTTTCGAACGCCTATGCAAGCGCGATCCGCCAGGGCGGCGCCTTCGAGATGCGGCAGGTGACCTGGGCCTACAACCAGGCGAAGGAAAGTCCTCCCGCCAAGGCGGACCCGCTGGTGAAGGCCGCGCTCGAGGCCGAGGACATCAAGGCTTGGTTCAAAAGCTTCCCGTGGAAGCCCGGGCATTCGCCGGTGCGCCACGTGCCGGAATACGAGGCCTATCTCTTCGACCTTTGGAGCCGCGGCACCTTCGATGCGTCCTGGAAGAAGCCCGGCATCTACGCTGCCGGTTTCTACGAGCGCGTGCCCGACATCGCCCAGATCCATATGTCGAGCTGGTACGACCCCTATGTGCGGACCGCGACCGAGAACTTCCTCGGTCTCAGGTCGAAGAAGAAGAAAGCGCCGATCCGCCTGATCATGGGTCCGTGGCTGCACGGCGACCGCAGCTCCTCGTTCTCGGGCGACGTCGACTTCGGGCCGAGGGCGCCGCTCGACGGCAATCTGGGTCCGAGCTGGCACGAGTTCCGGCGCCGCTGGTTCGACCGCTGGCTCAAGGACCTGAAGAACGGCGTCGACGACGATCCGCCGGTTCGCCTGTTCCTGATGGGCGGCGGCTCCGGCCGGCGCATCGCCTCGGGCAAGCTCGATCATGGCGGCCGCTGGCTCTCGGCAACCGACTGGCCGCTGCCCAAGACGAAGTTCACGCCCTACTACCTCCACGGCGACGGAAAACTTGCGCCGAAGAAACAGAAGAAGGGCGCATCGGCGCTCTCCTACGACTACGATCCCTCGAAGCCATGTCCGACGATCGGCGGCGCCAACTCGTCGGGGCAGCCGATCTTCGACGGCGGCGCCTTCGACCAGCGCGAGGATCCGCGCTTCTTCGGCATCCAGAACCCGGGCCTGCCGCTCGCCGCACGCGCGGACGTGCTGGTGTTCCAGACCGAGCCGCTGCCCGAGGACGTCGCGGTGATCGGGCCCATCGCGGTCAAGCTTTGGATCTCGTCGTCCTGCATCGACACCGACTTCACCGCGAAGCTGATCGACGTGCATCCGCCGACCGCTGACGATCCGCGCGGCTTCGCGATGAACCTGACCGACGGGATCCTCCGCTGCCGCTACCGGAAATCCTGGACCAAGCCGACGATGATGACGCCCGGCAGGACCTACGAGATATCAATCGAGCCTTTCGCCACAGCCAACCTGTTCAAGGCGGGCCACCGCATCCGGCTCGACATCTCGTCCAGCAACTTCCCGCGCTTCGATGCGAACCCGAACACCGGCGAGCCCGAGGGCATGGCGCGGCGCCGCCAGATCGCGACCAACTCGGTCCATGTCGACGCCGCGAAGCCGTCGCATGTCGTGCTGCCGGTCGTGCCGGTGGCGTCGCTCAGCTTTCTCTGACGTAACGGATCGTCTGGAAGGCGCGGCGGAACTCGATCACGTCGCCCTTCACCTGCTCGGGCTTTTCGTTGCCCTTGAGCACACGCGCCAGGAAACGCGCAACCTGCGGCATCTCCTTCGGCGTCAGGCCGAAGCGCGTGACCTCCTGGGTCCCGATCCGGATCCCGTTGAGATCGCCATCGACAGCCTGGATCGGCAGGCCGATGCCGCAGAGCAGCACGTTGGCCTTGGCCAGGTGCTTGGACGCCGTCTGCCCGCCGCCGAACGGTGCCGCGTGCAGCGCCAGGTGATGACTTTCCGTATGGCCTCGCCCGGCGACGCCGTGAACCGGCAAGCCTTCGGCCGCCATCGCTTCGCCCAGCGCGTGCGCGTTGGCGATGCACATCTCGGCGTAGGCCTGGCCATGCTCCAGAAGATCGAGGACCGACATCGCCAGCGCCGCGGTCTTGCCGAGGTCGAAGTTCGCGGTCAGGCCCGGATAGGCGATCTTATCGATCGTCTCGGCAAGGCCCTGCTCGGTCGTCATCACCAGGCCGGACGGAGGGCCGCCGAACGCCTTGTAGGTCGAGCAGGTCATCAGATGCGCGCCCTCGGCGAGCGGCTGCTGGAAGCGCCCGCCGGCGATCAGGCCCGCCATATGCGCCGCGTCGTAGAGCACGAGTGCGCCGATCTCGTCGGCGATCCCACGCACGCCCGCAACATCGTAAGGAAAGAGGCAGAGCGAGCCCGCGACCGTGATGACCTTGGGCTTCAGGCGCTTCGCCTCCGAGCGAAGCCGGTCGAGGTCGATCGCCATCCTGGCGGCGTCGTAAGGCACCGGATGGATGTCGAGCCCGTAGAGTCCGGCGGCACCCGCCTTGTGGTGCGTGACATGCCCGCCCATCTCCGGCGGAAACGCCATGATGCGGTCACCGGGCGCGCAGGTCGCCATGAAGACGTAGAGGTTGGCGAGCGCGCCGGAGCCGACGCGGATCTCGGCGAAGGGCGCCTTGAACAGCCGGCGCACCAGACCGTCAGCGACGATCTCGATCCGCTCGGCATATTCCATGCCCATCTCGTACTTGTCGCCGGGATAGCCCAGCGACGGGCGGTTGCCGAGCGAGCGGCCGAGCAAAGCCGCCGCGCGCGGGTTCATCACGTTGGTGCCGGCATTGAGGCCGATTGTCTCGACGTCCATGTGACGCTCATGCGCGTCGACCAGCGCATGCAGGCCGGCATCGATGTCGGCAAGCTCGCCTTTGAGGTACTCCGCCTCGGCATCGGCGATCGCCTGGCGGCAGTCGGCCGGCAGCCACGGCTTCGGATGATCGTGCCTGGTGTCCATCGCTCCTACCTGCCCGGCGGTCCAATGACGATATGAAGCCTCTCCCGCCACGAGCCTGCCCGCGCCAGGTCGCGGCCCATCGCGATCCATTCGTGGAGCGCGACGAAGATCGGATTGTAGGAGCCGAGCGGCGTGACCAGGCCGTAGCGGCAGGGCACGTCGTCGCGCTCGGCGACGAAGGTGCCGAACATCCGGTCGAAGACGATCAGCACGCCGCCGTAATTGGCATCGATGTATTCCGGGTTCGCCGCGTGGTGGACACGGTGATGCGAGGGCGTGTTCAGCACGTATTCGAGCCAGCCCAGCTTCGGGATCCAGGTCGCGTGCAGCCAGAACTGATAGAGCAGGTTCAGCGACAGCGCGGCTATGACCGCGTTCGCCGGAAATCCAAGCCAGATCATCGGCGTATAGAAAAGCAGCGTGCCGCTGGTCCGGCCGGTAAAGCCGAAGCGATAGGCGGCGGAGAGGTTCAGCTGGTTCGGCGAGTGATGCACCGCATGCGTCGCCCAGAACCACCGCATCCGATGGCTGCAGCGATGGAACCAATAATAGAAGAACTCCATGCCGAGGAAGAGGACCGCGAAGGCGAGGATGCCGTCGAGCGGTATCGTCGTCAGCCGGTTGTCCCAGGCCCAGAGGAAGACCGGTGCCGCGAGGCTGAGCGGCAGCATGTAGACCACCTCGCGCAGCGACACGTCGAACAGCGAGACGAAATAGGCCCTCCAGTCGTAGTCGTGCCTGGCGACCCAGGTGAGGACGAGGCCCTCCAGCGTCGCCAGCGCGACCACGATCGGAACGAAGAAGAAATAGACCCGCATCGGGGTCATTCTCCCCTAGAGCGGCACGATCCGCCAGGGCTGCCCGGGTTTCGCCGGCGGCTCGCAGAGCATCGGCTCGGCGTTACGGCCGCTGAAGGCCGGCGGATGCCCGAGCACCTCGCGCAGCACCCGCCAGACGCCGCCATGGGAGACCACGGCGACCCGCTGGCCGCCCGCGATCGCAGCGGTCATCGCTGCGCGCACGCGCAAGCCGAACTCGACGAAGGTCTCCGCCCCCTCCGGCCCCTCCCCCCGGCTCCAGGCATCCGCCCAGCCGAAGTCGCCGGGCGGAGTCACCTGCCCTTCCATCGCGCCCCACCGGCACTCCATGAGGTTGGGGTCTACCGACAGCGGCGCGCCGTTCCTGGACGCGATGATCGCCGCGGTGTCGCGGGCGCGGATCAGCGGGCTATGGACAATGCGCGCGATCGAGACACCGGCGAGCGCGGCGGCGGCGATCTCCGCCTGCCGTCGTCCTTCGGCATTGAGCGGCACGTCGGTGTGGCCCGCGATCCGGTGCTCGCGGTTGAAGTCGGTCTCGCCGTGGCGGATGAAGTAGAAGGAATGGGCCGGCAGCATCGCCGACCCGTAGCCGGTCAGGCGGCCGGCTGCAACGGTGCCGGCGAGGTCGCGACCTCGACGCGGTTCCGCCCATTGGCCTTGGCGCGATAAAGCGCCATGTCGGCCCGGCGCAGCAGCGAGGCGAGGTCGGCATCGGCCGCGGTGTATTCGGCGATCCCGACCGAGATGGTGACGTGGACCCGCTCGCCGGCGTCGAGGATCACCGGCGTGTCGGCGACGGCGCGGCGCAGCCGCTCGCCGAGGGTGGAGCCGCCATCGAGCGCGGTCTCCGGCGTCAACACCAGGAATTCCTCGCCGCCCCAGCGGCCGATCAGGTCGGAGGCCCTGACCAGGATCTGGCAGCGCCGAGCGACCTCGCGCAGCACCTGATCGCCCGCAGGATGGCCGTGGGTGTCGTTGACCTTCTTGAAGTGATCGACGTCGAACAGCAGCAGCGACAGCGGACGGCCGTAGCGCGAGACGCGGAAGAGCTCGGTCTCCGCCAGCTGCTCGACGTGACCGCGGGTGGCGACGCCGGTGAGCCGGTCGCGGTTGGCGCCGCGCCTGAGTTCGCGCTCGCGCGCCTTGCGCTCCGCGATGTCGCGGACCGTCAGGCTGAACGTGGTCTCGCCATGGGCGACACGGCCGCTGGTCACCTCGATCGGAACCAGGCCGCCATCGGCGCGGCGCCCGACAAGCTCGACGGTGGCACTCGGCGCGGACGGATCGGCCGGCAGAAGCGTGCGGGACAGGTATTCCGAGAAGCCGCGGCTCCGCTGGTCGACCATCAGCGCCAGGCAGTCGCGGCCGATCAGCTGCGGGACCGGGATGCCAAAAATCTGCTCCGCGGCGCGATTGGCGCCGGTCACGGTCCCGCGTGGCCCGACGAGCAGGACGCCGTCGCGGAGCGAGTCCAGGACGGCCTGCAATCCGGCGACGACGAGAACGGTTTCACGAGCGATGGGCGGCTGCACGGACGGCACCTTTGTTGACTTCCGGCACTCTGCCGGAGGCTCATTAACAGCCGGTTACCGCACCCGATCCGTGATCCGCGTCACACCGGAAATCGGCTTAAAATCCAGCAAAAAACTGCGCTATTGCGCGGTCGTGCCAGGCGACCTTGGAGGCTGCGCCATGGAAGCCGACATGGCCGCCGGCGCCGAACAGCGGCGTCAGCCTTGGATTCGCTGGCCAATCGACCGCGTCGTAGGCCGACATCGGGATCCAGGGATCGTTGGTCGCCTGGACGATCAGGGTCGGAACGGCGATCCGGGGAAGGAACTGCACCGCCGAGGAACGGGCGTAATAGTCGGCGGCCGAGGCGAAGCCGTTGCGGGGCGCGACGTAGCGGTCGTCGAACTCGGTCACGGTCCGCGCCGACGCGACCGCCTCGCGTTCGGCGTCGTTGATCGGGCCCGACAGCGCTTCCTCCCGCATCTTGGCGAGCAGCCAGGATTGGTAGATCCGGTTCCGGGGCGCGGTCAGGGTCGCGGACGCCTCGGCGAGATCGATCGGCGCCGAAACCGAAGCCGCCGCGCGGACTGAAGGCACCGCGCCCTCGCCCATGAACTTGAGCAGCATGTTGCCGCCGAGCGAATAGCCGACGAGCGCCAGGCCATTCTCGGTCAGCGCCTTCGGCAACCGTCCCAGCGCCAGGCGCAGATCCTCGGAGCGGCCGGCATGATACTGGCCGCGGCAGCGCGGCTGCGACGGGCCCGCGCCACGCAGATTGAGCCGCAGCACGGGAAGTCCCGCGTCGAGCAGATGCGCCGCGGTCGCCTGCACATAGTGCGACTCCTCGGTCCCGGCGAGGCCATGGATCAGCACTACAAGCGGCTTCGTTCCTTCATGCGCATGCCACGTCGCGCCGAGCGCGTCGCCGTCGCCGAGATCGAGCCAGAGGCGATCGCCCGCCGGCAGCGCGTGACGCGGACGGACGAGCTGGTTTCGGATCGTCTGAAGATGGCCGCCGATCCACGGCCAGCGCGGCCGGAACGGCTCGATCATGCGCGCTTCGGCGCCGGCCTGTCCTCTTTGGCGTCGTCTTCCTCGTCGCCGAAGGTGATGAACTCGCGCAGCAGCGCCACCTGGTCCTCGCTCATCAGCGCCGGTGCGTGGCCGACGCCCTTGATCTCGACGACCTGGGCCTTGGGTCCGGTCTTCGCCATCCGGTCGGCAGTCGCGCGCGAGAGAAGCTTGCTCCTCTCGCCGCGAAGCAGCAGCACGGGACAGGTGATCTGCTCCCAGAGATCCCAGCTCGCCGGCGGCGCCTTCTCGGGCGGCGTCTTGAACGGCAGCCCGATCGCCGGATCATAGTGGAGGCCGTAGCCGCCCTCGGGATGGCGCATGACGCTGTGAGTCGTCATCTCGCTCCACTGCGCGTCGGTCAGGTCGCCGAAATCGGCATGCACCTTCTTCAGGTACTCGGCGACCTCGCCGAGTCGCTTGAAGCGCGGGTCCTGGCCGACATAGGCCGCGATCCCGCGGATGCCCTCGAGCTCAAGCTGCGGGCCGATGTCGTTGAGCACCAGCCGGCGAATCAGCTCCGGCCGCTCGGCCGCGAGACGCATGCCGATCAGGCCGCCGAGCGAGGTGCCGACCCAGTCGATTCCCTCGAATCCCAGGTGGTCGAGCAGCCCCGACATGTGGGCGACGTAGGTGTCGAGGTTGTAGAGCTTCTTGTCGGTGATCCAGCCCGAGCGGCCGCGGCCGACCAGGTCCGGGCAGACAATGCGGCGCAGCTTCGACAGGCCTTTCGCGACCTCGTCGAAGTCGCGGCCCTGGCGCGTGAGACCGTGGACGCAGACCACCCGTTTCGGGTGCATTCTCGGTCCCCAGTCGAAGTAGTTGAGTCGGACCGTCTCGCCCGGCCCGAAGGCTGCCCAGCTTCCGTCGATCATGGCGCTGAGGCTACATGCAGCCGGCGGAGCGCGTCCACTCCGGGCCTTGAGAGGCTTCTGGGCATCGGATAGTGTCCCGCCGCATCGTTATTGCTTGAGTCCATTCTTTAAAGACGGACATTGAACATGCTGTTTTATTCCCAGGAGCGAATCGCGCTCTTCATCGATGGCGCGAATCTCTACTCCGCCGCCCGCGGCCTCGGCTTCGACATCGACTACCGGAAGCTGCTGGATCTGTTCGCGTCCAAGGGCAGGCTGATCCGCGCCTTCTACTACACCGCCCTCCTCGAGGATCAGGAGTACTCGCCGCTCCGGCCGCTGGTCGACTGGCTCGACTACAACGGCTACACGGTCGTGACCAAGCCGGCGAAGGAGTTCACCGACGCCCAGGGGCGCCGGCGCTTCAAGGGAAACATGGACATCGAGCTCGCGATCGACATGCTCGAGCTCGCGGGATCGGTCGACCATATCGTGCTGTTCTCCGGCGACGGCGACTTCCGCCGCCTGGTCGAGGCGACCCAGCGCCGCGGCGTGCGCGTTACCGTGGTCTCGACGATCCGCTCGCAGCCG
Organism: Rhodospirillaceae bacterium; assembly: GCA_016792585.1. Lineage (GTDB taxonomy): Bacteria > Pseudomonadota > Alphaproteobacteria > SHVZ01 > SHVZ01 > SHVZ01. The sequence goes on from JAEULB010000160.1 coordinate 8,717, forward strand.
CCGATGGTCGCCGACGAGCTTCGCCGCCAGGCCGACGCCTTCACCGACTTGGTCGATCTCGCCCCGCAGATTCAGCGCCAGCATCAGGCGCGCGATCCGAACGCGCCGGTGCGCGAGCCGCGCCAGCCGCGGCCGCAGGATTCGCTACCGCCGACCGACCCGGACGCGCCGGGCTTCGGCGGCCGCGCGCCCGGCTTCCTGAATGCCGAACGCTGAGGAGAGCGCGAGCGCCAAGGAACCTGGGCGCGACTGCCCGCTCTGCCCGCGCCTCAAGGCGTTTCGCGACGACAACCGGGTAAAGTATCCGGACTTCTTCAACGCGCCCGTTCCGTCCTTCGGCGATCCGGACGCACGCATCCTGATCGTCGGGCTGGCCCCCGGCCTCAAGGGTGCCAACCGGACCAGCCGTCCCTTCACCGGCGACTACGCCGGCGACCTGCTCTACGCGACGCTCGCACGCCACGGCCTGACGCGAGGCACCTACCAGCAGCACGCGAGCGACGGCTTCATGCTGGTCGGCTGCCGGATCACCAATGCGGTCCGCTGCGTGCCGCCGCAGAACAAGCCGCTGCCCGTCGAGGAGACGACCTGCCGGAAGTTCCTCGTCGGCGAGATCGCCTCGCTGCCCAGGCTCAAGACGATCCTGGCGCTCGGCGTCGTCGCGCATAACTCGGTGCTGCGCGCCTTCGGGTGCAAGCTCTCGGGCCTTCCGTTCAAGCACGGTGCGCTGCACGAGCTGCCGAACGGCATGACGCTCGCCGACAGCTATCATTGCTCGCGCTACAACACGAACACCGGCGTCTTGACCGACGCGATGTTCGACGAGGTCGTCAGCAGGATCGCGGCCCGGTGACGACCGACTTTCCGACCGTCGACGAGATGGACGCGGCCACGCGGAAACTCGCCGCCGACGGCATCGAGGTGCAGACGCTCGGCAAGAGCCGCACCGGACGGACGATCGAGATGATCAGCATCGGCGACGGCCCGCTCTCGGCACTGGTCGTCGGTGCGCCGCATCCGAACGAGCCTGCCGGCTGCGCGACCGCCGAGCTCCTGATCGAGCGCCTGCTCGCCGGGACGATGCCGCGCGGCAGGTTCCGCTGGCACGTCATCAAGGCGATCGACATCGACGGTCTTGCGATGAACCAGGGGTGGTTCAGGGGACCACGCACCTTCGCCGGCTACGCGCAGAACTTCTTCCGGCCAGCTTTCCATCGTCAGCCCGAGTACGCCTTTCCGCTGACGGCCGCGGGCTATGCCTTCGACGATGCGACGCCGGAGACACAGTGCTGGCAGCGCGCTCTCGATATCGCGAAGCCGCAGCTTCAGGCCTCCCTGCACGGATCGGAATTCGGCGGCGCCTTCTTCCTGACGACGGAAGCGATCCCGGCGCTGACCGAGAGGATATCCGCCGCGGTCGCCGAGACGGGGCTCGGCCTCAACACCGTCGGCGACACCGGCTATTGGGAACAGGCTTACGCGCCTGCCTTCTTCCCGCTGCATAGCTTGGCCGAGCCGGGCAAGCTGCCGGCGGACTGGCGTGCCGGAAATTCGAGCTGCGGCTACGCCCGCGACCGCTTCGGCACCTTCAGCTTGATGCCCGAGGTGCCGCTGTGGACCGGCCGAATCCTGTTCGAGGAGTCCGAGACCGCCTTCTCGCTCGGCGACGTGGCGACGCTTGCCCGCACCTTGAACGCCGAGATCGCAAGCACGCTAGCGCGCGACCTGCCGCGTCTTGCGCAACGGCCGCAGTCCGGCGACGACCATGAGCTCCAGCTCGCCCTGGAGCAGGCGGAGCTGGGCGCCAAGGTCGCCGGGGCGCCGTCCAACGAGCGCCCCGCCCCCGGGCCGCGCCTCACGCGCCGCGAGTATGCATTGCGCGCGCTCAAGACCCGGATGGCGCTGGTGCGGCCGTTCGCGATGCTGCGCCGCCTCGCGCAATCGCTCGCCGACCGGGGCGACGCGGACGCCAAGTCCATCGCCGCCGCTGCGCAGATGACGATGAGCGGCAAGCTGACGATCATCCGGAAGGAGGCGGGACTGGAACCGGTACCGACCGAAGCACTTGCCGGCCTTCAGCTCGAGGCGATCCTCGCCTCGGCCGAGGCGATCGCGGCGCGAAGCTAGCCCTTCTCCCGCATCAGGCGGCCCTTCTCGCGCTGCCAGTCGCGCTTCTTCTCGGTCTCGCGCTTGTCGCCCTTCTTCTTGCCCTTGGCGAGGCCGAGCTGGACCTTGGCGATGCCGCGCTCGTTGAAATAGATCGAGAGCGGCACCAGCGTGACGCCGTCCTTGCGCACCGCGCCGAGAAGCTTGTCGAGCTCCTTGCGCTTGACCAGCAGCTTCCGCGGCCGCTTCGGCTCGTGGTTGAACTGCTTCGCGGCCTGCTTGAATTCGGGCACGTAGGCGTTCAGCAGGAACAGCTCGCCGTTCTGCTCGCCGGCGTAGGCCTCGGCGATCGAGGCCGAGCCGGCGCGCAGCGCCTTGACCTCGGTGCCCACCAGCATGACGCCGGCCTCGAGGGTTTCGAGAATGAAGTATTCGTGGCGGGCGCGCCGGTTCTGGGCCGCCACCCGCTCGGGCAACGGGCCCGCCATGGGAAAACCTTCTAGTTGATGAGGCCGGCGCCGCGCATCGCCGCCGACACTTTGTCCCGGGTCGGATCGGTGATCGGCGCCAGCGGCAGCCGGCACTCGGGCCGGCCCTTCGCCAGCAGCGAGGCGGCGAACTTGACCGGCGCCGGGCTGGTCTCGACGAACAGCGCCTCGTGCAGCGGCATCAGCCGGTCGTTGATCGCCTGCGCCTTCTTCAGGTCGCCCTTCTGGAAGGCCTCGTGCATGTCGGCGAGCTGGCGCGGCGCCACGTTGGCGGTGACCGAGATGCAGCCGTCGCCACCCTGAGCGAGGAAGGCCAGCGCGGTCGCGTCCTCGCCCGAGAGCTGGGCGAACTTGTCGCCGCAGCTGCGCTTGGTCTTGAACGGGCGGGTCAGGTCGTTGGTCGCGTCCTTGACGCCGACGATGTTCGGCAGCTTGGCGAGCCGCCCCATCGTCTCCGGCGTCATGTCGATCACCGACCGGCCGGGGATGTTGTAGATGATGATCGGCAGCTCGACCGCGTCGTGAATCGCCTTGTAGTGCAGGAAGAGACCTTCCTGGGTCGGCTTGTTGTAGTACGGAGTTACCACGAGGGCGGCGTCCGCCCCGGCCTCCTTGGCGTGCCTGGTGAACTCGATCGCCTCGGCCGTCGAGTTGGAACCCGTGCCGGCGATGACCGGGCGCTTGCCCTTGGCCACCTCGATGCAGAGCTCCACCACTCGCTTGTGCTCGTCATGGGAGAGAGTCGGAGATTCGCCCGTCGTGCCGCACGGAATGAAGCCATGCGTGCCATTTTCGATCTGCCAGGCGACGAAGGACTGGAATCCCTTCTCGTCGAGCTTGCCCGCGGCCGTGAACGGCGTGATCAGCGCCACGAGCGAACCCTTAAACATGAAATTCTCCTTAGACTCGCCCGGGGGGGACGTAACTGGACGATAGTTATGTAAAACTTTGTCTGCAAGGTTGTTGCCCGGGGGCCACACCACTAGAATGCGCGCCGGACAGGGGGGTCTCTCAGGGAATAGAGCACCTTGATGACTTTTGCGAAGAATCCGGTGAGGGCTGGTCTGGGAACCGTTTGCGCGGTCGCTCTGGCTATCTCCGTTTTGTCACTGAACTCTGCCTCGGCCGGCCTCCCGGCGGATGAGATCCGCTATGCCAAGATCGCGCTCGAGGTCGCCGACAAGGGCGACTACAACCGCGCCCAGGCGATGGCTACGCGCGACCCGGCGCTCTCCAAGCTGATCCGCTGGATGGAGCTCCGCCGCGCCTCCTCGCGCGCGGGCTTCGACGAGATCCTTCAGTTCATGGCGCTCAACCCGGATTGGCCGGGCAAGCACGCGCTCAGGCTCCGCGCCGAGGAAGCAATGCCGGCCGACATGCCGGATGCCGACGTCATCGCCTACTTCCAGAAGAGCCCGCCGCTCGGCGCCGGAAAGATGCGGCTGGCCGAGGCCTATTCGCGCACCGGCCAGAAGGCGAAGGCGGCCGAGCTGATCCGCGAGGCCTGGACCAACGGCGACTTCGACGCCGCCCAGGAGAAGGCGTTCCTTCTCCGATATCGCGACACGATCCGCGCCCAGGACCACTGGACGCGCCTCGACAAGATGCTCTGGGACGGCAAGACCGGCGGCGCCTACCAGCGCATGCTGACCCGGGTCGAGCCCGGCCAGAAGGCGCTGGCCGAGGCCCGCCTCCGGCTCAAGTCCGGTGCCGGCGGCATCGACAAGGCGCTCGCCGCCGTCCCGGCCAGCCTGCAGAATGACCCGGGCTACCTCTTCGAGCGGGCGAAGTGGCGGCGGATCCGCAGCCAGAACGACGGCGCCCGCGAGATCCTGCTGAAGCCGCCGGCGAAGCTCGTCCGTCCCGACCTCTGGTGGCGCGAGGTCGAGTACCAGGCCCGCCAGGCGCTCCGCGACGGCGACATCTCGCTCGCCTACAAGCTCGCCGCCTCGCACAAGCAGGACAACGGCAAGGTCCAGGCCGATGCCGAGTTCTTCGCCGGCTTCGTCGCCCTTCGCTTCCTCGACGATCCAAAGACGGCGCTCGCTCATTTCCGCCGCCTGCATGACGGCGTCACCTCGCCGATCAGCCTCTCCCGCGGCGCCTACTGGGCCGGCCGCGCCTCCGAGGCTCTCAAGGACTCGGCCGGGGCCAGGGCCTGGTACACCAAGGCGTCCGAGCAGCTGACAACGTTCTACGGCCAGATCGCCGCCGGCAAGCTGTCCGACACGGCCCCGACGCTGCCGGCGGATGCCAAGGCGACGACGGCGGAGATCCAGGCGTTCAAGAAGAGCGAGCTGGCGCGGATCGTCGAGATCCTGCACGAGCTCGGCCCCAACGAGCTGTTCGTCGCTTTCTCGATCGCCCTGGTCGATCGCGCCCGCACGCCGGGCGAGAAGGCGCTGGCGCTGGCGCATATCCGCTCGACCGGGCGCACCGACACCGCGGTCGCGGTCGCGCGCCGTGTCGCCCGCGACGGTCACGTGCTGATCGACGACGGCTATCCGATGATCAAGCTGCCGAAGAGCGAAGGCCCTGAATCGGCGCTGGTGCATGCGATCATCCGCCAGGAGAGCGGCTTCGATCAGCGGGCGGTCAGCCGCGCCAAGGCCCAGGGCCTGATGCAGTTGATGCCGGCGACGGCGAAGATCGTCTCCAAGGAGCTGGGGATCAAGTACGACCTCGGCGATCTCACGCAGAACCCGAGCTACAACATCACCCTCGGAAGCTCCTACCTGAACGGCCTGATCGACGACTTCGACGGCTCCTACATCGCCGCGATCGCCGGCTACAACGCCGGCCCCGGCCGCATCAAGCGCTGGCTCCGCGACAACGGCGACATCCGCAAGGGCGAGGCCGACGTGCTCGACTGGATCGAGCAGATCCCGATCTCCGAGACCCGCAACTACGTCCAGCGCGTGCTCGAAGGGCTCTACATATATCGCTCGCGCACCAAGACCGCGCCGCCGATCGCACAGGCCCACGCGATCAACCGCTGGTGCCTCTATGGCTGCGGCGGCGTAATCGAGGCCAATGCCGCCGGCAAGGCCCGCATCGGCAAAGCCAGCGCCGACGACGCCTGCGACTTCGAGACCGACCGCACCTGCACGGGCGACGAGGAAGTCGTCGCCCGCGACCAGGCGCCGGCGCCCGAGCCGGTGCCGGTCATCCAGGCGACGCCGGTCGCAGCACCGGCCGCGCCGCGTGCGAACCCGGCCCGCCCTGCTCCCCCTCCGCGTCTAGGCAAGGATTGATGGCGCCACATCCGTCGTTGGCGAACACCGCCGCGTGCGTGTTCGATGCGTATGGGACACTGTTCGACGTGACCCGGCTGGTCGAGCCGTGCCGCGACAGGCTCGGCGACAAGACCGACGTCCTGGCGCGGCTCTGGCGCGAGAAGCAGCTCCAGTACACCTGGCTTCGCAGCCTGATGGGCGTGCACATCGACTTCTGGCACGTGACCGGCGAAGCGCTCGATCACGCGCTGGCGTCGCTCAAGCTGGAGGATCCCAGGCTACGCTCGATGCTGATGCAGCTCTATCTGGAGCCGCCGATCTTCGGTGACGTGGTGCCGATGCTGACTGCGCTCAAAGCGAGGAAGCTTCGCACCGCGATCCTCTCAAACGGGTCGACCACGATGCTGGCCGGCGCGGTCAACGGCCACAATCTCAGGGGCGTTCTCGACCTCACCATCTCGGTCGACGAGGCTCAGGTGTTCAAGCCGCATCCCTCGGTCTACAAGCTGGCGACGACCAAGCTCGGGATCGAGGCCGAAAAGATCCTTTTCGTCAGCTCCAACGGCTGGGACGCGCACGCGGCCAAGCACTTCGGCTTCCGCGTCGCCTGGGTCAACCGCCACGGCCAGACCCGCGAGACGCTGCCGGCGCAGCCGGACGTCGAGATCAAGAGCCTCACCGAAATCCCTGCCCTGCTCGGCCTCTAGGCCCGAGCGGTCCCCATCCGCGAGACTGCCATGACGGACACGCTTCCGACCCATGACGACGTGCGCCGCGCCGCCGAGCGCATCAGGCCAGTCGCCGTCGTTACGCCGCTGATCGAGTCGGCGCTCCTCAACGAGGAGCTCGGCGGGCGTCTCCTGATCAAGTGCGAGATGTTGCAGAAGACCGGCTCGTTCAAGTTCCGCGGCGCCTACAACCGGATCTCGATGATCCCCGAAGCCGAGCGGAAGAAGGGCGTCGTCGCCTTCTCGTCCGGCAATCACGCCCAGGGCGTCGCCGCCGCGGCCAAACTCCTGGACACGCCCGCCTGCCTGATCATGCCGTCGGATGCGCCGGCGATGAAGATCGCCAACACCCGCGCCTTCGGCGGCGAGGTCATCCTCTACGACCGGTTCAAGGACTCGCGCGAGGAGATCGGCGCGAAGCTCTCGAGAGAGCGCGGCTCGACCCTGGTGAAGCCTTACGACGACCCCGGCATCATCGCCGGCCAGGGCACCATCGGCCTCGAGATCGCGGCGCAGGCGAAGGCGATGGGCATCGTGCCGGATGCGGTGCTGGCCGCCTGCTCCGGCGGCGGGCTCGTCACCGGCGTGGCGCTCGGCCTCTCGGCCGACCTTCCCGGCACGACCGTGCATTCGGTCGAGCCCGCCGGTCTCGACGACATGGCGCGCTCGCTGGCTTCCGGCAAGCTCGAAAGGAACGATCCGGCGGCGCGCACGATCTGCGACGCGCTGATGGCGCCGACACCCGGCGACATCACCTTCGCGGTCGCCAGGCAGCGGGTGAAGAGCGGCTTCGCCGTCACCGACGCCGAGGTGAAGAAGGCGATGGCCGCCGCCTTCCGCCACTTCAAGGTGGTGATCGAGCCGGGCGGCGCCACGACGCTCGCCGCCGTGCTGACCGGCAAGGCACCGATCAAGGGCCGCACCGTCGTCGTCGTCGCCTCGGGCGGCAATGTCGACGCTGCCCTCTTCCAGGAAGCGCTCGCCCAGGCGTAGCGTCGCGCGAGTGGATCGCGACGAGGTCATAGCCGCCCTTCGCCGTATCCCGGCCCTCGCCGGGGTCGCGCCCGAGCGCATCGAGTTCTCGCGTCTCGGCGGCCTCACCAACGCCAACCTCAAGCTCGAGACGCCGGACGGCGCCTTCGCGCTGCAGATGCGCGTGCCCGATCCCGAGGGCTACCGGAGCGGCGCCGCGACCGCCGACGCGCTTCGCATGGCCGACCGCCTCGACATCGGGCCGAAACTCGTTCACGCCGATGACCGGATCATCGTCACCCGCTGGATCACGCGCGTCGAGCGTCTCGGGATCGACCCGAGACGGGCCGGCTCCCTGTTCGCCCGGCTCCACCAGTCCGGCGAAAGGCTCGATCGCCGCTTCGACCCGTTCGATGCCGCCCGCCGATACGCCGATGCCCTCGGCCGCTCGCCGCTCTCCGCCACGCTCACCGACGCTCTCGCGCGCGCCGAGCGCGGCGCTCCGGCGAAGCCGGTCCCCATCCATGGCGACCCGGTGCCGGAGAACTTCGTCGACGCGGGGGATCGTCTGCTGCTGCTCGACTGGGAATATGCCGGCATGGGCGATCCGGCATGGGATCTGGCGTATCTCTCGCTCGAAGCCGGATACACGGCCGACGACGAGACGCAGCTGCGGGCCGCCTACCGCGATCCGCGCATGACGATCGAGCGGCTCGCGACCGCGAAGATGGTCGCGGCATCGGTCGCCGTTCTCTGGGGAAGACTGAGAGCGAAGCGCGGCCAGCCGCCCGACCTCTCGGCCTGGATCGCGACGCGGCTCCGCCAGGCGGAGGCTCTCGCTTCAGTGCTTTACCCCGGTCCCGGTTCGGGCTAGCTTCCGCATCCGTCAGGGGTGCTCCGTCGCGGGGCTGAGAGGACAAGGTCCAACCCTTAAAGCTGATCTGGGTAATACCAGCGGAGCGAGACCTAAATGTTCTCAGGCACGCAATTTTCCCTATATCCGATGACCGCGGACTTCGTCCCGGCGATCATGCGCGGCATCGCCGCGCTGGATGCCTACAAGGACCAGATCCGCCGCGAGACCGACGACCTCTCGACCCTGATGGTCGGGCCGCCGGACACGATCGTCCGCGCCATGCGCGACGCCTTCATTGCGACCGCCTCCAAGGGCGACCACGTCGTGCTGTCGGCGACGCTCTCGCGCGGCTGCCCCGGCGAATCCGACGACCCGATCTGCTCGGCGGAAGCGATCCCGCCGATGAAGGAAGGCGAGGACCTCGTCGCCTCGTCGCTCGCCCGCTACGCGCCGGGCAAGCTCTCCGGCCTCAAGGCCTCGGCGCAGATCTCCCTGTATCCGCTCGGCACCGAGGCGCACATGGCGCGGATCGGCGCCTGCATCGACTTCCTCAAGCGCGCGAAGGTCTTCGATCGCTCGAAGAACTTCTGCACCAAGCTCAAGGGCGACGCGTCGGAGGTGTTCGCCGCGATCGAACGCTCTTACCTCGATTTCGCGCCGGCCAACGCGCATGTGGTGCTGACCATCACCGTGTCGGCCAACAGCCCGAGCAACAAGAGCTGACGGGGGGACAACACGATGAACCAGTGGACCCAGCGCGAGATCGTCGTGGTCGCCGCCATCGGTGCCGTTTTCGGCGTCGTCTATCTCGCCATCGTGCAGCTCTGGCTGGTGGCCCAGGGCATCATCGGGCCGATCTCGCTCGACATCTTCTTCGGGCTTTGGTGCGTCGCGTCCGTGATTGCCGCCTACATCGTGCGCAAGCCCGGTGCGGCCTTCTTCTCGGAAGTGGTCGCCGCCATCGCCGAGGTCGCGACCGGCAATCCGGCGGGCCTGATCCTGCTGCTCACCGGCGTCGTCCAGGGTGCCGGCGCCGAGCTTCCCTTCGCCGCAACCCGCTGGAAGCGCTACGACATGGCCGTGCTGCTGGCCTCTGGCGCCTCGGCCGCGGTGTTCAGCTTTGTCTACACGTGGATCCGATTCAGCTACGGAACGTTAAGCCCGACGCTGCTCGTCGCCATGTTCGTCGTTCGTGTCCTAAGCGGCATGATCCTGGCGGGATGGCTCGGCCGGGTGATCGCCCGGGCGCTGCAGCGGACCGGCTCCCTCGATGGCCTCAGGATCGACGAAGACAAGCGCGCCGCCGCGTAAAGCCCCGCCGCCCGACGCCGAGGTCGTCCTCGTCGCCGACGGTGTCGGCGTCCGCTTTCCGCGCGCGATCCGCGATGCCGTCCACGACGTCTCGCTGACGCTCCGCGCCGGCGAGCGCGTGGCGCTGGTCGGCCCCTCCGGCAGCGGCAAGACCACGCTGGCGCTCGCCCTCCTCGGCGCCATCCCCTCTCTCGTATCGGCCGATCGCCGCGGGGACGTGCGCTGGGCCGGTCTCGGCGACCGTAAGCTCGCGACCGGCACCGGCATCGCCGCGTCGGTGCTGCAGGACACCGACGCGCAACTCGTGGCGCTCACCGTCGAGGACGAGCTCGCCTTCGCGCTCGAGAACCGGGGCCTGCTGCCGACCGACATAGATCGGCGTATCGATACCGCGCTCGCCCGTCCGCCGGGCGCTGGTCTGGATCGTCGCGCACGCACGCTGACGCTCTCCGGCGGCTGGCGGCAGCGCCTGGCACTCGCCGCAGCGCTGGCGGAGACGCCGGCCGCGCTCGTGATCGACGAGCCGGTCGCGCATCTCGACGGCGAGGCCGCTGCCGATGCCATCGCCGCGGTCGGGGAGACCTGCCGCCACGGTGCTGCGGCACTGCTGGTCGAGCACCGGATCGACCAGGTCGCCGGCCTCGTCGACCGCGTGCTGGTGCTCGGATCGGACGGACATCCGGTCGCCCTCGGCGATACCGAACCCACATTGCGCGCGCTCGCGCGCGGCAACGATCATGGACTCCGGCTGCCGCCATCGGTCCGCGTCGCCGCGGCGCTCGAACGGGCGGGCGCCCGGGAAGGCACATCGGATGCCCTGTCGGTGGCGCTCGAAGCGCTGGGCTTCGACCGTCGACCGGTGCCCTCGACGGGGGCGCCGTTGCTCACCATCGACTTCGCCGCCGTCCGGCGCGGCCGTCGCGCCGTGCTCGACAGCGTCGACCTCGTCATCCGCGAAGGGGAAGCCGTCGGCATCACCGGGCGCAACGGTGCCGGGAAGACGACATTGGCGTTGCTCGCGGCCGGAGCGCTTCGGCCCGCCGCCGGCGTCGTCCGCCGCCATCACGCCGGTGCGCCGATCTTCGTCCCGCAGAATCCGGCGCTCGCCTTCGCGACCGGCAGCCTCGCTGCGGAAGCGGCGCGGCGCGGCCTCGGCTGGACCGACGCGGCTCGCGCGATCGCACGGACCGGCCTCGCCCCAGAACCCGATCGTCATCCGCTGACCTTCAGCCATGGCGAGAGGCGACGCATCGCGCTCGCCTTGGCCTTGGCGCCACCCGAGCCGCGACTGGTGATCCTGGACGAGCCGGCCTCAGGCCTCGACGGGGTCGGGCTCGCGGCGCTCGATGCCGACATCGAGGCGCTACGTGCCCGGGGATCCGCGGTGATGATCGTCGCGCACGACCTCGACTGGCTCGCCCGCGTCACCGACCGGATCGCGCTGATCGAGAGCGGCCGGATCGCCGTCGACCGGCCGAGCCTGGCCTTCCTCGGCAGCGTCGTCTCGGGTCATCTGCCTCTCAGGGCCCCGCCCGCCGCCAGCCTCGCCGCACGTCTCGGTTGGAGCTTCGCGGCATGAGGACGCTGGATCCGCTGGTGAAGCTCGCGATCGGCTTCCTCTATATCGGCTTCGCCACCTTTAGCGAGCAGGCGCCCGAGCTCGCTGTGCTCGTCGTCATGCTGACCACAATCCTGATCGGCGCCGAGGCGATGCCACTCAGGACCTTCGCGCTCGGGCTCGCGCCCTTCCTCTTCTTCGCCGTGACCTCGTCATGGATCTATGCGGTCGCCCCGAGCAACGTCTATGGCTGGACCGGATGGCAGGTTGCGCTGGCGGTGGGCCTGCGCACCGTCGCCGTCGGCCTCGTCTCGATGCTGTTCGCCTATTCCACCGAGCCGGCCGATCTCGGCCGGGCGCTGGTCCACCGCCTGCATTTCCCCAGACGCTTCGTCCACGGCGCGCTCGCCGCGATCCAGTTCCTGCCGGCGCTCGCCGAAGAGGCGCGGATGGCGCGGCTGATCGCGCGCGCCTCGGTCCCGGCGGGCAACGCCATGCGCCGGGCAATGGCGGGACTCAATCCGGGGCTCGGCATCACGCTGCTGGCCGGCGCCATCCGGCGCGCCGGCACCGCCGCGCTGGCGATGGAAATGCGCGGGCTTTCCGCGACGACGCGCACGTCCACCTGGCGGGTTCCGCACGTCGCCCGGCGCGACATCGTCTTCACGCTGGGTGCGATCGCGGCTCTCGCCGCGATCTGGTGGGTCGCCTAGAGGTTCGCCAGCAGGTGGATCAGGCTGGAGGTGTCCCAGCGTCCGCCGCCGCGCTTCTGCACATGGGCATAGAACTGGTCAACCAGCGCAGTCATCGGCAGCAGCGCGCCGTTGCGCTTGGACTCGGCGAGGCAGATGCCCAGGTCCTTCCGCATCCAGTCGACGGCAAAGCCGAAGTCGAACTTGCCATCGACCATCGTGTTGCCGCGGTTCTCCATCTGCCAGCTCTGGGCGGCCCCCTTGGAGATCACCTCGACCACCTTCTTCGCATCCAGGCCCGATCGGACCGCGAAGTTGATGCCTTCGGCGAGGCCCTGGACGACGCCGGCGATGCAGATCTGGTTGACCATCTTGCAAAGCTGGCCGGCGCCGGCGGCGCCGAGATGGGTGACGGCACGGGCATATGTCGCCATCGTCGCCTCGGCCTTCTTGTAGGTGGCGGCCTTGCCGCCGACCATGATTGTCAACTTGCCGTTGACCGCGCCGGCCTGGCCGCCGGAGACCGGCGCGTCCAGTACGCCGATGCCGAGCTTGGCGCCCGCCGCCTCGATCTCGCGCGCGACCTCGGCCGAGGCCGTCGTGTGGTCGACGAAGATCGCGCCCTTGGCCATGCCGGCGAACGCGCCCTTGTCGCCGTAGACGACGCTGCGGAGGTCGTCGTCGTTGCCGACGCAGCAGAAGACGATCTCCGCCCCTTTCGCCGCCGCCGCCGGCGTCGCCGCCGACTTGCCGCCGTACTCGGCGGCCCAGGCCTTCGCCTTGGCGCCGGTGCGGTTGTAGACGGTGACCTTGTGTCCGGCCTTCGCGAGGTGGCCCGCCATCGGATAACCCATCACGCCGAGGCCGAGGAAGGCGACGGTACGGGGCTTCTGGGCGGGCTTGGCGGCATCGGACATCGGGGATCTCCTGAGGAAGGGTCGGACGTTCTCTAGCGGACCTGCTGGCGTCGCTCAACCAGCGCCAGCGAATTGACGAGCGATCGCCAGCTCGCCTCGTCGGGCGCGAGGAACAGGCGGCGATAGATCTCGGTCGCGCGATAGGGGCTGTTATCCAGGAACTGGCCGAAGCCGCCGGCCTCCTTGTGCAGGAGCCAGCCGGGCGCGTGATCCCAGGGCCAGGTGCGATTGAACAGCGCGAAGTGGATGCGGCCCTCGGCCAGGTTGAAGTAGTCGGCGGCGGCGCAGCGGAGCGAGATGATCGAGGCCGGCTTGTCGGCGTTGCGCGCGACCCTGGCCGCCTGCTCGCGATCGCCGGTGTGGAAGGCGAGATTGCCGGACATGCGCTTCACGTCGGCCGGCTTCGCGGCATGGACCTTCTGGCCGTCGACCAGAGTGCCGCCGCCGGCTTCGGCCATCATCGTCCGCTTGCGGACGGGGTCGTGAATCCACGCGGCCAGCACCTCGCCGCCCCGCACCAGCCCGACCATGACGCCGAAGATCGGAATGCCGGCGGCGAAGTTGAGCGTGCCGTCGACCGGATCGATCACCCAGACCGGCGCCTCGCCGGCAAGGTGGTCCAGAAGCGACTTGTCGGCGGAGGTCGCTTCTTCGCCGACGACGAGAGATCCCGGAACCAGGCCTTCGAGGACCGGCGTCAGCCGCCGCTCGGCCGCGGTGTCGGCGGCGGTGACCAGATCGCCGGGCGTTTTCTCCGCGACGTCGCCGGCCGCGAGGCGGCCGAAGCGCGGCATGATCTCCTCGGCGGCGACCTCGGCGATGTGCCGCGCGACGACGTCGAGGTCGATCTTCACCGACTTACGTCAGCCGACGATGCCGAAGAGGTCGGATTCCTTCATGACGACGACGTCCTGGCCGTCGACCTTGACCTCGGTACCCGACCACTTGCCGTAGAGGACGCGGTCGCCGACCTTGACGCCCATGGGCACGCGCTTGCCGCTCGCATCGCGGGCGCCGGGACCGGCGGCGATGACCTTGCCCTCCTGGGGCTTCTCCTTCGCCGTATCGGGAATGATGATGCCGCCCTTGGACTTGGTTTCCTGGTCGAGCGGCTTGACCACGACGCGGTCGTGCAACGGCTTGAGGGCCATGAATGGAGCTCCGGCGGGCGGGTTGGACGTAAAGGCGGCGAGACCGTACGAGGCCCTGGCCTTGGATGTCAACGCGCGGCGGGAGATGAGGTTTTTGCCCGCTATCTGCCCATAAACCGGCGCTGAAAGCGGCGTTCAGGCCAAAAATTGAGCGTGACAACCCCAGGCGGTTGGGTTACATCTTGGACATAAGAATAAGAATGAAAGCCGAGGTCGAAAGACCGAAGGCTGTTGCCCGGGTTTGGGGAGGATCCTCGGGGGACGACTACAAGGGCCGAAAGGCCCTTGTTTCGTTTCTAGGCTTTATTCTTTCCTGCCGAAGTCTTCCAGGCCGGCTTCAATTTCAGGATCTTCCTGTGCACCGGACAATCCTCGGCATGCGCGCCGGGCAGATAGCCGATGCTCATCAGGAACTCGCCGACGATCTCCCCGCCCGTGAAGCGGAAGGTCTTGCGGAAGAGCTTCACCCACTCCTCCTTGGACAACGGATGGTTGGCCTCGATCCAGCCGGCGAAGCTGCCATGGGTCTTCCTTAAGTCGAGCACGACCTTGGCGTTGTGGATCGCGGCATCGACCTTGAGCCGGTTGCGGACGATGCCGGTGTCGGCCATCAGGCGGATCCGGTCCTTCTCGCCGTAGCGCGCGACCTTGGCCGGATCGAAGCCCTGGAATGCCTGCCGGAAGGCCTCGCGCTTGTTCAGGATCGTCAGCCAGGACAGGCCGGCCTGGTTGATCTCGAGGATAAGGCGTTCGAACAGCGCCGCATCGCCGGCGACCGGAAAGCCGTACTCGTCATCGTGGTAGGGCCCGTGGACCGGGTGCCCGGGTGCGACCCGGCAATAGCTCGACATGGCCCGGTTATAGGACCGGGCCCTTGCTCAAAGCTACGTGGCTCAGGCTACGGCTGACGGCCGGCGGTGGTGGTGATGCCCGTGATGGCCGTTGTGACGCCCGCCATCGCCGCCCTGCCCGCGCCGGAACCAGAAGGCGGCGCCGAGCAGCAGCACGGTCGGGCCGAAGACCACCAGGCCGTCGATGAAGTAGGCCTCGGCCTGCTCCGCCCGGCTCATGATCTCGGCGAGATCGCGGCAGCGCTGCTGATTGGCAGGCGACGCCGAGCGATTGCCGCAGGCGATTTCCTCGCGCGCCAGATCGACCCGCGCCATCGCTTTCCGGACAGGCCAAGCTTCAGAGACGTGCCATCCGGCGCCGATAGCCCAGATGCCGGCAATCAGGAGCGCCGATGCGAAAGCGACCGAACGCCAGGGACTTTGCCGCCGCATAAGAGACCTCCGTCCTTCAGACGAAGAAATCCCCCTCCTGACGGTTAGTTTTGCATAGCCCGCGCCGCGTTCAAGCGATGCCCTCAAATGTCACAATAATGTCTTAAGTCTATTGAATTATTCACGCCCGATCAGATCGAATCCGAACGGATCGTAAGTCACCAGCCACCAGACGACCCCCCAGAATACCGCGGCGATCACCGTCGCCAGCCCGGCCTTCCAGGCGAGTCGGGGGTTGGAGGGCGCACTGGTCGCCTGCCCATCCGGAACCTGGTCGGGGATCTCGACCCCGAGCGGCAGGACGGCGAACCACGAGAGCCACCAGAGCACGACATAGACCATGATGCCGGTTGCCCAGGTCATGGCGGCTTAGGCCTGCTCGAGCTCGACCAGGGTGCCGTAGAGGTCCTTCGGGTGCAGGAACAGCACCGGCTTGTCGTGGGCCCCGATCCTGGGCTCGCCGTCGCCGAGCACCCGGAGGCCCGCGGCTTTGAGCGCGTCGCGGGCGGCGAGGATGTCCTCGACCTCGTAGCAGACGTGGTGGATGCCGCCGGACGGGTTCTTGGCGAGGAATCCTGCGATCGGCGAGGCGTCGCCCAGCGGGTGCAGCAGCTCGATCTTGGTGTTCGGCAGCGTCACGAAGACCGTGGTGACGCCATGGGCCGGCATCGGCACCGGCTTCGAGACCTCCGCCCCCAGGAGCCCGCGATAGGTGGCGGACGCAGCCTCCAGGTCCGGGACGGCGATCGCGACATGGTTGAGGCGGCCGATCATGGTCGCTCCGTTCGTTGCGCCCGCATCATAGGCGAACCAGGTGGACCTCGGTCTGCGGCTTCTTGCCCACCTCGGCGTTGACGAAGCGGCGTACCGCGAGCCGTGCCGCTTCGCGCACCGCGTCGTCGTCGCGCCGCTCGCCCTTGCCGAGCCCGTCGAAGGCGCCGGCAACCGCATCGGCGGCCCCCTCGATCAGCCCTTCGCTGGTGTCGTTGTCGACCACGCCCTGGAGGCTCACCAGCGGATCGGCCTCGAGCTTTCCGCCTCGGCCGACGACCAGGGTCACCACGGCGATGCCGTGGGTCATCAGCTTCTTGCGCGCCCGCATGGCGCCGCCGTCGAGCGGCACCAGCTGGGTCCCGTCGAGCGCCAGCCGGCCGGCCGTCACATGCTCGACCACGGTCGCCGGTCCCGGCGCCAGGCGCACGATCGAGCCGTTCTCGGAGACCACCGCCTCCGGCACCTGGCACTCGCGGGCGAGCTTGGCGTGCTCGGCCAAGTGCCGTGCCTCGCCATGGACCGGGATCGCGATCCGCGGCCGGACCCACTGATACATGCGCGAGAGCTCGTCGCGGGCCGGATGGCCGGAGACATGGACTCCCGCCTCCTCTGCCGTCGTCACGATGTCGACGCCGAGCTTGGACAGCTGGTTCTGCAGCTTGGCGATCGCGCGCTCGTTGCCGGGGATGTTGCGGGACGAGAAGATTGCCGCGTCGCCCTGCTCCAGCGTCACATGAGGGTGCGTGCCCGAGGCGATCCGCGACAGCGCCGAGCGCGGCTCGCCCTGGCTTCCGGTGCAGATCATCACCACCTTGTCGCGCGGCAGGAAGCCGGCGTCGTGCTCGGTGACGAAGGGCGGCAGGTCGCGAAGGTATCCCGCCTCCTTGGCGGCGTCGTACATGCGCCAGAGCGAGCGGCCGACCAGGGCCGCGTGTCGGTCATGCGCCTTCGCGGCGAGCGCGATCGATTCCAGGCGCGCGACGTTGGAGGCGAAACAGGCGACGACGACCCGCTCGCGGAAGCGGCCGACCAGGTCCTCGAGATTGCGCCGGACATCCGCCTCGGATCCCGCCTCGCCCGAGACGAAGACGTTGGTCGAGTCCCCGACCAGCGCCAGCACGCCCTGGTCGCCGAGCCGGCGGAGCGCCGCCTCGTCGGCCACGGGGCCGATCAGCGGATCGGGGTCGAACTTCCAGTCGCCGGTGTGCAGCACCGTGCCAGCCGGCGTCTTGATCGCGATCGCCATCGGCTCGGGGATCGAATGGGTCAGATGGATCAGCTCGAGGTCGAAGGGCGCGATCTTGAAGCTGCCGGAGACCGGGATCGGCTTGATCTCGACCCGCCGCGCCAGGTCAGCCTCCTGGAGCTTCCGCTTCAGGACTGCCGCGGTGAACGGCGTCGCGTAGACCGGGCATCCGAGCTGGGGCCAGAGATAGGGGATCGCGCCGATATGGTCCTCGTGCGCATGGGTCGCGACGATGCCGACCAGGTCCTTGCGGCGCTCGACGATCCATTGCGGGTCGGGAAGGATCAGCTCGACGCCCGGCGTGGAGTCATCGCCGAAAGTGACGCCGCAATCGACGATCAGCCACTTGCCGCCATAGCCGTAGAGATTGAGGTTCATCCCGATCTCCTCCGCCCCGCCCAGCGGCAGGAAGAGGAGTTCGGAGGATTTCTTGGTCTTGCTCATGCTGCGAAGAAGATTTCCCCGGCGGTGATCATCCGGCTGGCCCCTCCGCGGGTCAACACGAGGGCACCGGATTCATCGAGAGCCGAGAATACGCCGCTGTCGGTGTCGCCTTCGCGGAAGGTCACCTTGATCTCGCGGCCGAGCCCGATGGCGCGCGCGAGCCATGCTTCGCGCACCGGCCGGAAGCCTTCTTCGAGCCAGAGGCGGTAGCGTTCCAGGAACGCGACGGCGAGCCCGTCGGTTGCCGCATCGAGATCGGCGCGGCCGCCCTTGGCGGCGACGGAGGTCGCGCCATAGGGCGTATCGGGCGGGAAATGCGCGATGTTGACGCCGATGCCGGCGACCAGGTGTCCCTGCCCGCCTTCGAGCAGGATGCCGCAGATCTTGGATCCCTCGACCAGCACGTCGTTCGGCCACTTGAAGCCGATAGTGCCCTGGACGCCGAGGCGGTCGAGCAGGTCGCCGACGGCGAGCGCGGCGACGAAGGAGAGCTGGGAGATCACCGCCGGCGGCCGGTCGGGCCGAAGCACGATCGTGCCGTAGAGCTTCCCTTCCGGCGAGACCCAGGACTTGCCGCGGCGGCCGCGGCCGGCCGACTGCCGACGCGTGGTCACATAGGTGAACTCGGGCGCGCCCGCCTCGGCGAGGCGGAGTGCTTCGGCGTTGGTGGATCCGACCTCTTCGTACGCGACCCGCCGGAAGACGGCGGGCAGCGTCATGCCGGGAAGAGCGCGCGCGCGGCCATCGCCGCCGAGGTCAGCACCGGACTCGGCCAGACGAAGAACAGCAGGATCAGGATCGCGCTCACGGCCTGAACCGTGCCGATCGACCGGCCGATCGCATCCTTGTCGAGCGGCTCCTTCGCCTCATCGAAATACATGATCTTGATGATGCGAAGGTAGTAGTAGGCGCCCACCACCGAGGCGAGAACGCCGATCACCGCCAGTGGATAGAGCCCCGCCTCGACCGCGGCGAGGAAGACGTAGAGCTTGCCGAAGAACCCGGCGAGCGGCGGGATGCCGGCGAGCGAGAACAGGAAGATCGCGAAGGCGAGCGCCATCGCCGGGTGGGTCTTCGAGAGTCCGGCGAGATCGGAAATCCCCTCGACCATCTTGCCACCCTGGCGCATCGACAGCACCACGGCGAAGGAGCCGGCGGTCATCACCAGGTAGATCGCCATGTAGATCAGGACGCCGCGGATTCCGGACTCAGTGCCGGCGGCAAGGCCGACCAAGGCATAGCCCATGTTGCCGATCGAGCTGTAGGCGAGCAGCCGCTTGATGTTGGTCTGGTTGATCGCGGCGACGGCGCCGAGGCCCATCGAGCCGATCGAGATCGCGATCAGGATCGGCCGCCAGTCGATCACCAGCTCGCCGAACGGCCCGATCATCACGCGGACAAAGAGCGCGATCGCAGCCGCCTTGGGCGCGATCGCGAACAGCGCGGTCACCGGCGTCGGCGCACCCTCATAGACGTCGGGGGTCCACATGTGGAACGGCACCGCCGAGACCTTGAAGGCAAGGCCGGCGGCGAGGAACACGATGCCGAAGACGAGGCCGATCGAGGCGGCGCCCTCGTTGTCGGCGACCGCCTGGGCGATCGCCTCGAAGCCGGTGGCGCCGGTCGAGCCATAGATCAGCGAGCAGCCGTAGAGCAGCATGCCGGACGACAGCGCGCCGAGGACGAAGTACTTGAGGCCGGCCTCGGTCGAGCGGATGCGGTCGCGCTGGAACGCGGCGACGACATAGAGCGCCAGCGACTGCAGCTCGAGGCCGAGATAGAGCGTGATCAGGTCGTTGGCCGAGACCATGACCAGCATGCCGAGCGTCGCCAGCACGATCAGCACCGGATACTCGAAGCGCCCCATATCCTCCCTCTCGATGTAGTCGAGAGCGAGGACGATCGAGACCGCCGAGCCCAGCAGCACCAGCACCTTGACGAAGATCGCGAAGGCGTCGGTCACGAACTGGCCTCCGAAGGCGACGGTGCGGCCGGACGCGCCATTGATCACCAGGAAGACGGCGACCAGCAGCACCAGCACCGAGAGCCAGGAGAGGCTGCGCGTGTGCTTGTCGCCGCGGAAGACGCCGATCATCAGCAGCGCCATGCCGGCTGCCGCCAGCCAGATCTCCGGCAGCGCCGGCATCAGCGGGATCGAGGTCATGGGCATGGTCCTAGCGCCTGGCGTCCGCGACCGTCGAAGGACGCGGCGCCTGAGCGGTCTCGTACTTGGTGACGAGGTTGACGATGGAGGTGTGCATCGGCTTGGTGAAGGACACCGGATAGACGCCCATCCAGATGGTCAGCACCACCAGCGGCGCGAACACCGCGACCTCGCGCCAGGAGAGATCGAGGATCGACTTCAGATCCTCCTTCTCGAGCTTGCCGAAGATCACGCGGCGATAGAGGAACAGCATGTAGGCGGCACCGAGCACGACGCCGGAGGTCGCCAGGGTCGCGACCAGCGTCGACGACTGGAAGGCGCCGGTGAGCACCAGGAACTCGCCGACGAAGCCGGACGTGCCCGGAAGGCCCACCGAGGCCATGGTGAAGACCATGAAGGTGAAGGCATAGGCCGGCATCCGGTCGACCAGGCCGCCATAACGCGCGATCTCGCGTGAGTGCACCCGGTCGTAGACGACGCCGACGCAGAGGAACAGCGCGGCCGAGACGATGCCGTGGCTCAGCATCTGGTAGATGGCGCCGGTCACCGCCTGGGTGTTGAGGGCGAAGATGCCGATCGTCACGTAGCCCATGTGGGCGACCGACGAATAGGCGATCAGCTTCTTCATGTCCTCCTGGGCCAGCGCCACCAGCGAGGTGTAGATCACCGCGACCACAGAGAGTCCGTAGACCAGCGGCGTGAAGTAGTGGGTCGCCTCGGGCAGCATCGGCACCGAGAAGCGGAGGAAGCCGTAGGCGCCCATCTTCAGGAGCACGCCGGCGAGGATCACCGAACCCGCGGTCGGAGCTTCGACGTGCGCGTCCGGCAGCCAGGTGTGGACCGGCCACATCGGCACCTTGACCGCAAAGGAGGCGAAGAACGCCAACCACAACCACTTCTGCATCGTCGCCGGCAGATGCGCGGACATCAGCGTCGGGATGTCGGTGGTGCCAGTCTCGAAGAAGATGGCGAGGATCGCCAGCAGCATCAGGACCGAGCCGGTGAGCGTGTAGAGGAAGAACTTGAAGGCCGAGTAGACCCGGCGCGCCCCGCCCCAGACGCCGATGATAAGGAACATCGGGATCAGGACGGCTTCGAAGAAGATGTAGAAGACGACGAAGTCGAGCGCGGCGAAAGTGCCGACCATGAAGGTCTCGAGCACCAGGAACGCGATCATGTACTCCTTGACCCGGTGCTCGATCGCTTCCCAGCTGGCCAGTACGCAGATCGGCGTCAGCAGGGTCGAGAGCAGCACGAAGAACATCGAGATGCCGTCGACGCCCATGTGATAGTTGATCCCGAAGGCCGGGATCCACGCCGCCTTCTCGACGAACTGGAAGTCCGAGACGTCCGGATCGAAGCTGAGCCAGAGCGGCAGCGAGACGAAGAAGACGATCGTCGAGGTCCAGAGCGCGATCCAGCGCGCGTTGCGCGCCACGACCTCGGGCGATCCCCGGGTCAAAAGGATGATCGCCGCGCCGACCAGCGGCAGGAACGTCGTCAGTGTGAGGATGGGCCAGTCGCTCATCGTCTAGCGCCCCATCCGGTAGAGGTAGAAGCTTGCCAGGATCACGACGCCGATCAGCATGGCGAAGGCATAGTGGTAGACGTAGCCGGTCTGGAGCCGCCCTGCCCTGCGCGCCGCGGCGATCGTGGTCGCGGCGATGCCGTCGGGGCCGAGCCCGTCGATCACCGCGCCGTCGCCCCCCTTCCACAGCCCGCGGCCGAGCCAGAAGGCCGGGCGGACGAACAGGAAGTCATAGAGCTCGTCGAAGTACCACTTGTTGTAGAGGAACAGCCAGATGCCGCGGAACGCCTCGATCATGCGCCCAGGCATCTCAGGGCTCACGATGTAGGCGAGATAGGCGCCGGATATGCCGAGCACGGCGGCGACGGTCGGCGCCAGCTTGACCCAGAGCGGCACGTGATGTGCGTGCTCGACCGTGTCGTGGTCGGGCAACACGAAGATCGCGTTGCCCCAGAACGATGCCCGGCCGTCGCCGACGAAGAGGCCGTTGAGGGCGAAGCCGGCGATCACGGCGCCGATCGCCAGCACGTAGAGCGGCGCCAGCATGATCTGCGGCGACTCGTGCACGTGCTCCATCGTGTGATGGTCGGCCCTGGGGGCGCCGTGGAAGGTCAGGAACAGCAGGCGCCAGGAGTAGAAGGCGGTCAGGAGCGCGGCGAAGGTGCCCATGACGAAGGCATACATGCCGACGCCCGAATGCGCGGCGTAAGCCGCCTCCAGCATGATGTCCTTCGAGAAGAAGCCGGCGAAGGGCGGCACGCCCGCGAGCGCCAGGTTGCCGATCCACATCAAGGCATAGGTCACCGGGATCAGCTTCCAGATGCCGCCCATCTTGCGCATGTCCTGCTCGTCGGACATGGCGTGGATCACCGAGCCGGCGCCGAGGAACAGGAGCGCCTTGAAGAAGGCGTGCGTGATCAGGTGGAACATCGCCGCCGAGTACGCCGAGACGCCGGCGGCGAAGAACATGTACCCCAGCTGGCTGCAGGTCGAATACGCGATCACCCGCTTGATGTCGTACTGGGTGAGGCCCACGGTCGCGGCGAAGATCGCGGTCGAGGCGCCGACGACGGTGACGACCGCGAGCGCGGTCGGCGCGTACTCGAACATCGGCGAGAGGCGGCAGACCATGAAGACGCCGGCGGTGACCATGGTCGCGGCATGGATCAAGGCCGAGACCGGGGTCGGGCCCTCCATCGCGTCCGGCAGCCAGGTGTGGAGGCCGAGCTGCGCCGACTTGCCCATCGCGCCGATGAACAGCAGCAGGCAGATCGTCGTCAGCGTGTCGAAGTTCCAGCCGAGGAAATTGATCGTGGTGCCGACCTTGCCCGGGGTCGCCGCGAAGACCGCGTCGAAGCCGACGGAGTCGTAGACCATGAACACGGCGAAGATGCCGAGCGCGAAGCCGAAGTCGCCGACACGGTTGACGATGAAGGCCTTGATCGCCGCAGCGTTGGCTGAGGGCTTGTGATACCAGAAGCCGATCAGCAGGTACGACGCGAGGCCGACGCCTTCCCAGCCGAAGAACAGCTGAACGAAGTTGTCCGCCGACACCAGCATCAGCATGAAGAAGGTGAACAGGCTCAGATAGGCCATGAACCTCGGGATCGAGGCGTCATGGGCCATGTAGCCGCACGAGTAGATGTGGATCATGCACGCGACGAGCGAGATCATGCCGATCATCGTCGCCGACAGCGCATCGAGCCTCACCGACCAGGTCACGTCGAAGGAGCCGGAGACGATCCAGGAGGCGATCTCGACCGTCCGCGTGTGTCCCATCAGCGCCACGTCGTAGAAGACGTAGGCGCCGGTGATCGCGGCCAGGACCATGCACCCGCAGGTGACGAGCTGCGACCCGCGGTCGCCGATCAGTCGGCCGAAGAAGCCGGCGATGATGGCGCCGAGGAGCGGCAGAAAGACAGGAGCGGCGTGCAGCACGTCCGTCAGCCCTTCATCAGGTTGATGTCTTCGACCGCGATCGAACCGCGGTTTCGGAAGTAGACGACGAGGATCGCAAGCCCGATCGCCGCCTCGGCGGCGGCGACGGTCAAGACGAACATGGCGAAGACCTGGCCGACCAGGTCGCCCATATGGGCCGAGAACGCCACCAGGTTGATGTTGACCGCGAGCAGCATCAGCTCGATCGACATCAGGATGATGATGACGTTCTTGCGGTTGAGGAAGATGCCGAACACGCCGAGCGTGAACAGGATCGCGGCGACGGTCAGGTAATGGGCGAGCGTGATCGTCAGCATCAGACGCCGCTCCCCGTCCGGACCTTCACGACCTCGACCGACTCCGCCTTGGTGCGCGCGACCTGGGTGCCGATGGTCTGGCGGCGGACGCCGCCGCGCTGGCGGAGCGTCAGTACGATCGCACCGACCATCGCCACCAGCAGCACCATGCCCGAGGCCTGGAACAGGTAGACGTAGTCGGTATAGAGGATGCGGCCCAGCGCCTCGGTGTTGCTCATCTCTGAGATCGGCGGCATCGGCCGGGTCTGGGCGCCGTCCGGCGCGCCGATCCAGGAGGTGATGATGAGCACAAGCTCGGCCATCAGGATGAGCCCGATCGCAGCCCCGATCGGCACGTAGCGGAGCAGGCCTTGCCGCATCCGCGCGAAGTTGATGTCGAGCATCATCACGACGAACAGGAACAGGACCGCGACCGCGCCGACATAGACGATGACCAGGATCATCGCCAGGAACTCGGCCCCCATCAGGACAAAGAGGCCGGCGGCGTTGAAGAAGGCCAGGATCAGGAACAGGACCGAATGGACCGGGTTCCTGGCCGTGATGACCATGACGCCGGAGGCGACCGCCACCAGCGCGAAGAGAGAGAAGGAGAGTGCCTGGATCACCATGGCTCAGGTCACCGGTACGGCGCGTCGGCGACGAGGTTGGCCTGGATCTCCGCTTCCCACCGGTCGCCGTTCTCGAGCAGCTTGTCCTTGTTGTAGAACAGCTCCTCACGGGTCTCGGCGGCGAACTCGAAGTTCGGCCCCTCGACGATCGCATCCACCGGGCAGGCTTCCTGGCAGAAGCCGCAGTAGATGCACTTGGTCATGTCGATGTCGTAGCGCGTGGTGCGGCGGCTGCCGTCCTCGCGGGGCTCGGCCTCGATCGTGATCGCCTGCGCCGGGCACACCGCCTCGCAGAGCTTGCACGCGATGCAGCGCTCTTCGCCGTTCGGGTAGCGCCGGAGCGCGTGCTCGCCGCGGAAGCGCGGGCTCAAGGGGCCCTTCTCGTAGGGGTAGTTGAGCGTCACCTTCGGGGTGAAGAAGTAGCGCAAGGTGATCGCCATGCCGGAGATCAGCTCTCCCAGCAGCAGGCTCTTCGCGGCGCGGTTCAGGACAGCCATGTCATTCCTCCGTCACGGCACCTTGTCGAAGGCGACAAGGAAGCCGGCGGTCAAGACCACCCAGGCGAGCGAGATCGGCAGGAAGACCTTCCAGCCGAGACGCATGAGCTGGTCGTAGCGATAACGCGGGAAGGTGGCGCGCACCCACAGGAAGCAGAACAGCAGGAACGCGATCTTGAGCGCGAACCAGATCGGCCCCGGTACCCAGTTGAACGGCGCGATGTCGAAGGGCGGCAGCCAGCCGCCCATGAACAGGATCACGGTCATCGCCGAGACCAGGATCATGTTCGCGTACTCGCCGAGGAAGAAGAGCGCGAAGCTCATCGACGAGTACTCGACCATGAATCCGGCGACGATTTCGGACTCGCCTTCCGGCAGGTCGAAGGGAAGCCGGTTCGTCTCGGCCAGTCCCGAGATGAAGAAGATCACGAACATCGGCAGCAGCGGGATGCAGAACCAGAGGTTCCGCTGCGCCAGCACGACGTCGGTCAGGTTCAGCGATCCGACGCAGAGCAGCACGGTGATGATCACGAAGCCGATCGAGACCTCGTAGGAGACCATCTGCGCCGCCGAGCGCATCGCGCCGAGGAACGCGTATTTCGAGTTCGACGCCCAGCCGGCCATGATCACGCCGTAGACGCCGAGCGAGGAGATCGCGAAGAGATAAAGGATGCCGACATTGATGTCGGCGAGCACGATGCCCTCGCCGAACGGGATCACCGCCCATCCGACCAGCGCCAGGATGAATGTGAGCATCGGCGCCATCAGGAAGACGGCGCGGTTCGAGCCCGAGGGAAGGATCGTTTCCTTCGACAGCAGCTTGAGGCCGTCGGCGATCGGCTGGAACAGGCCGAACGGGCCGACGACGTTCGGGCCGCGACGGAGCTGCATCGCCGCCAGCACCTTGCGCTCGGCGAGCGTCAGGTAGGCGACGGCCAGCAGCAGCGGCAGGATGATCGCGACGATCTGAGCGAGGATGATCGCGGTCGGATAGGCGTAGCCGGTGAGGAACTCAGCCATGGGTGCCGGTCCTGGCCTGCCCGTTCAGGAATACGCTCGTGCACTCGGCCATGGTCGGTGAGGCGCGGCTGATCGGGTCGGTCATGTAGAAGTTCGAGATCGGCGAGGCGAAGGGCTCGGAGCCCATCGCACCGGCCTGGCCGAAGGCACCCCAGGCGCCCGGCTTCGCCTCTTCGAGCGTGCCGAACACCGGGTTGACCGCGACAAGGCGGCGGCGGACCTGGCCGAGATTGTCGTAGGGCAGCGGCTGACCCAGCTTCTCGGACAGCGCGCGCAGAATCTTCCAGTCCTCGCGCGCCTCGCCCGGCGGGAACGCCGCGAGCCGGCCGAGTTGCACCCGGCCCTCGGTGTTGACGTAGGTGCCGTTCTTTTCGGTGTAGGCGGCACCCGGCAGGATCACGTCGGCGCGGTTGGCGCCCGCATCGCCGTGGTGGCCCTGGTAGATCACGAAGGCCGAGCCCAGCTTCGAGGTGTCGATCTCGTCTGATCCAAGCAGGTAGACGACCGGAACCTCACCCCTGCCCGCACCGTCGAGAATGCCGGCGACGTCCCGGCCGCCGGCGCCCGGCACGAGGCCGAGATCGAGGCCGCCGACCCGCGCCGCCGCGGTGTGCAGCACGCAGAAGCCGTTCCAGTCTTCCTTCACCACACCCGCCTTCTCGGCGAGCGAGCGGACGGCAGCGAGCACGGCCGCGCCGTTTGCGCCGCGCAGCGCGCCCTGACCGATGATGAGCATCGGCTTCTTTGCGCCCTTCAGCGTCTCGAAGAAGGCGTGACGGCCCTCGGCGACTTCGGCCAGCGTCGGCGCGCCGGCGCCGAGGTTCTCCATCGGGAAGGTCATCTCGACCTTGGGCCCGATCGCCGCGATCTTGAGACTGCCGGCGAGGAAACGCTTGCGCAGACGCGCGCTCAGCACCGGCGCCTCGGCGCGCGGGTTGGTGCCGATCAGCAGGATCGCGTCCGCCTGCTCGATCCCGGCGATGCCCGCATTGAAAAGGTAGGCGCCGCGCACCGACGCATCGAGCTTGGCGCCGTCCTGGCGGCAGTCGATGCTGGTCGCACCCAGGCCCGCCATCAGGTCCTTCAGCGCGACCATGCTCTCGGCGTCGCAGAGGTCGCCCACGATCGCCGCGGCCTTCGATCCCGCCGCCTTCAGCTTCTCGGCGGCGACGGTCAGCGCCTCGTCCCAGGACGCCGGCTGCAGCTTGCCGTTCTTCCGGACATAAGGGCGATCGAGCCGCTGGCGCTTCAGGCCGTCGCAGGCGAAGCGCGCCTTGTCGGAGATCCACTCCTCGTTAACGTCCTCGTTCAGGCGCGGCAGCACGCGCAGCACTTCGTTGCCGCGGACGTCGATGCGGATGTTGGATCCCAGAGCGTCGGAGACGTCGACCGACTCGGTCTTGCGCAGCTCCCAGGGGCGCGCGGTGAAGGCGTAGGGCTTGGATGTGAGCGCGCCGACCGGGCAGAGGTCGATCACGTTGCCGGAGAGCTCGGAGGCGAAGGCCTTCTCGAGATACGTAGTGATCTGCGCGTTCTCGCCGCGATAGAGCAGGCCCAGATCCTCGACGCCGGCGACCTCGGTCGCGAAGCGGACGCAACGCGTGCAATGGATGCAGCGGGTCATGATCGTCTTGACCAGCGGCCCCATGTACTTGTCTTTGACCGCCCGCTTGTTCTCCTTGTAGCGGCTGTGGTCCATGCCGTACGCGACGGCCTGGTCCTGCAGGTCGCATTCGCCGCCCTGGTCGCAGATCGGGCAGTCGAGCGGGTGGTTGATCAGCAGGAATTCCATCACGCCCTGGCGCGCCTTCTTCGCCATCGGCGTGTTTGTCTTGATCACCATGTTGTCGGCGGCCGGCATCGCGCAGGAGGCGATCGGCTTCGGCGACTTTTCCATCTCGACCAGGCACATCCGGCAGTTGCCGGCGATCGAAAGACGGTCGTGGTAGCAGAAACGCGGGATCTCGACGCCCGCGACCTCGCAGGCCTGGAGCACGGTGAACCCGGCGGGGACCTCGACCTCGACGTCGTCGACTTTGAGCTTCGGCATGTCCCCTACTCCGCCGCCTGCTTCACCTGAGCCGCGAGCCGCTGCTCGATCTCAGGCCTGAAGTGGCGCAACAGTCCCATGACCGGCCAGGCCGCACCCTCGCCGAACGCGCAGATGGTGTGACCTTCGATCTGCTTGGTGACCGCATCCAGCAGGTCGATGTCGGCTATCGTCGCCTTGCCTTTCGACATGCGGGTCAGCATCCGGTACATCCAGCCGGTGCCCTCGCGGCACGGCGTGCACTGGCCGCAGCTCTCGTGCTTGTAGAAGGCGGCGAGACGCGCGAAGGCGCGGACGATGTCGGTCGACTTGTCCATGACGACGATCGCCGCCGTGCCGAGGCCCGACTTGGCGTCGCGCAGGTAGTCGAAATCCATGCAGATCGTGTCGGCGACCGATTTCGGCAGCACCGGCATCGACGATCCACCGGGAATGACCGCAAGCAGATTGTCCCAGCCGCCGCGCACGCCGCCGGCATGCTTCTCGATCAGCTCGCGCAAGGGCACGCCGAGCGAGTCCTCGACGTTGCACGGCTTGTTCACGTGGCCGGAGATGCAGAAGACCTTCGGCCCGGTGTTGTTCGGACGGCCGATGCCGGCGAACCAGCCGGCGCCGCGGCGGAGGATCGTCGGCACGACCGCGACCGTCTCGACGTTGTTCACGGTCGTGGGGCATCCCCACACGCCGCAGAAGGCCGGGAACGGCGGCTTGAGGCGCGGCTGGCCCTTCTTGCCTTCGAGGCTCTCGATCAGCGC
>JAEULB010000220.1 GCA_016792585.1 Rhodospirillaceae bacterium
CTACCGCCTGCGCCTGCTCGACGACATGAACGACCTGCTGAACGCGACCACGCTGACCGACGTCGCCAGGTCGCTCGGGCTGATCCACCAGTTCGTCCAGCGCGAGGACTTTCCGAAGGCGATGGCGTCGGCCCGTGCGCTGATGGGCTTCGAAGCCGAGCTGCTCGAACTCGCCCCGAAGGGAGCCGCGTGACGCCATGCGCGGCTACGGCGCCTATCAGAAGGTCCAGAACATCGCCGAACCGCCTCGGACGATCGAGCGGCGGCTGATGGGAGCGGTGACCGCGGCGCTGATCGAGGCCCGTGACAACCCGGGCAAGCTCGCCGCCAAGTTCGACGCGATCCTCTGGAACAAGCGGGTCTGGGATACCTTCGCGTCCGAGATCAGCGACGAGGCCAACCGGCTCCCGGGCGAGCTCAAGTCCGCCATCGTCCGCCTCTCGGCCTGGGTCACCTACGAGACCCAGGTGGTCATGGACGGCGCCGCGCCGGACATGCTGATCGAGGTGAACCAGCAGATCATCGAAGGGCTGGCCTAGAGGTCCTCCCTTCCGCCTTTCCGCGTCGTGGCATGCGCCTCCTCCCTCCGGGTGGAGGCGTTTTCGTTTTAATTGCAAAGGCTTAAGGGACGTTTTTGCCGCCATCGCGGCAACAACTGCCGGGCGGGACGAAGAGGGGACGCTACCGGCTCGGCGAAAACGCCCCCGAACCTTCCCAATTTCGCACTCATCCAATTGAAATATCGGAGTTTTTGGCGTTGGCCCGGCGCTTGCTGATGAAGGGGCGCAGGGTCCGTCAGGCCCGGCATGACCGATTGGAGTAGTCGCCGTGCCCATCAATTCGATCAACACGAACATCTCGGCGCAGATCGCCCTTCAGTTCCTGAACGGCACCAACCGCGACATGGACCAGGTCCAGCAGCGGGTGTCGACGGGCCTCAAGGTCAACGGCGCGGTCGACGACGCCTCCAGCTTCGCGATCGCCCAGGGCCTGCGCGGCGACATCAAGGCCTCCAGCGCGGTCTCCCAGGGCATCGCCAACGGCCGCGGCGTCGCCACCATCGCTCTCTCGGTCGCGACCTCGATCTCCGATCTGATCGCCGACGTTAAGAAGAAGATCATTGAGGGAATGAACGCTGCGAACACCAGCGAGCAGCAGAACATCCTCAATGCCGACTTCCTGTCGCTCTCGGCGCAGATCAACACCTTCATCGCGAACGCGGTCTACAACGGCCGCAACGTCCTCTCGGCCGCCTCGACCTCGGTGAACGTCATCGCCAACATCGACGGCACCGTGATGACGATCCGCTCACAGAGCTCCTTCAGCTTCCAGGCGGCGAACCTCGGCGCGCAGACGCTGAGCTCCACGGTCGCCTCCTTCAAGGCGCTCTCGGCCCTCGAGCTCGCCGAATCGGCGATCGCGATCGCGCTCGGCCAGCTCGGCGCCGACTCTCGGGCGCTCAACTTCCAGGCCGACTTCATCTCGCAGCTCACCGATTCGACCACGGAAGGCCTCGGCGACATCGTCGATGCCGACATGGCGAAGGAGTCGGCGCGGCTGCAGGCCCTCCAGGTGAAGCAGCAGCTCGGCGTGCAGACGCTGAACATCGCGAACCAGCGGCCGACCATCCTCCAGCAGCTCTTCCGTTAAGCCGTAGCCCTCGACAGGAACGTCGACCGGCCGCACCATGGCGCGGCCGTGACTGCTATTTCTCCCCTCACTTCCGAAGCCTGAACCCATGGTCGCCGAAGCCCCGGCCGACGCGATCGCCCGTCTCGAGAGCGCGGTCCGCGACAATCCCCTCGACCCGGAAAGCCAGTTCCGGCTCGCCGGTGCCCTGCAGGCGGCGGGCGATGCGGCAGGTACCTCGGCGGCGCTGCACCGGACGCTGGCGCTGGTCCCCTCGTTCACCGGCGCCTGGAACAATCTCGGGCTCCTGGCCGCGATGCGGGGCCGGCTGCCGCAGGCGGCCCTTTACCTCCGCCGCGCGATCTTCACCGGACCCTCGGGGCCGGACGGCTGGAACAACCTCGGCAATGTCCTCCTGCAGGTCGCCGACGTCGATCCGGCGGTCGCCTGCTATCGGGTCGCGGTCGAGAAGGATCCGGGAAACGCCGTCCTCCATTCGAACCTGATCAACGGGATCCGGCTGGTCGACGGCATCGATGCCGCCGCCGAGCTGGCCGAGTGCCGCCGTTTCGCCGATCGTTTTGCGGCTCCCCTGACGCCGCTCGTGCACGCCAGGCCGCGCGATCCGGACCGGCGGCTCACGGTCGGATATGTCGGCGGCGACTCCTTCCGCTTCCACACCGCCTCGCGCTCGATCCTGCCGCTGGTCGAGGCTCACGACCGGAATGCGGTCGACGTCGTGCTCTTCTCCGACACGCCGCCGGGTGCCGAGGACGAGGTGACGGCGCGATACCGCGCGGCCGCACGCATGGTCCCGACCCGGGGCCTGTCTGACGCCGCGCTCGCCGAGGCGATCGTCCGCGAGGGCGTCGACATCGCTGTCGACATCATCGGGTATCCGCGCGGCTCCAGGCTTCTCGCCTTGGCCAGGCGGCCGGCGCCGGTGCAGGTGAACCTGCTGCTGATGGGATCCTTCGGAATGGATGCCATCGGCTGGGCGATCGGCGACGATCTGCTGACGCCGGCGGGATCGGAGCGGGACTTCTCCGAGCGCCTCGACCGCATCGATCTCGCTTTCGTCTTCGATCCGCTGCTGCCGACGCCGCCGGTGTCGGCGCTGCCGGCGGCAGGCGGCTTCGGCATCACCTTCGCGAGCCTCAACCAGACCTCCAAGCTGTCGCCGCGCTGCATCCAGACCTGGGCGCGGATCCTGGCCCGGGTTCCGAAGTCGCGCCTTCTGCTCAAAGGCCGAGCCTACGCGGACGCGACCGTCGCGGGACGAATCCGCACCATCTTCGCCAGGCATGGCATCGAGGGGCGACGCCTGGATCTGCGCGGCTGGACCGTGACGCAGGCGACGCATCTCGACACCTATCGCAAGGTCGACATCGCGCTCGATCCCTTCCCCTATGGCGGCGTCATCACCACCTGCGAGGCGATGTGGATGGGCGTCCCCGTGGTGAGCCTCCAAGGCGACCGCGTGCTCGGCCGCTACGGCAGCGCCTTCCTCAAGGCCGTCGGCCTCGCCGAGCTCGCCGCGGCGGACGAGGCCGCCTATGTCGACGCCGCGGTGGCCCTGGCGAGCGATCTCGGCAAGCTCGCCGAGACGCGCAAGACCCTGCGGGCGCGCATATCGGCATCGCGGCTCTGCGATCGCGAGGCCTATGCCCGCGAGGTCGAGGGCGCCTATCGTCGTATGTGGCGGGATTGGTGTGCGTCCGCATGACGGCGGCCCCACCTGATCCGTTGCCGCTTAGGCGGGCACTGGCCGAGGAGCCGCAGATGGCGCTCGCCTGGCAGCGTCTCGGGCTGACCGAAGCTGCGGGCGGCGAGCTGACCTCCGCGATCGCCTCGTTCCGGCGGGCGACCGGGATCTCGCCGGCCCTTCCGGCGCCCTGGGAGAATCTCGGGCTGGCGCTCAGCGTGCTCGGTCGCTGGCACGACGCCGCGACCGCTTACGAGGCCGCATTCACGCTTCGCTCCGACCGCGCGGATCTGGCGGCACAGCTCGCCGGGGCGCTCGGCAAGGCCGGCCGTCATCGCGATGCCGCCGCCGTCTTCGATCGGGCGATCGTTCTGTCGCCCGGTGACATACGGCTGCGGCACGACCGCGGGATCGCTCGGGCCTTCGCCGGCGAACCGGCGACGGCGATCGCCGATCTCCGGGCGGCGCTGGCCTGGGAGCCGGCCTCGGCGCACACGCATTATGCGCTCGCACAATGTCATGCGCGCCTGTCACAGGCCGCCACGGCGATCACCGGCTATCGACGCGTGAATGCGCTCGATCTCGACAGCGTCGATGCCTTGATCAACGGCGGCGTGCTTGCCGAAAGCGTCCAGGATCGCGCCGGTGCCCGGCGCTTCTTCCGCCGTGCGATCGCGCTCGCGCCGTCGAACTCTCTCGCCAACGGCGACCTGGCGATCCTGGAGCTGACGCTGGGTCGCGTCCGCTCGACGATAGGGCGCCTGCGCCGGACCGTCGCCATCGCTCCCGCCGCCGTCGACATGCATTCGAACCTGCTGCTGGCGCTGGGATATGTCGACGACGACCGCGACCGCTACTTCGCCGAGCATCGCCGCTGGGCGGTGCGACATGCGGCACCTTCTTCCGCGTTCGCCGGTCCGTGGCGGAACGAGCCGGATCCGGAGCGTCGGCTTCGCGTCGGCTACCTTTCCGCCGATTTCTTCGATCACCCTCTCGGCACCAACATCGCGGGCTTGATCCAGCACCACGATCGTCGCGCGGTCGAGGTGACCTGCTACGCCGAGATCGGCTCGTCGGACAACATGACGCGCTATATCCGGGATCTCGCCGATCGTTTCGTCGAGACCCAGACGCTCGCCGATGCCGACCTGGCCGAGCGCATCCGCGCCGACGGCATCGACATCCTTGTGGTGATGGCGGGGCACACCGCGCGCAATCGCATGACGGTCGCCGCCCGCAAGCCTGCACCGGTCATGGTGAGCTACGCCGACTTCTCGACCACCGGCCTCGACGTCATGGACTATTGGCTCACCGATCCGATCGTGCATCCGGAAGGATCGACCGAAGAGCGCTTCACCGAGACGTTGATGCGCATTCCGATGATGGTGCTGCATCGGCCGATCGACGTGGCGCCACCGATATCGCCGCTTCCGGCGACGGTGCTCGGACAGGTGACGTTCGGCTCGTTCAACAACCCGGCGAAGATCGGAGACGAGGTCGTCGATCTCTGGGCGCGGATCCTGGTGCAGGTGCCGAAGGCGCGACTGGTCCTCAAGTATCGCGACGTCTACACCGTCGAGGACGTCAGGGCCCGCCTCGCCAGGCGCTTCGCCGAGCGCGGCGCCGACCCGTCGCGCCTGGTCTTCCTCGGCGCCGATCCCACCCGGGCCTCGCACCTGGGGATGGTGGCGGGGATGGACATCGCCCTCGACCCGTTCCCCTTCAACGGCTGCACGACGACCTTCGAGGCGCTGTGGATGGGGATTCCGGTCGTCACCCTGGCCGGCCGGCGCTTCCTCGGCCGCATGGGCACCAGCTTCCTCACGCATCTCGGCTTGCCCGAGCTGGTCGCGTCGAGCCCCGACGACTATGTGCGCATCGCCGCCGGGCTCGCCGCGGATCTGCCCAGGCTCGAGCGGATCCGTCAGGGCCTCCGCGAACGCATCCTCGCGTCGCCGCTCTGTGACGGTCCTGCCTATGCCCGCTCGATCGAGGCTGCGTTCCGCCAGGCCTGGCGGCGCTGGTGCGAGGAACGGAGATGACACGCGCGGCCGAGGCGCAGCGGTTCTTCGCCGAGGGCGTCGAGCGGCAGCGTCGCGGTGACCTGTTGACTGCCGCCGCGCGTTTTCGCGACGCGATCCGGTGCGTTCCGGGTCTGGCCGAGGCACACGCGAGCCTGGGCGCGACGCTGCTGGCGCTGGGCGAGGCCAAGGGGGCCGCCCAGAGCCTCGAGGCTGCCGTCGCGCTGAAGCGCGTGCAGCCGGCCGCCTGGCTGGCGCTCGGGCTCGCCCGCGGTGCGCTCGGCGATCCGCGCGCCCGTGCCTCGCTGCGTTCCGCGGTCTCGCTCGATCCGAGCCAGGCTGCCGGGCATCGGGCGCTCGGTGCTGTGGCGCGCCTTTCGGCCATCGATCCGACGGATGCCGACGGCTGGATCGCCGTCGCCGTGCGGGCGATCGAGGCCGGCAATCGTCTCGCCGCTTCCCGCGCGGCGCGCCGGACCGTGGCGCTCGCGCCCGGGCGGATCGAAGGGCATGGCAATCTCGGCCTGCTGCTTCAGGAGCAGGGCGATCTCGATCTCGCTCAGCGGTTCTATCGCCGCGGCCTTGCGATCGACGCGAGGCATGCGGGCCTCTGGAACAATCTCGGCAATGCGCTGACCGACATCGCGGCGATCGTCGCAGCCTATCGCCGCGCGTTGGAGATCGCGCCCGGCGACCTCGCGACCCACTCGAACCTGCTGTTCGCGCTCAACTACCTCCCGGGCCTCGGCTCGGACGCCTTGTTCGAGGAGTATCGCGCCTGGGAGGGGCTTCACGCCCGGCCGCTCTACGCCCAGGCCCGGCCCGCCGCGAACGACCGCGATCCGGAGCGCCCGCTCCGGATCGGCTACCTCTCCGCAGATTTCCGTTCGAACCCGATCGCGCACAACGTGATCGGGCTGATCGAGCGACGCGACCGCGCCATGTTCCAGGCGTTCTGCTATGGCGAGGTCGCGAGACCGGACGAGGTCACGCGTCGCTACCAGGCGGCCTCGGACGGCTATCGCTCGACGGTCGGTATCGGCGACGAGGAGGTCGCGGCGATGATCCGGGCGGACCGGATCGACGTCCTTTTCTGCATGGCCGGCCACACCGCCGGCAACCGGCTCCTGGTCTGCGCGCGCAAGCCGGCCCCGGTCCAGATCAGCTATGGCGACCTCTCGACCACCGGGCTCGTGACGATGGACTGGTGGCTGACCGATCCCGTCATCCATCCGGCCGACACGCGCGAACGCTTTACCGAAAAGCTGCTCAGGATCCCGCTTCTCGTCCTGCACGAGCCGCCGGCGGAGGCGCCGGAGGTCGGGCCGCTGCCGGCCCGATCGGCCGGCGTCGTCACCTTCGGCTCGTGCAACAACGCGGCGAAGCTGAACGATCGCGTGTTCCAGCTCTGGGCCCGTGTGCTCGCGGCGGTTCCGAAGTCGCAGCTGCTGCTCAAATACGTCAACTGGTTTGCCAACCCCTCGGCACGCGCGCGCATCCTCGACGCGTTCGAGCAGCGCGGCGTCGCCGCCAGCCGCATCCTGTTCGACGGCGAGCGCCTGCCGCGGGCGCGCCATCTCGAGATCCTGAACCGGATCGACATCGGCCTCGACCCGTTTCCCTTCAACGGATGCACGACCACGTTCGAGGCGCTTTGGATGGGTGTTCCGGTGGTCACGCTCGCGGGCGAGCGCTGGCTCGGCCGCATGGGTATCGGAACGCTGTCGGCCATCGGCCTCGACAAGCTGGCGGCACCCGACGAGGACGCTTACGTCGCCGTCGCCGCCGCGCTCGCCGGCGACCTTCCGGCGCTCGCCGAGATCCGCGCCGGCATGCGCCGGCGCGTCGCCGCGTCGCCGCTGGTCGATGCCGGCGGCTACGCGCGCACGGTCGAAGCAGCTTTCAGGGACGCCTGGCGCGCATGGTGCCGGTCGTGACCGTCACGGTCGCCGATCTGCTGAAGGTGGGGCTTGCCCACCAGCAGGCCGGCCGAGGCGCTATCGCCGAGGAGATGTACCGCCGCGTCCTGCGCTTCGATCCGCGTCAGGCGGACGCCCTCCATCTGATGGGCGTGCTCGAGCTCGGCCGCGGACGGCGAGAGGCGGCGCTCGCGCTTCTGGACCAGGCGGCGGAGGCCGCACCCCGGCGCGGCGACATCCACCTGTCGCGCGCAGGGGCTCTCGCCGGCCTGTCTCGTACCGGCGAGGCCTTGGATGCCTTCGCTGCCGCGTGCCGGCTGGTGCCGGACATGGCCATCGCCCATCACGGTCTCGGCCGGGCGCTCGTCGAGACCCGACGCGGCGATCCGCGCCCGCACTATCGGCGCGCGCTGGCGCTCGATCCGGCGCTGAGTGCCTGGAACGATCTCGGCTGGGCGATCCAACAGATGGTCTCGATGGCTGCCGCGCGCACGGGCTATGCCCGCGCGATCGCATTGGCGCCGCTCGACACGCTGGCGCTGCGCAATCTCGCGGGCAGCCTGGTGGCGTCGGGGGAGGGGATTGCCGCGCTCAGACGCTATCGCCAGACGCTTGCGCTCGAGCCGGACAATGGCGGGGCGTTCGCCGGCGTCGGCGCGCTGTTCAGCGCCTGGGGAGAGGTCGCGGCGGCCCGCGTCGCTTTCGACCGTGCCGCGTGGCTGGAGAATCCGCCGGGTGAGGCCTGGTCGCAGCGCCTGTTCTTCCTCAACTTCGTGCCCGGCTTGGGCTTCGCCGAGCACTTTCGCGAGAACCGGCGCTGGGCCGAGCGGATCGAGGCCGGCGCAGGGGCGCCGCCGGTCTTCGCCAACGAGCGAGCGCCGGAACGGCGCATCAGGGTCGCCTATGTCTCGCCCGAGCTGGTCGCCGGACACAACCAGCTCGCCTGGCTGATGCCGCTGCTCGAGAACCACGACCGCCGGTCATTCGAGATCGCCGTCTATGCGGATGTGCCGCATCCCGACCAGGGGACGCGACGGATCGCCGAGGCCGCGGATCGCTTCGTCGACATCCATGGCCTCCCGCGCGACCAACAGGCGGCGCGGCTGCGTGCCGACGGCATCGACATCGCCGTCAATCTCTGCGGCTGGCGCGCAAGCGAGCGGGCGCTGTTCGCCTGGCGGGCGGCGCCGATCCAGGTCGCCTACGACAATCACGTGACCACGACCGGGATGCGCGCGATCGACTTCCGCATCACCGATGCCGAGGTCGATCCGCCGGGCGTCGCCGACGACTGGTACACCGAGCGGCTGGTCCGCCTCGGGACCGGATACGCGAGCCACCATCCGCCGGCCGAGGCGCCGGAGGTGAGCGCGCTCCCGGCGCGCCGCAACGGCCATCTCACCTTCGGCTCGGTCAACCAGGTGCCGAAGCTGTCGCTGCCGACGATCGCGTTGTGGTCGCGACTCCTTGCCGCCGTGCCCGACGCGCGTCTGATGCTGAAGGCCTACAATCTCGCCGATCCGCATGTCGCGGGGCTGGTGGGGGGGCGCTTCAGAGCAAACGGGATCGATCCCGGCAGGATCGACTTCGTCGGCGCGTTCGTCGATCCGGCCGACCATTTCCGCGCCGTCGGCGAGATCGACATCTGTCTCGACCCGTTTCCGTTCAACGGCGGCAAGAGCACCTGCGATGCGTTGTGGATGGGCGTGCCGGTGGTGACGCTGGCCGGAAACTCGCTGATGAGCCGGATCGGCGCGAGCCTGCTCGCCAGGGCGGGCTTCCCCGACCTGGTCGCTCCCGACGAGGACGCCTATCTCGCGATCGCGCTCGACCTCGCCCGCGACATCGACCGGCTGGAGCGTTTGCGGCAGGGCATGCGCGCGAAGCTTTCGGCATCGATCCTGTTCGATGGTGCGGCCCACACGCGCGATCTCGAAGCGGCCTATCGCCGGTTCTGGCGGGAGTGGTGCGCTCAGCCGAGCTGAGCGGCGACGACGTGGCCGGGGATCGCGCGGCCCTGATCGGTACGGACGATGAGGCCCTCGCTCGCGCGGAGCCGCCATCCGGCAGCTTCAGCGACCGCGCCGACATAGGCCAGCGAATGCGCGTAGCGGCCTGTCGGCCTTAAGGCGAAGCCGTCGCCGTCCGCGTCCTCGACCGAGAAGGCGAACCACGCACCGGGCCTGGCGCAGGTGCGGACCTTGGCGAAAACGCCGTCGAGCGCGCCGACATAGACGAAGACGTCGGCGGCGAAGAACAGGTCGAAGCGCTCGCGGGACGCGTCGAGGAACGGCTCGATCGCGGCTGCGGCAAGATCGTCGTAGATGCCGCGCGCCTTGGCCTTCGCCACCATCGCCGGCGAGAGATCGACGCCGGCCAGCCGGTCGACGATTGGGCGGAGGAGCGCGCCGATCAGCCCGGTGCCGCAGCCGAGATCGATCGCGCTGGCGAAGCGCGTGTCCGTTCCGGCGGCCTGGCGAAGGATCTCGACGTAGTGCTCGGGCCGATAGCCGAGTGCCGTGACAAGATGCGTGTCGAAGCGGTCGGCATAGCCGTCGAAGAGCCGCCTGACGAAGTCGTCGGGGGCTCTTGCCGGGGTCTCGCCGGTCATCGCCGCGACCATGTGGCGTGCGGTCTCGTGATCGGGCTTGCGGGAGAGGACCTGGCGATAGGCGAAGACCGCCTCGTCGTACCGTCCCAGCGCCTGGAGCGCCTGCGCCATGTTGCCGAGCGCGTCGGTCCGCTCCGGCTCCGCCTCGAGCGCTTCCTGATAGGCGCCGATCGCCTCGTCCAGCCGGTCGAGCCTTTGCAGCGCAGTGCCGAGGTTGTTGAGCGCGTCGCCCCGTTTCGGCCGGATCCCGAGTGCGCGCCGGAAGGCGTCGGCGGCCTCGGACGGGCGTCCGTCCAGCATCAGGCAGTTGCCGAGGTTGTAGGGCATCTCGGCGTCGTCCGGCGCGCGTCGCTCGGCCTCGGCGATCAGCGTCGCGGCCTCGGCATTGCGGCCGGTCTGGTGACAGACCAGCCCCAGCAGATGCAGCGCCTGCGGGTGTCCCGGCATGCGAACGAGAAAGGCGCGATAGCAGGTCTCGGCGTCGTCGAGGGCGCCGGCCCGGTGATGGCGGGCGGCCTCCTGCAGGAGTGCGTCCGCAGGGACGGTTCTGGCCAGTTTCTCGCGGCGACGGCGCTCCGCACGGTTCATTCGGGAATTATAGGCGCGGGAAGAAATCCTGCAGCGTCAGGGTTTTATCTCTTAGATCGAAAAAATTTGCACAGCATTTGATTAAATGGGTTGTCAGGAAACTCATTTTCGGATAGCGTTCTGTTTAGCGCAAAAAGGCGCGCCGGGCCGACCAGCTAGAAGGAGCAGCCTAAATGGCCATCCAGAACTCCATAAACACCAATATCGGCGCCTTCGTAGCGCTTCAGAACCTCAATCAGGTCAACACCAAGCTGGACAAGGTCCAGAACCGGGTGTCGACCGGCCTCAAGGTCAACAGCGCCGTCGACGACGCGTCGAGCTTCTCGATCGCCCAGGGCGTGCGCGGCAACCTCAAGGCCTACGAGGCAGTGAGCCAGGGCTTGGCCAACGGTCGCGGCGTCGCCGCGGTGACGCTGGCGGGCGCGACCGCGATCTCCGATCTGCTCGGCGACGTGCAGAAGAAGATCACCGAAGGCCAGAACGCCGGCAACACGACCGAGCAGCAGTCGATCCTGAACGCTGACTTCTCGAACCTGGTCGCGCAGATCAACACCTTCATCACCAACGCGACCTACAACGGCCGCAACCTGCTGTCGGCCGCCTCGACCTCGATCAACGTGATCGCCAATGTCGACGGCTCGACGCTGACCATCCGCTCGAACAGCAACTTCGCGTTCCAGTCTACGAACCTTGGTGCGCAGAAT
>JAEULB010000003.1 GCA_016792585.1 Rhodospirillaceae bacterium
CGAACGACGAGAACTCGTCGACCATGCGCCCGATGTCGCCGACCTGGCGGACGATGGTGTCGGTGCAGGCCTTGAAGGTCTCCGGGTCGGTCTGGATCTCCTTCAGATAGCGGCGCTTCAGCCGCTCGGCGGAGAGCTGGATCGGGGTCAGCGGATTCTTGATCTCGTGCGCGATGCGGCGCGCTACGTCGGCCCAGGCGGCCTGACGCTGTGCGGTCAGCAGCTCGGTCACGTCGTCGAAGGTCAGCACGTAGCCGGTGGCCTCGTCCTCGCGGATCTCGACGCCGAGGCGCGCGAGCAGAATCCGGGTACGGCCGCCGCGGGCGATCTGCACCTGGTCCTCGGCGAGCTTGTCGGGCCGGCGGCGGACCTCGTCCCAGAGCGGCGCCAGCTCCGGCACCGCCTCGACCAGCGGACGGCCGACCAGGCTCTCGGGCGCCATGCCGAGACGGCTTGCCGCCGAGCGGTTGGGAAGCGTGATCCGTCCCTCGCCGTCGATGCCGATGACGCCGGCGGAGACGCCCGACAGCACCGCCTCGATGAAGCGGCGGCGCGCGTCGATCTGGCGGTTCGCCTCCATCAGGTCGCCGCGCTGGGCCTCGATCTGCTCGGTCATGCGGTTGAAGGCCTGCGCCAGCACGCCGATCTCGTCGCCGGCCGGGCGTTCCTCGACGCGCGCGCCGAGATCGCCGGCGCGCACCCGCTCGGCGACCCTGGCCATGCCGGTGATCGGCCGCGCCAGCTGGTTGGCGAAGGTGAGGCCGAGCCAGATCGCCGAGAGCAGCAGCAGCAACGCCACCGCCGCGAACCAGACGATGAAGCTGAACTGCAATCCGGCGGCGCGGCTCTCGATGTTCTGATAGGCCTCGACCGCGCGGCGCGTGCGCTCGGCATAGGCGAGCGCGGTCGCATCGACGACGCGTCCGATCATCAGGTAGGCGCCGATGAAGCGGTCGAGCTGGACGACCGCGCGCACCCGGTCCTCGTTCTCGCTGGAGAAAACGACGACCTCGCCCTCCGAGGCCCGGTTGAGCAGGTCTTCGGACAGCGGCTCGAGCTCGAGCGCGAAGGTGAGCCCGGCGCGCGCCAGGATCGAGCCGGCCTCGGTGAACACCACCGCTTCGGACAGCGACCGCGATCCGGCCCAGGCGGTCAGCAGCGCGTTGAAGCGCTGCGGGCTGTTCATCACAACCGGGGCCTCGCGCGCGATGTTCTGCGCCATCAGCAGCACGTCGCCGCGGATGCTCTTCTGGTGCTCCTCGAGATAGAGGCGCGCGACCGCGTGGCTTTCGTTGACCGCCTTGCGGACGACATCGTCGAACCAGCTCTGGATGCCGAGGTGGAGGAAGAGCGCGGCGAAGACCGT
Source organism: Rhodospirillaceae bacterium (assembly GCA_016792585.1). Taxonomy (GTDB): domain Bacteria; phylum Pseudomonadota; class Alphaproteobacteria; order SHVZ01; family SHVZ01; genus SHVZ01. The sequence continues at coordinate 1,367 of JAEULB010000003.1, forward strand.
GACCACCAGGGTTGGGGCCAAGGCCACGAAGCTGAACAGCAGCGCCAGCCGGCGGTGCAGGCCGGAGCCGGTGCCGTCGCGATGGCGCTCGGCCCAGAGGCCCACCAACCGGCGCGCGACCAAGCCGGCCAGCAGCAACAGCAGGACCACATCCAGGGTCAGCAGCAGGACGACCGGCTTCGGTTCGCGCGGCAGCGCTTCGATACCGGAGAAGGTGAGATATGTCGCGATGGCCGAGGCGACGGAGGCCAGGGCCAGGAGCACCGCCAGCTTGCGCGCGAGCGCCACCCGGTCGGCCCAGGCCTCGAGCCGCCGCCAGAGACTGGCGGGATATCCGGTCGACGCGTCGGTCATAGGTGCATAATAGTCACAGTTGGTGCCGATTTACGACACAACCCCTACCGCCTGCAACTGTCCGTTTTGCGTGGGTTAGCCCAGCAAATAGGCCAGGAGCCCGTTCAGGCGTTGCCGTCCTGCCGCAGTCGCGGCAAGGACCTGGCCGTCATCGACGAGGTATCCCTCGTCCACCAGGGCAGCGCGGCGGTCGGCTGGCGGCAGCCGGTCGAGGCGGCCGTAGGGGATGCCCTCGGCAAGTCGAAGCCCCATCATCAGGATCTCGCGCCGCCGCTCCTCGGGCTCGAGGACCGTCTCCTCGGCGGTCCCGTGACCCAACGTCTCGACCGACTGGAGCCAGGTCTCCGGGGCCCGCGCCTGGCGGGTCGCATGCCAGGCCCCGTCATGTCGGACGCGGCCATGGGCACCGGGGCCGATCCCGAGATAGGGCTCCATCCGCCAGTAGGTCAGGTTGTGCCGCGACTCCTCGCCCGGCCGGGCGTGGTTCGAGATCTCGTAGGCCGGCATCCCCGCCGCTTCGAGGATCTCCTGGGTCGCCTCGTAGAGGTCGGCCGCGAGATCCTCGTCGGGGATCGCGATCTCGCCGCGCTGGAAGCGGGTCTGGAACTGCGTGCCGGGCTCGATCGTCAGCTGGTAGACGGAAAGATGCGCGCCGGCGTGACCGAGCGCCCGCTTCAGCTCCTCGCGCCAGTCCCCGACCGACTGGCCGGGCCGCGCATAGATCAGGTCGAAGCTGAAGCGCGGGAAGTGACGCGCCGCGGTCGCAACCGCGGCCAGCGCCTCGTCGGGCCCATGCTGGCGGCCTAGGAATGCGAGATCCGCCTGGTTCAGCGCCTGCACGCCGAGGGAGACGCGGTTGACGCCGGCCTGTTTGTAGGCGACGAAGCGATCCGCCTCGACGCTGGTCGGATTGGCCTCCAGCGTGATCTCCGGCGTGCCGGCGAACCCGAGGCGCGTCCCTGCCCGCTCGATCACCTGGGCCACGGTCTCCGGATCCATCAGCGACGGTGTGCCGCCGCCGAAGAAGATGCTGGTGAGCAATCGCTTGTCGGCGCGGTCGATCCACCAGTCGAGCTCGGCCAGCAGCGCACGTCGCCAGCGCCCCTGGTCGATGCCGTCGGACACATGGCTGTTGAAGTCGCAATAAGGGCATTTCGACCGGCAGAACGGCCAATGGACGTAGAGACCGAAACCCGTATCGCTCATCGACCTTCGAAGCAGGCGGCAACCAGCTTGCGGAGCGCGCGGGCGCGATGGCTGGTGCTGTGCTTCTCCTCGGCCGACATCTCGCCATAGGTGCGGGGACTGCCTTCAGGCGCGAACATCGGGTCGTAGCCCCAGCCGATCTCGCCTCGCGGCGGCCACACCAGCTCGCCCTCGACCTTGCCCTCGAAGATCTCGTGATGTCCGTCGGGCCAGATCAGCGCCAAGGTCGACATGAAGGCGGCGCTGCGGTCGGGATTCTCACCAAGCTCCTGCTGCACGCGGCGCATCGCGCGGGTGAAGTCGCGCGGGCTCCCGGCCCAGTCGGCGGTGTGCACGCCGGGACGACCGTCGAGGCCGGACACGGCGAGGCCGGAATCGTCGGCGAGCGCGGGCAGGCCCGTGGCTTCCATCGCCGCGCGAGCCTTCAGAAGCGCGTTGTCGACGAAGGTCTCGCCGGTCTCCTCGGGCTCGGCCAAGCCGAGGGCGCCGGCCGAGACGACCTCGACGCCCCAGGGCGCGAGCAGCTCGACCAGCTCGCCGACCTTGCCGGGATTGTGGGTCGCCAGGACCAGCTTGGGTTCTTCGAAGCGTCGGGCCATTTCCTCACTCGAACATGACGATGCCGTAGTCGCCGACGACGCGAAAGCCGATGGCGCGGTAGGCGGCTTGGGCCGAGGCGTTTTCCTTCGGCGTGAACAGGACCGAGCGTTTGATCCCGGCATGGCGCGCGGACACCAGGGAGCCCGCGACGCACGCGCGTGCGAAGCCCAGTCCACGAAGATCCGTCGGCGTGAAGACGCCGCCGATCTGCACCATGTCCGGCATCGTCGCGTTGTAGCTGTTCATCGAGACGACGCGGCCGTCGACCTCCAGCACCCAGAGCGCGCCGTCGCGATCCAGGTTGCGGATGACCTCCTCGGCATCGGCACGGGTGCGCTCGTCCGGCTGCGCCGCGGCCCCCGTCTCGGTCACGCTCAGCACGCGCCAGTCGGCCAGCCCGGCGAGCTCGCTCCGACGCGGACGGCGGGATGTCCACCGCCCTTCCGCCAGATGCTCGGGCATCTCGATCCTGTCGAGGCTAAGCGCGAACAGATCCTCGCGGCTCGCCTTCAGCACCGGCCTCCTGGTCATGCCGAGAAGCTGGCGGGCCTCGTCGGTCTGCGACAGCGGTCCGAGGATGCCCCTGACTGGGCGGGTCGCGAGCTTGGTCAGGCGCTGGAGGATCGGGCCAAGATGATACGGCGCCTGCGCCATCAGCGTGCCGCTCCAGTAGAGCGCGGCGACGGCCTCGATCCGCCCCTTCTCCAGGGCGGCGACATAGGTTCCGCCATAGGCGAGGCCGGTGTCTTCGAGCCCGGAGCGCCTGAGGTTGTTCCTCAGGAACATCGAGCTGTCGGCCCGGCTCTCGAGGAAGTCGGAGAGCAGGAGGTCGTCGCCCGGCCTGAGCTGGCGGACCTCGATGGCCATCAGACGAGGCCGAGCGCCCGCTTCTGCAGCTGCGCCAGATGGCTGACGCCGCCTCGGGCCAGCGTCAGCATGCGGATCAGCTCGGCCTCGGCGAAAGGCGCGCCTTCGGCCGTCGCCTGGACCTCGATCAGGTTGCCCGCCCCGGTCAGCACGAAGTTCGCGTCGGTCTCGGCGGCCGAGTCCTCGCTGTAGTCGAGGTCGAGCACCGGCTCGCCGCCGTAGACGCCGCAGGAGACCGCGGCGACCGAGTCGATCAACGGGACTGCCGGGATCATCTTCAGCTTCTTCATGTGCTCGAAGCACTGGTAGAGCGCGACATAGGAGCCGGTGATCGCCGCGGTCCGCGTGCCGCCATCGGCCTGGATCACGTCGCAGTCGATCTTGACCTGGCGCTCGCCGAGCTTGCCGAGGTCGGTCACCGCCCGGAGCGCCCGGCCGATCAGCCGCTGGATCTCCTGGGTGCGGCCCGACTGCTTGCCCTTCGCCGCCTCGCGGTCGGTCCGGGTATTGGTCGAGCGCGGCAGCATGCCGTACTCGGCGGTGACCCAGCCCTTGCCCGAGCCTTTCAGGAACGGCGGCACCCGCTCGTCCAGCGAGGCGGTGCAGAGCACGTGGGTATCGCCGAAGCGGACGAGGCAGGAACCCTCCGCATGCTTGGAGAAACCGGGCTCGAGAACGACGGGACGCATCTGATCGGACGCGCGACCGGAGGGTCGCATGGCATGGCCTCTTGGGTTTGGGCGGGGCGGCGCGCAACCTATCAGCTTCGTTCCCGCTTCGCACCCCTTGTTGACGCCCTGCCGACGCGACACTAAGTACCTGCTAGGATTTGCAGAACCATGATCGTCGAGCTGAACGAGAGATCCCGGGAGATCTTCCGGCGGGTAGTCGAGGCCTTCGTCGAGACCGGCGAGCCCGTCGGCTCGCGCACGATCTCGCGCCGGCTCGGCGTCCAGCTCTCGCCGGCGACCATCCGCAACGTGATGGCCGACCTGGAAGAGGCCGGCCTCCTCTACGCGCCGCACACCTCCGCCGGCCGCCTTCCGACCGAGGCGGGCTTGCGCATGTTCGTCGACGGCCTGCTCGAGGTCGGCAGCCTGACCGAGGACGAGCGCCGCAGCATCGACGGCCAATGCGCCGCGGTCGGCCGCAGCCTGCCCGAGGTGCTGGAACAGGTCTCGGCGACGCTGTCCGGCCTCACCCACTGCGCCGGCCTCGTCTACTCGCCGAAGATCGAGAAGGCGCTGAAGCACATCGAGTTCGTGCCCCTCGGCCCCGGTCGGGCGCTGGTGGTGATCGTCAGCGAGGGCGGCCTGGTCGAGAACCGGGTGCTGGAGCTTCCCCCGGGCATCACGCCGTCGATGCTGACCGAGGCCAGCAACTTCCTGAGCGCCCGCGTCGCCGGCCGCACCCTCGACGAGGCCAAGCACCAGGTAACATTCGAGATCCAGCAGCAGCGGGCCCAGATCGACGAGCTGACCAAGCGCGTGGTCGAGGCCGGCGTCGCCACGTGGAGCGCCAGCGACGGCGGGCACCTGATCGTCCGCGGCCGCGCCCACCTGCTCGACGACGTCAGCGCAGTCGGCGACCTGGAGCGCATCCGCTCGCTGTTCGACGCGCTCGAGACCAAGCAGTCGCTGCTGCGGCTGATCGACGCGACCTCGATCGCCGACGGCGTCCAGATCTTCATCGGCTCCGAGAACAAGCTATTTCAGGTGGCGGGCTGCGCGATGATCGTCGCCCCCTTCTCCAACGGCCGCGAACGCGTGGTCGGGGCGATCGGCGTCGTCGGTCCGATGCGGATGAACTATGCCCGCATCATCCCGATGGTGGACTACACCGCAAAGCTGGTCGGCCGGCTTCTGGGCTAACGAGACTAGGTACTGAAGGACTGCGATCGATGAGCGACGAGAACAACGAGACCGACCCGAAGCCGGCCAACGACATGCCGCCGCAGGGCCGCGAAGCCGAGCTCGAATCCGAGCTCAAGAAGGTCAAGGACCAGCTTCTGCGCGCCGTCGCCGAAGCCGAGAACGGCCGCCGCCGGGCCGAGCGCGAGCGCGACGACGCGCGCCGCTATGGCGCGACCGGGCTCGCCCGCGACGTGCTGCAGATCTCGGACAACCTGCGCCGCGCGCTCGAGCTGGTGCCCGCCGACGCCCGCAAGGCGAGCGAGGTGCTGGACGCGCTGATGGTGGGCCTGGAGGCAACCGAGCGCGAGGTGCTGGCCGCCTTCGAGAAGAACGGCATCAAGAAGGTCATGC
>JAEULB010000006.1 GCA_016792585.1 Rhodospirillaceae bacterium
GGCGCTCGACGCGCTGCACACGCGCATCTGGGAGACGATCCCCTACCTCAACACCGGGCAGTACCAGCGCCCGAGCGCGTGGCGCACGAATGTCACCGGCATGCTGAAGGGCGCGACGACGGTGTTCTGGAACATCGAGAAGAAGTAGGCGGCGACGTCGCCGGCCTAGGCCCTTTCCTTCGCGGGAAAGGGCCTTTTCTTTATCGCGTCTCGATCAGCCCATCGACGGCGACCGCGCCCCTCTCGAGCACGATGAAGGGATTCACGTCGATCGAGCGAAGCGTGACGGCATTGGCGGCGGCGTAGACCGAAAGCGCCGAGACCGCCTTCGCCAGTGCTTCGGTGTCCAGCTTCGGCTTGCCGCGGGCGCCGTCGAGCAGCGGGAAGCCCTTCACCTCGCGGATCATCGCGCGCGCCTCGTCCAGGCCGAAGGGCGCCACGCGGAAGGTCACGTCCTTCAGCACTTCTGCGAAGATGCCGCCGAGGCCGAACATCACCACCGGACCGAAGGCCGCGTCGTGGACGACGCCAAGGATGGTCTCGACACCGCCCTTGATCATCGGTGCGACGAGGCAACCGTCGATCTGGGCTGACGGCCTTTCCTTCCGCGCCCGGGCCATGATCTCGCCGAAGGCGACGCGGACCGCCGACGCATCGGCGAGGTCGAGGCGCACGCCGCCGATCTCGGTCTTGTGCAGGATGTCGGCGGACGCGATCTTGAGCACGACCGGATATCCGATCGACTCCGCGGCAGCGACAGCTTCCTCGGCGGTTCCTGCCAACCCTTCCTTCGCGACCGGAACGCCGGCTGAGGCCAGCAGCGCCTTCGCCTCGGCTTCGCCCAGCGATGCACCCGCCGGGATCGGCTGGGCACCTGACGGCAGCGCCGGCGGCGGCGATCCGGCGCCGCGCGCGAAGCCCTTGCCGAAGCGGGCAAGCGCGGCGAAGGCGGCGACCGCGCGGCTCGGATCCTCGAAGCAGAGGTAGCCCAGCTCCTCGTACTCCTTGGTCATCTCCGGCGTCGCCAGCATGCAGAGGATCAGGAGCCGGTCGCGATAGTCGGCCGTGGCCTTGGCGAGCGCCTCCTTGAGCCTGCCGCCGGTCTCGCGGTTGCGCGGGATCGCGGTGACGAAGGCGGCGAGCGCGCCGTAGCCGCCTTCGGCCAGGATGGTCTTGGTGAACTCGGTCACCAGGCTCATGTCGTTGAAGAACTGCGCCGTGGTGTCGACCGGGTTGCGGACCGCTGCGAAGGGCAGGATCGCCTTGAGCCGTGCCTGCGCCGCATCCGGCATCGCCGCCACGTCGACGCCGTGCCGCTCGGCTGCGTCCGCCATCAGCACGCCGGCACCGCCGGAGATCGTGACGATGCCGAGCCGATTGTTGTCAGGGTAGATCCCGCGGGTCGCGGCATAGACCACGTCCAGCATCTCTTCCGTGGTCTCGGCGCGGTGCACGCCGAGCTGTCGCAGCGCCGCGTCGTAGACGACGTCGGATCCGGCGAGGGATGCGGTGTGCGAGACCGCGGCCTCGGCGCCGACTGCAGAGCTTCCCACCTTCATCATCACCACGGGCTTCTTCGCCGCCCGCGCGCGCTCGAGGGCGGAGAGGAAGCGGTCGCGGTCCTTGATGCCCTCGACGTAAGCCGCGATCACCTTGGTCTCGGGATCGTCGGCGAAGTAGGCGATGGTATCGGAGACGTCGACGTCGCACTCGTTGCCGGTGGTGAGCCAGCAGCTCATGCCGATGTTGCGGTCTCGGGTCAGCACGAACAGGTGGCTGCCATAGGCGCCCGACTGGCTGACCATGCCGACCACGCCCGCTTTCGGATGCCCATGGTCGAGCGAGGCCGTGAAGGTCGGCGCATAACCGTGGCGTGAGTTGAAGAGGCCGAGGCAGTTGGGCCCGACGACGCGGCAGCCGGTCTCGCGCGAGATCCGCACCAGCCGCTCCTGCATCGCCTTGCCCGCCTCGTCGGCCTCGGCGAAGCCGGCGGAGAAGACGACGGCGGCGCGGGTGCCGCGCTTCGCCGCACTCTCGACCGCATCGCAGACGGCGGCGGCGGGAACCGCGACGATCAGCGCCTCCGGCGCCTCCGGAAGCTCGTCCAGCGTCTTGAAGGCGGGCAAGCCCTGGATCGTGCCGCCCTTGGTATTGACCGGCCAGATCGGGCCAGGGAATCCGCCTTCCTTGAGATAGCGGATCGGGCGGCCGCCGATCCGCGACGGTTCGTTGGAGGCACCGAGGATCGCGACGGACTTCGGCCAGAACAAGGACCGGAGCGACTCCGGGCCGGGACGGGAAGGCATAGGTGATCCTCAGACGGTCGCGATGGGGCTGGAAGGGGAGCCGACGGCGCCGGTGAGGCGGAGCGGCGGCGCGGTCAGGAGGAAGCGGGAGCGCCTGGCTTTGCGAAGCCAGAGCGCCAGCTCGGAGAGGAACCAGATCTCGCCCAAGGGCACGCCGAGCTTGAACAGGCAATGCGCGTGCAGCGGCATCGCCGGGTAGCGCCCCGATCCTGTCGGCGGGCTCCGCGACGGCAGTGACTCGACCGCGTAGTTGTCGGCGATCAGCGCCGAGACTTCAGAGTCGGTGATCCACTGCAGCAGCTTGTCGTCGCGGCCGTCGAGGACCGAGCACGAGTTCTCAAGCGTCTTCGCGTCCGGCGAGCCGCCGAGCGAGATGATCACGTCGCCGAAGCCCGTGTAGAAGCAGACCATGTCGCCCTTGGTCACCTCGACCTTGTCGGCATCCATCACGCGGCGGAGATCGTCGTAGCCAACCTCCTTCCGCGCACGGCCGAGATGCTTTTCCAGGTCGACCATCACGGCGCGGCCCTGGATCCCGTGGACGGCGAAGTTGTGGATGCCGAGAGCGCGGGCTTCCGAGCCCTCGAACGAATCCCAGGCGACGCCGCCTGGCTTCGCCTGTGGCGCCACCACATGCGTGCCGGCACGGAAGCCGTTGTAGTAGACGAGCTCCGGCTCGCCGTCGCCGTCGGCATCGAACTCCTGGCCGACATGGGCGAAGGAATCCCACTGGGTCGAATACTGGGTGTGGAGAAGCACCGCGTCGTCGGAGACGACGTCGACCCAGTCCGGGTTCTCGCGGCGGAAGGGGTAGTTGTAGTTGGCGAGCCCGCCGCGGATCGTCGCGTAGCGCTTCGGCGGATGGCGGCGAGGGTTCAGCACGTTGCCGCCGGGAAGCTCGAGCGGCAGCGACAGGCAGAAGGTCTTGCCTTCCTTCACCTCGGCGATACCTTCCTTGACCTTCGCCGGCGTGATCAGGTTCAGCCGGCCGATCTGGTCGTCGGGACCGAAATCGCCCCAGGTCGATCCTTCCGGACGCCGTTTCCATCGTGCCATGCGCTTCATCCCTCCAAGGCGGCCGGAAGGGTCTCAGAGCCCGTCGCCGCGGGCAAGGCTTTCGCGTATCGTTTCGCACCCGTTCTTCCACAGGACCGCTCATGACCCGCCGCGCCGCCGATCTTCTCGTCGACTGCCTCGTCGTTCACGGCGTCGACCGCGTCTTCTGCGTGCCGGGAGAGAGCTATCTCGCGGTGCTCGATGCGCTGGTCGACCGCGAGGAGATCGACGTCGTGGTCGCGCGCCACGAGGGCGGCGCCGGGTTCATGGGCGTGGCAGATGCCAAGCTGACGATGCGGCCGGGCGTGGTCTTCGTCAGCCGCGGGCCGGGGGCCACCAATGCCTCGATCGCGGTACACGTGGCCCAGCAGGACGCGGTGCCGTTCGTGCTGTTCATCGGCCAGATCGAGCGCAAGGATTTCGGCCGCGGCGCCTTCCAGGAGGTCGACTACGTCCAGACCTTCGGCGACATGGCCAAGCATGTCGAGGTGGTGACCGACGGCAACCGGGTGCCGGAAGCGATCCGCCGCGCCTTCCACCTGGCGCAGTCCGGGACGCCCGGCCCGACCGTCGTGGTGCTGCCGGAGGACATGCTGCTCGACCACGTCGAGGCGGAGGTGCTGGCGCCGAAGCCGGTCGCGGCGTCCCATGCCGATGCCGAGATCGTCGCGGAGGTGGCGGCGAAGATCGCGAAGGCGGAGCGCCCGGCGTTGATCGCGGGCAGCCTGCTGCGGGGCGACGACGGCCGTGCGGCGCTGATCCGCCTCGCCGAGGCATCGGAGACGCCGGTGATCGCCTCGTTCAAGCAGCAGGATATCTTCCCCAACACGCACCGCCTGTTCGGCGGGCATCTGGGATACATGGCGCCGGAGGACCAGGTGCGGATGGTCGGCGAGGCCGACCTGCTGGTCGCGATCGGCACGCGCATGGGCGACGTCACCAGCCAGGGCTACCGCCTGCCGATGCAGGGTCAGGAGCTGGTGCATGTCTTCCCCGATCCGGCAGTGGCCTCGATCGCCGCCGATCCGGTCGCCTTCGTCGACGCGCTCGCCAAGGCGATGCCGCGTCTTTCGAACACGAAGGTGGATGCCCGCACGCGCTGGGCCGACCGGCTGCATGGCCGGCATGCGACGCAGGCGGTGTGGAAACCGGTCGAAGCCAAGGACGGCGTCGTCTTCGGCCATCCGACCGTGGCCCTGATCGACCAGCTCCCCGACGATGCGATCCTGGTCATGGATGCCGGCAATTTCTCCGGCTGGATGCACCGGCATTTCCCGTTCTCAGGCAGGCACAAGCTGCTCGGCGTCATCGCCGGCGCGATGGGCTTCGGCATGCCGGCGGCGGTCGCAGCCTCGCTCCGGTACCCGGACAAGCCGGTCGTCGTCCTGATCGGCGACGGCGGCTTCCTGATGACCGGCACCGAGCTTGCGACCGCGATCCGCCACAAGGCCCGATTCGTGGCGATGGTCTCCAACAACGGCAGCTACGGCACGATTCGCCTGCACCAGGAGAAGCACTATCCCGGCCGCGTCAGCGCGACCGAGCTGGTGAACCCCGACTTCGCCGCGCTCGCCCGCTCCTTCGGCGCGACCGGGCTGACCCTGGCCAAATCAGCCGACTCCGCCAAGGTCGTGGCCGAGGCGCTGGCGGCCAAGGGCCCGGCGGTGATCGATGTCCGCTCCAGCCTCGAGCACATCTCGGCCTTCACGACCTTGAGCGCGCTGGCGCCGGCCAAGTGAGGGCTGGTAGGCTCGCTCTCATGCGCCTCCTTGCGGCCCTCCTGGTGCTGCTGGCACTCCCGGCCTTGGCCGCCGAGCGCTTCGTCGGCGACGCCGCCTCGACCTCCGCCGGCGCCTATATCGATGCGAAGCTGGGATATCCCGCCGACTACACGCCCGGGCGCCTCGCGATCGACTATGTCGCCGTCTATGGCGGCGGCTTCCTGACCCAGGTGCGCTTCACGCCGAGCAACGGTCATCAGGTCCTGCTCGGCAAGGGCCTGAACGAGCAGAGGGAGAGCGGTGCGGTCTGCGCCGACTTCCGCATCATCGTCGAGAAGTTCACGGCTGAAAGCCTGGGGAAGCTCGAACGCGACAAGTCCGGCGTCCGGCTCTATGTCGGGAGCGTCGACACGGTGCGCGGCGTCATCTGCCGGCTCACGCCCAAGGACATCTCGGTCGAGATCGACGAGGTCAAGCTGGCGCTTCCGGCCGGCTGGGCCGCCTTCGCCTCGCCCTTCGCCGTCGGCGGCGGCGCCGTGATCGGCGGCGGGATCTAGCCCGCCGCCGCGAGTCAGATCAGAGCCAGGTCACCTTTCCGCTCGCGAGGTCGCGCATCGCGCCGGCGATCTTGATCTCGCCCTTCTCGACTTGCTCCTTGAGGATCTTGCTTCGCCGCGTGAGGGCCCGAGCGGTCAGGCGCACGTTGGTCTCGGCGACCTTCTGGACGAGAGCGCCGTTTTTCGAGTCGAACGATCCGTTCGACTTGCGGACGGCCTGCACCGCCGGCTCGAATTTCTTCAGCATCGCGGTGATGTTGCCGAGCTTGACCCGATCGACCGCGCCCTTGATCGCACCGCACTCGCTATGGCCGGGCACCACGATCGCCTTGGCGCCCGAGACCTTGGTCGCGAACTCGAGGCTGCCGATGATGTCGACATTGGAGAGGTTGCCGGCGACGCGCGCGGTGAAGGCGTCGCCGATCCCTTGGTCGAATGCCAGTTCCGGCACCACGCGGGAATCAATGCAGCCGAGCACGGCGGCGATCGGCGTTTGCCCCGAGGCGGAGGCCTTGGCCCGGGCGACGCGGTCTCAATTGCGGGGCGCTCCCCTCAGTACGCGCTCATTGCCGTCACGAAGCGCCGCCAGCGCCATGTCGGGCGTCAACGCCCGCTGGCGGTCGCGGGTGACGACCGCGCAGGCATCTCCGGTCTGGGCATGGGGCGGTCGTCGACGGGAATGCGAAGCTCGCCAGGCAGCCGCAGAACAGTCGCCGTGAGAGCATCGTGACCGCCCGTTGATAATCGCTATTTCTTCGCCTTGGCCAGCAGCGCGCTTTCCTTCTCGCGCGTGAGCGCGGTGCCCTTCGGCGGATTCTTCTCGCCCTTCCACCAGGCGAGCGTGTCCTTCGCCGTCTCTGCGAAGGGACGATAGCGCAGTCCGGCGGCGATCGCCTTGGCGTTCGAGATCGAGGCGAACAGCGGCCGCTTCTCGGACTCAGGCAGCCACAGCGGCATCTCGGTATAGGGCTTCACGTCGCCATCGGTCAGCACCTTGGGCTCGACCCAGGTGAGCTTGGCGTTCGATCCGATCGCCTTCTGGATCTGGTCCAGCATGTCGCCCATGCTCATCTTGGTCGCAGGGCCGGTGGCGTTGTAGGTACCGCCCGCCTTCTTCTCGACCATGTCGAGGATGAAGTTGGCGAGGTCGCGGACGTCGATGAACTGTACCAGCCGCTCCTTGGGGCCGGGCGCCAGCACCTCGCCGCCGGCATGCAGACGAGTCGGCCAATAGGTGAAGCGGTTGGTGTGGTCGCCGGGGCCGACGATCAGGCCCGGCCGGACGATCAGCGTGCCCTCGCCATAGACCGCCTTTGCCGCGTTCTCGGCCAGCACCTTGAGCGCGCCGTAGTCCTTGCCGTCGCGGACCTCGTGGTCCGGGGTCTCGGTGGTGGCGACGTCGAAGCTCTCGTCGATCGCCGGGCTCGGCCGCCAGTCGGCATAGACCGAGATCGTCGAGACGAAGCAGAAATGCGGCACCGTCGCCTTCACCGCCTCGGCCAGCATCCGAACGTGCCGGTGGAAGTAGCCCGACACGTCGATGCAGGAGTCGAACTTCCGGCCCTTGACGACGGAGACGTCGACGGTGCGATCGGCGGTGAGGCGCTCGACGCCGGGAAACAGGCCCTGCCCCGACTGGCCGCGGTTGAGCAGCGTCACCTTGTGGCCGCGCTTGAGCGCGGTCTCGACGATGTGGCGGCCCACGAACTGGGTACCGCCGGCGATCAAGAGATCCATCGGGGGAGGCTCCGGACTAGAGGATCAGGCCTAAAGGACAAGGACTGCGCGGAAGTCGTTGACGTTGGTGAGGGTGGGGCCAGAGACCACCAGGTCGCCGAGCTTTGAGAAGAAGCCGTAGCCGTCATTGTCGGCGAGCCTGGCCTTGGCGTCGAGGCCGAGCTTCTCGGCACGGGTGAGCGCGTCGGGCAGCAGCAGCGCGCCGGCATTGTCCTCGCTGCCGTCGATGCCGTCGGTGTCGCAGGCGATCGCCGAGATGCGCGGATCGCCGCCGAGCGCGACGGCGAGAGCCAGCAGAAATTCCGCGTTGCGGCCGCCGCGCCCCTTGCCGCGCACGGTGACCGTGGTCTCGCCGCCGGAGAGCAGCACCACCGGCGGCTTCGCCGGCAGGCCGTGAAGCGCGGCCGAGCGCGCGATTCCGGCCATGACCTTGGCCACCTCGCGGGACTCGCCTTCGAGCGCGTCGCCGAGAATGACCGGCGTGATGCCGGCGGATCGGGCGACCTCCGCCGCGGCTTCGAGCGAGGCCATCGGGCGGGCGATCATCCTGTACTGTGCGCGCGCGAGGCGCGGGTCACCGGGCTTCGGCGTCTCATCGGTCCCAGCCGCGAAGCGGCGCGCGATACTGCCGGGCGGGATGATCGCGTATTTCTCCAGGACCGCCCGAGCATCGGCATAGGTGGTCGGGTCGGGCACGGTCGGGCCGGAGGCGATCACCGCCGGCGAGTCGCCGGGAACGTCCGAGATCGCCAGGGTCACGACCTCGGCCGGGAAGGCCATCGAGGCGAGCCGGCCGCCCTTGATGCCGGAGAGGTGCTTCCTCACCGTGTTCATCTCGTCGATCGCCGCGCCTGACTTGAGCAGCGCCGAGGTCACTGCGCGCTTGTCGTCCAGGCTGACGCCATCGGCTGGCAGCACGAGAAGTGCGGAGCCGCCCCCCGAGATCAGCGCCAGCACGAGGTCGTCGCTGGAGAGATCCTTCACGGAATCGAGAATGCGCTGCGCCGCCTCGCGGCCCCGCGCATCCGGGACTGGGTGGGCTGCCTCGACCACTTCGATGCGCTTGCAGGGCACGCCATGGCCGTAGCGGGTGACGACCAGACCCGACAGCGGCCCGGGCCAGTTGTCCTCGACCGCCTTCGCCATCGAGGCCGCAGCCTTGCCGGCACCGATGACGATGGTGCGGCCCCTGGGCGGTGGCGGCAGGTTTGCCGGCACCGCCTTCGCCGGGTCGGCGGCGGCCAGCGCCGCATCGAACATCGCGCGGAGGAGGGGGCGGGGATCGGTCATCGAGGTGAGGGCCCTCCTCCTCGTCCGAGGAGGGACGGATTCAGCGTTTGAGGTAGTCGATGTCGCAGTACGGCCCGCCCATGAAGCGGGTGGACGGCAGCTTGGGATCGCGGTTGTCGCCGTGGCTGAGGATCTGCGCGGCATAGTCTTCCGCGTTGTCCTCCGGCCGGTAGTCGACCTCCGGCACCTTCGAATTGTCCCACCAGCTCCGCTTGTTCCTGGACATGCCGTAGAGCACGGCGAACCTGAGCCTGGTCGAATCCAGGCAGGCCGTGACCAGCCGGAACAGGTCCGGATAGCTGAGCCAGGTCGAGAGATGGCGGGGATCCTTCGGCTCCGGCAGCGCCGAGCCGATGCGGAGGCACGCGACCTCGAAGCCGAATTTGTCGACGTACATGCTGCCCATGTTCTCGCCGAAGGCTTTCGAGACGCCGTAGTAGCCGTCGGGCTTCTGCAGCGAGTCCGCATCCAGCTTCTCGGTCGTCTCGTGGAAGCCGATCGCGTGGTTCGAGGAGGCGAAGATGATGCGCTTCACGCCGTGAAGGCGGGCGGCCTCGTAGACGTTGTAGGTGCCGACGATGTTGGCCGGAAGGATCGTCTCCCACTTGGCCTCGATCGAATAGGCGCCGAAATGGATGATCGCGCGCGTCCCGGCGACGGCGCGCGAGACCTGCTCGAAGCTCGAGATGTCGGCGACCACCGACTCCTCGCCCTTGCCGAGCGGTGCCGGGTCGATCTTGTCCGAGACGCGGAGCTTGCCGTACTTCTCGACCAACCGCGGGCGCAACCAGCGTCCGAGGGCGCCGGCGGCACCCGTCAGCAATATGGGCTTCTCGGCCATCAGGCGGCCTTCTGCGTCAGCTTGGCTTCGGCCGCTACCATGTCGCTGGCGAGCTTCCGCACCGGGGCGTGGATCGACTCCGGCGTGTTCGAGAGCAGCGGCAGCATGCGGCCCATGTCGGCGATGCCCGAGAAAGTGACCGCGTCGTGCAGCACCGGGATGAAGCCGTACTTCTCGCGCAAATCCTCGCCGCCGACGAAGATCTGCCGGATGCGCTCGGCCTCGGCCCAGTCGCCGCGGCGGATCGCGGCCAGCATCGAGTTCGAGGTGCGGGGCGCGATGCAGACGAGGCCGGAGGTGAAGGCGGCGAGCTTGAACTCCTTGAGGTGCGCCACGGCCGGGCGCTCGCCCATGCCGCTGACGATGCGGTCGGCGCCGATCCGCTGGACGAGGTCCTTGAGAAGCGCGTCCTCCGCCGGGTTGGATCGGGGGATCGCGTACTTCACGCCGCAGAGCACGCCGTCCTCGAACAGACGCGCGACGCCATCGGCCGTCACCCGGCCTTCGTCCTTGATGTAGAGGATCAGCGGCCGGCCGAAACGGTCGGCGACGCGGCGCAAGCCCGCGGCGGTGCCTTCGATCGAGATCGGCGCGAACTGCGGCAGCACCATCGCGGTCGGAAACGCGCGGCTGCGCATGACGTCGACCTGGTCGATCATCTTGCCGTAGTCGGGGCCGATCGACGGGATCATCCAGGTGTTCTCAGCCGCGGTCTCGGCGATGAAGTCGAGGATGCCGGCCAGCTCGTACGCGCCCACGTGGTAGAAGTTGGCGTTGCCGCCATACATCATGGTGCGGATGCCGCCGGCCTCGATGTGCCGGATAAGCTTGGCGTTGGCGACGCGGTCAAGCGAGAGGTCGGGATGGCGCGCCAGCGGCGGCACCGCGAGCACGGACTGGGCCAGGTCGGCCGGATTGACGGGCGAGGTCTTCATCTCAAGGCGCCTTTCGCGAGGAATTCCGCCGCCAAGGTTAGGAGGAGGGGTCTCCTGCCGTCAACGAAAGCGGGTTTTCGGGGAATTTTCAGCCGAAAAGGCCGCTCTGCTTCATCCAGGCATAGACGGCATGCTTGTCCTCGTCCCGGAGATGGTTCGGGATGAAGACCTGGGCCTGGTGCAGCCCGACCTCGGCGAAGCGCTCGCCCTCGCGGCGCATGATCCAGAAACCCGAGTAGTCCGCGACCCTGCCGAAGGCCTCGGCCACTGCGAGCGTGACGCCCGGATGCATCCCGCGGCCCTTCGGGTCCCTCGCGTAGTCCTTGGCGATGTTGGCTTTGACGAAGTCGGGATCGACGTCGGCGAGCTGGTGCTCCAGGTCGTCGCCGCAGATGAGACCGCCGTCTCGGACCAGCCGCCTAGCCTGCGCGATGTCGTGGACCACGTCGGCGTAGTAGTGCGAGCCGTCGATGTAGACGATGTCGAACTGGCCGTCGCCGAGATAGGGGGCTACGTCGTCGAAGCGGCCGCGGATGTGGTCGACGCGGGCAGCCGGATCGGCGAATCCGATGTTGTGGAGGAAGAGCGTATAGATCAGGTCGAGATCGGTCGCCGCGTCCATCGCCTGGTAGGCGCCGCCGCCCTTCACGTCGCCGGCGGCGAGATAGCGGCCCCACGGATCGACGCAGAGGATCGAGCCCTTGCGCTCGAACTTGCCGATCGCTTCCGCCCAGGTCAGCGTCGAGTGTCCGGCCCATGAGCCGATCTCGAGAATGCGGAGCGGCCTCGGCGTATCCTTGACCAGGCAGACGGCCGCGGTCTGCCAGACGTGCCGGATCATGCTGTCCGGCCCCGACTGGATGCTGACCAGCTGGTCGGGGAAGTAGGGCGCGGCCGGGGAGAGCCGCCGGAAGATCTCGCGCATCAGAGCCTCGTCAATGCCATGGCGATGCGCGCCGCGAGGCGCGCGTTGTTGCGGACCAGGGCCAGGTTGGCGCGAAGGCTCGCGCCTGATGTCGCGTCGACGATCCGCTTCAGCAGGTAGGGCGTCACGTCCTTGCCGGAGATGCCGGCGGCATCCGCATCGGCGAGAGCGGCGGCGATGGCCCTTTCGATCATGTCGCGATCGAGCGCGTCCGCCTCGGGGATCGGATTGGCGACGACGATGCCGGACGGCAGGCCGAGCCGGCGATGGAGATCGAAGGCGCGGGCGACGTCCTCGGCCGAGTCCAGCCTGAGGGGCAGTCGAAGCCCGCTCGACCGGCACCAGAAGGCGGGGAAGGTATCGGTGCCGAATCCCACCACCGGCACGCCTCGGGTCTCCAGCACCTCCAGCGTCTTGGGCAGGTCGAGGATCGCCTTGGCGCCGGCGGTGACCACCAGCACCTGCGTCTGCGCCAGCTCGTCGAGATCGGCGGAGATGTCGAAGCTTGTCTCGGCGCCACGATGGACGCCGCCTATCCCGCCGGTGGCGAAGACCGGAATGCCGGCAAGGCGGGCAGCGATCATCGTGCCGGCGACGGTGGTCGCGCCCAGGCGGCCGGAGGCAAGCACGGCCGCCATGTCGCGCCGCGAGACCTTGGCGACGTCACGCGAGGTCGCCAGGATCTCAAACTGCGCATCGTCGAGGCCGACCCGGATGCGGCCGCCGATCAGGGCGATCGTCGCCGGGGTGGCACCCTCGGCGCGGACGATTCCCTCCAGCTCGCGCGCCAACGACAGGTTCTCCGGGTACGGCAGTCCGTGGGCGATGATCGTCGATTCGAGCGCGACAATCGGGCGGCTTGCCGAAAGCGCCGCCTGCACCTCAGGATTTACGGCGATGATCGCCAAGCCTCCGGCCAGGGTCACTCCGGTCACGCCGCGAGTCTCCAACTAGTCACAGCCGTCCCAGAATTTGTCATGAACCGCCGCGCCCCGACTAGCTACTCACTAGCGGCGTCCGCCATTCCCCGCAATTTCACCGAGTCGGCCCGTATTGTCATGCTGAAGCAATGGCTCAGAACCCATGTCCGCGACCCGCGAACCGACGCCGGGCCCCCGGCGCCGGTGCCCGTCCCCGCGACCATGAAGATCGAGCCGGCGGCAAAGCTGGACCTCAAGCGAAAGTACGAATCCTGGGTCGAGCACTGGAAGGCGCGCGCGCCGCATGCCGAGGCGATGGAGATGGCGATCGGCGGCGCCTTCGACATCATCGGCCAGATCGAGCTCGAGCTGCTGCAGCGCTACGGCCTCAAGCCCGAGCACTACCTGATCGACGTTGGCTGCGGCTCGGGCCGCCTCGCCCGGCCGTTGTCCCGGTACCTGACCGGACGCTACCTGGGCTTCGACCTGGTCGCCGACCTTGTGGCCCATGCGCGCCAGATCGCGAACCGGCCCGACTGGCGCTTCGAGACGATCGACCATATCGGCATCCCGGAGAAGGACGGGCAGGCGGACTTCGTCTGCTTCTTCTCGGTGCTGACCCACCTGCTGCACGAGCAGAGCTACTGGTATCTCGAAGAGGCGAAGCGCGTGCTGAAGCCCGGGGGCAAAGTCGCCTTCTCGTTCCTCGAATTCGCGGCGCCCGGCCACTGGGCGACGTTCGACTCGACGCTGATCGACTCCAAGGGCCTCGACGAGGCGCCGCTGAACGTCTTCATCGAGCGCAGCGTGATCCAGCTCTGGGCGCCGAAGCTGGGATTTGCGGTGGAAGCGTTCGTCGACGGCACCGAGGTGGTGATCGAGCCGAGCCACGGCCTCGGCCTCACCCTCTGCGTTCTGTCGAAGCAGGCCTGAGCTTTAGCCGCCTCGGCGCAGCAACGACACCGCTCGCCTCAACGGCGCGGTGATCCGCCAGCTGGTGGAGCCGCGGATGGCTGCGGCCTCGCGCTCGGCGGCCACCAATCGTTGTTTCAATTCCTCGATCTCGGACGCGGCATCCTCGGCCGGAAGGGCCACGCGGTCGCGGCTGGCGACGAAGGCGGCCCGCTGCTGCTCGGCCGTCAAAGCCTCGGGAAGTCGACGCAAGGAAACGAAGAACTCGTTCGACGGGGGCGTGGTCGGAAAGATCGC
>JAEULB010000014.1 GCA_016792585.1 Rhodospirillaceae bacterium
CGTCTCGTCGTCGCCACCGGCAGCGCGATGCGCCGGCCGCCGGTTGCAGGGGCCGATCTCGCATACTCCATCGATACGCAGGCGGACGCCATCCGTCTCGACCGCCGTCTTGCGGAAGGCGTCGGAAGCATCGCCGTGGTCGGCGCCGGCTTCACCGGCATCGAGCTGGCGCTCGAGCTGCGCGATCGCGTCGCCGCGCATGGCGGCGACGGCGAGCGTCTGCGCATCGTGCTGATCGATCGCGCGTCAGCCGTGGGTGCCGAGCTCGGCGCCGGCCCGCGGCCGACGATCGAGGCGGCCTTGGCGGCGGCGCGCGTCGAGCTTCGTCTGGGTGCGACGATCGCGACGCTCGGCCCCGATCGCGTTGTCTTCGCCGACGGCGTTACGCTCGACGTCGATGCCGTGGTGCTGACCACCGGCATGATCGCGGCCGACTTCGTCCGCCACGTGCCGGGCGAGCGCGACCGTCTCGGCCGCCTCGTGGTCGAGCGCAGCCTGCGCGCGCGCCAGGCGCGCGATGTCTTCGTCACCGGCGACGCGGCGGCCGCCGACACCGGAAACGGCAACCTCGCGCTCCAGTCCTGCCAGCACGCGCTGCAGCTCGGCCGCTTCGCCGGCGAGAACGCCGCGCGCGACCTGCTGGGCCGGCCGCTGATCGACTACGCGCAGCCGCGCTATGTCACCTGCCTCGATCTCGGCCGGGCCGGCGCGGTGTTCACCGAAGGCTGGACGCGCGCGGTGCAGAAGTCGGGCGAAGAGGCGAAGGCGATCAAGCGGCGGATCAACACCCAGGTGATCTATCCGCCGCCGGGTGCGAGCGGTGCCGTGCTGCTGGCCATGTCGCACACCGATCCGGCCCAGCGGCCCCAGTGATCGGCCCCCTCCCCCGCGTACGACGCGGGAGAGGGGGCTCGATTTCAAACGCAATCCCTCGGGATCTCGACGTTCCAGTTGCGGCTGTAGATGCGGTTGCCGTCGGTGAAGGCATCCAAGGTCGCGTCCAGCCGGAAATGCGTCTTGGTCGAGGTCAGCACCGTTCGGGTGCGGGTCTCGGCGTTCCAGGATCCGCGCCAGAAGCGCACCTGCCAGGCGACCTCGGCACGGGCCGAGAGCGGATCGTCAGGCAGGATCGAGTACCACTGGTCCTGCTTGGCGCGCATGGTCCAGCCCGTCGCGTCGAACAGGATCGTGCCGCCATCCTCCTGCGCATGCGAGGTGACGCGGCCGGTCTCGATGTCGCGCACCACGTCGCGGGTCTCGCCGCCCTTCTCGATGATGTTGGCGGCGAGCGGCTTCGGCCGCTCGGTGCGCGGAAACCTGACCTCCTTGTCGCGCGCTTCGGCGGGGCGCACCGGCAGGTCGATGTGGCTCGCACCCGTGCGGATCGTCAGCGTCGCCGATTCCGGCGAGGTCCAGGCGATCGGCCAGTAGCTGGTCGAGATCGCGACGCGGAGCCGGTGACCCTTCTCGATCGCTTGCCCTAAGTCGTTCAGCTTCACCTTCACGCGATAGCGCCTGCCGGGCTCCAGCGGCTCAGGGAACTCGTGGCTGTCGCGGTGCGTGAGGTTGAGAAGCTGGTAGGTGATGCGCGAGATGCGGCCGTCCGGCGCGATGTCGCCGAGCCTCACGCAGATCATCGCGTTCGGCTTGTCGGAGGCGATGTCGAGCTCGACCACCGGCGCGCCCAGAAGCTCGACGCGCTCGGCGAAGGGCTCGGAGTCGAAGCAGAGCGCGTTGCCGTCGAGCTCGCGCTGGTCGGTCGGCATGTCGGGGCCGAGCCCGTGCGGGCACCAGCGGCCGTAGTGGCCCGGCGTCAGCGGCGACAGGATCGAGAGCGCGACCTGAAGTCCCGCCTTCTCGTCCAAGGTGCCGTCGTTGAGGATCAGCCGCCTGGTCTTGACGCCCGGCGGCGGCCAGGACGGATCGGCGACCCAGTGACCGGCCATCGTCCTCGGCTTCGAGATCGGCGGCCAGTAGTCCTGGATGTAGGAGCGGACCATCGGCTCCTTCATCATCCCGGTGTCCTTGCCCTTGAGCCAATGGTCCCACCAGCGGATCGCTTCCTGGAGGAATCCGACCGATGGACCGGGTGCGGCGTCATGCGGGTACTGGTGCGACCATTGCCCGATCCAGGCGATCCGCGGGCACTTCAAATGCTCCATCAGCCGCGGGATCGCGTTCGAATAGCCGTCGTTCCAGCCCCCGACCGCGAACACCGCACATTCGATGTCGGCGTAGTTCTCGCAGACCGAGCCGTGCTTCCAGAACGCGTCGCGCCGCTGGTGCTTGAGCCATGTCTCGATCCAGAGGCCGCTGCCCTTGAGGCGCTCCAGCCACATCTCGTGCCAGCGGTTGCCGGCAAAATCCGGATCCGGCGGCCGCGAGTTGTGCGAGAACATGTTGGCCGCCCACTTCATGTTGTCGTTGAGCAGGCAGCCGCCCATGTAGTGGATGTCGTCGGCGTAGCGGTCGTCGGTCGAGCACGAGGTGATGATCGCCTTCAGCGCCGGTGGGCGCCGGGCAGCGACCTGAAGCGAGTTGAAGCCGCCCCACGAGTTCCCCATCATCCCGACCTTCCCGGTGCACCAGGGCTGCTTCGACAGCCACTCGATGACCTCCAGCGCGTCGTCGTGCTCGAGCTTCAGGTACTCGTCGGTGAGCACGCCGTCGGAATCGCCGGATCCTCTTAAATCGACGCGCACGGCCGCATAGCCATGGCCGGCGAAGTAGGGATGCAGCTTGGAATCGCGGATCGCGGTGGCGTCGCGCTTGCGGTAGGGGATGTATTCGAGGATCGCCGGCACCGGATTCTTGTCGGCATCGGCCGGGATCCACATCCGGGCGGCGAGCCGGCTTCCGTCCTTCAGGGGGATCCAGAGGTTAAGGATCTCCTTGATCTTGTTGGGGAAGGTCTCGACGATGGTCACGTCGTCAGGCATGGCGCTTTCCTCGGGGACTTTCAGGAGGAAAGCTTGCCACCTGGGCCGCGGCCCCTACAATCGCCGCCCCTCACGGCACGGAACGGATCGATCGCTCGTATGGACAAGACGCTTCTCAACGCCCGCGCGCATCTCGTGCTCGACGACGCGACGATCCCGGAGCTGCCGAACCACTATCGCGGCAAGGTCCGCGACAACTACGACCTCCCGGGCGGAAAGCGAATCCTGATCTCCAGCGACCGGATCAGCGCCTTCGACATCAACCTGGCCTCGATCCCGTTCAAGGGCCAGGTGCTGACCCAGACCGCGCGCCACTGGTTCGAGGCGACTAAGGACATCTGCCCGAACCACGTGCTCGACTATCCGGACCCCAACGTCGTCGTCGGCCGCACGCTGAAGATCCTCCCTGTCGAGATCGTGGTCCGCGACTATCTCGCCGGCACCACCGGGACCTCGATCCTGACCCTCTACAAGAAGGGCCAGCGCGAGATGTACGGGATCAGGCTGCCCGACGGCCTCCGCGACAACCAGAGGCTCCCGGCGACGATCATCACCCCGACCACCAAGGCGATGGACGGCGCCCACGACGAGCCGCTGACCTCTCAAGGAATCCTCGACCGCGGCCTGCTCTCGGCCGGGCAGTGGCGCGTGCTGTCGGACTACGCACATGCGCTGTTCGCCCGCGGCCGCGAGATGGCGGCGAAGCGCGGGCTCATCCTGGTCGACACCAAGTACGAGTTCGGCACCGACGAGCAGGGGCGCATCGTGCTCGCCGACGAGATCCACACGCCCGATTCCAGCCGCTACTGGCAGATGGCGAGCTACGGGGCGCGCTTCGAGAAGGGCGAGAAGCCGGAGAGCTTCGACAAGGACTTCGTGCGCAACTGGGTCGTCGCGCGCTGCGATCCCTACAAGGACAAGATCCCGGAGATCCCGAAGGACGTGATCCTCAAGACCTCGGAGGTCTACATCCAGGCCTACGAGACGATCACCGGAAAGACCTTCGAGTTCCCCGCCGACGAACCGGTGCTGCAGCGGATCCGGCGGAACCTGGCGAAGTACATGAAGGGCTGACTCCGGTGTATCCGGAGATCGAGCCCTTCGATCACGGTTTCCTCGACGCCGGTGACGGGCACCGCGTCTATTACGAGCAATGCGGCAATCCGGCCGGCAAGCCGGCACTCGTGCTGCATGGCGGACCGGGCTCGGGCTGCTCGGTCGGCATGCGCCGGCCGTTCGACCCCGCGCGCTACCGCGTCGTGCTGATGGACCAGCGCGGATCCGGCCGCAGCACGCCGCATGCGGGCGATGATCCGGCCGCGCTCGCCGCCAACACCACGCATCACCTGCTCGCCGACATCGAACGGCTGCGCACGCAGCTCGGGATCGGGCGCTGGCTGATCTTCGGCGGCTCGTGGGGCACGACCCTCGCGCTGGCCTATGCCGAGCGGCACCCCGAGCGCGTCAGCGAGATGGTGCTGGCCTCGGTCGCCACGACCACGCGCGCCGAGGTCGAGTGGATCACAAGCGGCGTCGGCGCGTTCTTCCCGGAGGCCTTCGATCGTTTTCGCTCAGGCGTGCCTGAGGCGGAGCGCGACGGGCCGATGGTCGAGGCCTACCACCGCCTTCTGATGTCGCCTGACGAAGCCGTCCGCACCAGGGCGGCCAAGGACTGGTGCGACTGGGAGATGGCGATCATTGCGGTGACCGCCGGTCACAAGCCGAGCCCGCGCTACGCCGACCCGCGCTTCCGCCTCGGCTTCGCGCGCATGGTGACGCACTACTGGCGCCACGCCGCCTGGCTCGAAGACGGCTCCCTGCTGCGCGACGCAGGCAGGCTCGCCGGCATTCCCGGCATCCTGATCCATGGCCGCCTCGACCTCGGCGGCCCGGCGAAGGTCGCCTGGGACGTGCACCGCGCCTGGCCGGGCAGCGAGCTGATCATCCTCGGCGCCGCTGGCCACGACGCGCGCGACCCCGGCCAGACCGAAACCCTCGTCGCGGCGCTGGATCGTTTCGCCGCCCGCGGCTGACGCGTCAGCCGAAGGCGGCGGCGTGTGCTCGGTGCCAACCCATGCAAGGCGTCAATTCCAAGATTGCCGCCCGAGGTTTGACCTGGATCAAGTCTCCCTCGTCGGATGGCGAATAGCGTGAGTGTGCAACCATGCACTTTTTTGGAAGGGCCGGATGCTGAAGCGGATCCTGCTTTTGCTTGGCGAGACGCCGGCTGGGAGGGCGGCGCGTCAGTGCGCTTTTCGTCTCGCTCGGGCCGACAACTCCGAGCTGATGGGAATTGCAGGCGTCGACCTCGCCTATATCGACGCTCCCATGGTGGGTGGAATAGGAGCGGCCTACCGCTGGCGTGGTGCGCAAGAGTTGAAGAAGCAGGCCGTGCAGGCTTCCCACAGGCTTCGCGATGCGTACGAGATGGAGTGCAAGGCCAATAACGTACCCTTTGAATGGCAGGACTTCGAGGGAGACCCCGTCGAGGCGCTGCAAATCGCTTCGGAGCGGAGCGATCTGGTGGTAATGGGCCACGACACCGGCTTTCGCGGGAATATCCGCGAACGCCTCCCGGATACGATCGAAGCGCTTTGCCGGAAGAGCCCGCGCCCTCTGATCGTCTGCGGGGACGAGGACCACGCCGAGGCGGATATTCTGATCGCCTATGACGCCAGTCCGCCTGCGATGCGCGCTGTGCAACTCTTCGCTCTTCTCGGCTTTTGGCTTCGAAGGCGCGTTCACATCGTCGCGATAGGCGCCGAAAAGCCTGCTGTCGATCGTATCCCCGTAGGTGCGGCCCAATATCTGCGCGGTCGCGGTTACGACGTCGAGACGGTTTCGATTGCTACGCGCGCCCACCCTGCCGACGTGCTCAGAATCGAGGTCGCCGACCGAAAAGCCGGCAGCTTGGTGATGGGTGTCTACGGACACAGCGGTCTCACCGAGCGCCTGTTCGGGTCGACAACGACGAGACTGCTGGAGGATCCGCCCTGCGCCTTGTTCGTCTCTCATTGACGGGCGCAGGTGGCCTGCCACCGGGCCTTGGTGATCGGATTTGCGACGCGAGCCAAGGGCTTGATCGCCCGGCTAGAGCCCAGCATGTGCTTCGGGAGGCGCCATGAGGCTGCGCAACGACTCCACTGATGCTCTCAATCGAATCGCGCAGGTCGACGCGCGAGACTTCGCAGCCTATAGAACGCGTCGGATCGATGCCGCGTCTGGAGTTAAGGCCATTGACTCGTCTGTGCCCCTGCTTCGGCCCCGGGCCATTGCGTTACCTGGAAGGCAGCCGGAAGGCCTTCCTTCGTTGTCGGAAGATACGACTGCGGCGACCTTCCGCTTTCACGCATCCGATGCAAACCAGATAATCAAGGTCATGATCGCGGCGGCGAGCGCCGACGGCGTAGTCGACGAGGACGAACGCCGGCGCATCGCCGACTATCTGAAGGATGCCGGCAGTACGCCGGAGGAGATGGCCTATGCGGAAGCACAGTTGCGGCACCCGGCGACCGCGCAGGACGCCGCGCGCGGCACGCATTCCCAGGAGGCGGCGATCGAGCTTTATGCGGCGGCGTTGCTTATTGCCGCCGAGGCATCTCCGGGTACCCGGGCCTTTCTAGGACGCTTGGCGAGAGAGCTGCGTCTGGAACCTAAATTCGTCGCGGACCTGCATGCTGCTTGGGCCATTTGGGCTCCTGCTGACCTCGGACCGGTACCAGACCACCCTCCAGGTTGAGCGCCACCTGATGCGCGTTGTTCCGTTCGATTGCTCTTGGTCTTCGTGAGCGGGGACATCCGGGCCGAGCCGGCCGCAGCCTACCCCACCGCCCTCCCCCGGCTTCGCCGGAAGAGGGAGCCCTAGCCGAAGACCTTCTTCAGGAGGTCGGTCGATCGCGCCGCGGGGTTGGTGCGGATCTGCTCCTCCTCGACCGCCATGTAGTGGAACAGGCCGTCGAGCCCCTTGCCGACCGAGTAGTCGGTCAGGTTGAAGCCCGACAGGCTCGATCCGCCGAGGGGCAGGCCGGCGACCTTGGACTCGACCGCCTTGTAGGCGGTGACGGTGCCGACGCTTGCGAGGCTGCGGTCGACGATCGGCCGGAACGAGGTGGTCAGGTCGCCCGAGGTCGTGCGCTTGAAGTACTGCGTCGCCGCGTCCTTGGGGCCCGAGAGGATGCCGCGGGCGTCCGTGATCGACATCTTGCCGATGGCGCCGGCGAAGATGACGAGCGCCTTCGGCGCCGCCTCCTCGACCGCGCGGTTGATCTTGAGGCGGAGGTCGTCGAGCAGGCCGCCGGCGCCGACCGCCTTCAACGGCGACGATATCTGCTCGAGCGCGGCCGGCAGCGGGATGCGGATCGCGGGGTCGCCGTAGAAGCCGTCGGTCTTGCCGGTGCGGCCGACGACACGCTGGGAAGCGAACTTGAGCGCTTCCTTGAGCCCGCCGCCGATCTCGCCGTCGCTGAGCGAGGCGCCGGAGCCGGTCGCGCCG
>JAEULB010000023.1 GCA_016792585.1 Rhodospirillaceae bacterium
GCCCGCGCCCGCGTCGGCCTCACCGGCCTGACGCTGGCCGAATACTTCCGCGACGAAGAGGGCCAGGACGTGCTCCTCTTCATCGACAACATCTTCCGCTTCACGCAGGCAGGCTCGGAGGTGTCGGCGCTTCTCGGCCGCATCCCGTCGGCGGTCGGCTACCAGCCGACGCTGTCGACCGATATGGGCACCCTTCAGGAGCGCATCACCTCGACCAAGAAGGGCTCGATCACCTCGGTGCAGGCCATCTACGTGCCCGCCGACGACTTGACCGACCCCGCGCCGGCCACTTCGTTCTCGCACCTTGACGCGACCACCGTGCTGTCGCGTCAGATCGCCGAGCTCGGCATCTTCCCGGCGGTCGATCCGCTCGACTCGACCTCGCGCATTCTCGATCCGCGCGTCGTCGGCGACGAGCACTACAAGGTCGCCCGAGACGTTCAGCGCGTGCTGCAGAGCTACAAGTCGCTGCAGGACATCATCGCGATCCTGGGCATGGACGAGCTCTCGGAAGAGGACAAGCTCACCGTCGCCCGCGCCCGCAAGATCCAGCGCTTCCTCTCGCAGCCCTTCCATGTCGCCGAAGTCTTCACCGGCACGCCGGGCGTGCTGGTCAGCCTCGAGGACACCATCAAGGGCTTCAAGGGCATCGTCGCCGGTGACTACGACGACCTGCCCGAGGCTGCCTTCTACATGGTCGGCACCATCGAGGAAGCGGTCGCGAAGGCCAAGAAGATGGCGGCCGAGGTCGCCTGATCATGGCAGAGACCACCGAGTTCGAACTGGTCACGCCGGAGAAGCTGGTCTTCTCCGAGCGGGCCGAGATGGTGGTGGTGCCGGGCAGCGAAGGCCTCTTCGCCGCGATGCCCCGGCACGCGCCCTTCCTCTCGACCCTCAAGCCGGGCGTGCTCGAGGTCTATGAGGGCGGCAAGGTCAAGCAGCGCATCTTCGTCGCCGGCGGCTTCGCCGAGGTGACGCCGGAGCGCCTGACGGTGCTGGCCGAGCGTGCCCTTCCGGTCGCCGACATCGACAAGGCGGCGGTCGAACAGCGCATCAAGGATCTCCGCGACGACCTCGCGGCGGCCAAGTCCGAGGCCGAGAAGAAGACCGTCCAGGAATCGCTCGACGCTGCCCAGGCGGAGCTGCTGGCCGCGGCATAACCGCCCGAAATCGCTGTTTTCTAACCAGGGCCGCCTTGCTCCCGCACAGGCGGCCCTTCATATTTCGGCCATGTCCCGCTGGACGCTAGACGACATTCCCTGGGACCGGTTCGACCCCTCGAAGGTCGATGCCGACCTGCTCGCCGTGGCCAAGGCCGCGAGCTTGGTCGAGCGCAACGGCGGCGACTACGCCACATACCTCTGCAACGTCTTCGCCGACGATCCCGAGATGCAGGAGGCGGCGCGCGCCTGGGGCCAGGAGGAGATCCAGCACGGCATGGCGCTCGGGCGCTGGGCCCGGATGGCCGACCCGTCCTACGACTTCGACGGCGCCTTCGAAAAATTTACCCGGGTCATCAAGCTGCCGCTCGATGCGGCGGATTCCGTTCGCGGCAGCCGGGCCGGCGAGCTGGTCGCGCGCTGCATGGTCGAGGTCGGCACCAGCTCCTACTACACCGCACTCGCCGAGAAGGCCGAGGAGCCGGTGTTCCGGGCGATCTGCCGCAAGATCGCGGCCGATGAGCATCGCCACTACAAGCTCTTCTACGTCCATCTCGACCGCTATGTGGCGCGCGAGGGCTTGGGGTTCTGGGGGCGTCTTCGCGTCGCCGCCGGCCGCATCACCGAGTCCGAGGACGACGAGCTCGCCTACGCATATTACGCGGCCAACGAGAACGCCGGTCCCTACGACCGTGCCACCGCGAACCGCGCCTATGCGCGCCGCGCCTATGCCGTCTATCGCCGCCCGCACATCGAACGCGGGATTGCGATGGCGTTCAAGGCGATCGGCCTCGACCCGCAGGGCCGGCTCCATCGCATCGCCACCTCGCTCGCCTGGACCTACATTCGAGCTCGCGCCCGCCGCCTCGCCGAAGCCGCCGCCTGATCCCTCCCTCCAGGACGTCCTCAATGAAGATCACCGCGCTCGAGACGGTCCAGGTCCCGGACCGCCGCAATCTCCTCTGGGTGCGCCTCCATACCGACGAGGGGATCATCGGGCTCGGCGAGAGCTTCCGCGGCGCCGATACGGTCGCCGCATACCTGCACGACCAGGTGGCGCCGTATCTGCTGGGCGCCGATCCGCTGGCGATCGAAAAGCATTCCCGCCACCTGCTGCAGAACTACCTCGGCTTCGGCGGCACCTCGGCCGAGGTGCGCGCCGCCTCCGCGATCGACATCGCGCTCTGGGACATCTTCGGCAAGGCGACGAACAAGCCGATCCACCAGCTTCTGGGCGGCCTCAGCCGGGACAGGATCCGCGCCTACAACACCTGCGCCGGCTACAGCTACAACGCCAAGGGGCCGGTGCGCGCCGAGTACGTGCCGTGGGAGCCGGCGCCGACGCCGGCCGGTCCCTACGACGACCAGATGAACTTCTGCCATCGCCCGGAGGAACTCGCCCAGAGCCTGATCGAAGAAGGCTTCCAGGCGATGAAGATCTGGCCGATCGATCCCTTCGCCGCGCGCACCGGCGGCATCGACATCAGCTTGGCCGACCTCAAGATGGGGCTTGAGCCGTTCGAGCGCATCAGGAAGGCCGTCGGCGACAAGATCGAGATCGCGGCCGAGCTGCACTCGATGTGGGGCCTGCACGCCGCGCTCAAGATCGCCCGCGGCCTCAAGCCCTTCAATCCGCTGTGGTCGGAAGACCCGATCAAGATGGATGCGATCCCGGCGCTCGCCGAGTACCGACGGCTCTCAGGGCTCCCGGTCTGCGCCAGCGAGACCTTGGCGACCCGCACGCAGTTCCGCGACCTGCTGGTCAATGAGGCCTGCGACATCGTCATGCTCGACATCGGCTGGTGCGGCGGCATCTCGGAAGCGCGCAAGATCGGCGCGATGGCGGAAGCCTTCTCGAAGCCGATCACCCCGCACGACTGCACCGGCCCGGTGGTGCTGACCGCCTCCGTGCACATCGCGATGCACCTGCCGAACGCGATCTTCCAGGAGGTCGTCCGGGCCTATCTGGCGACCTGGTACAAGGACCTGGTGACGGTGCTGCCCAGGCTCGAGAAGGGCTTCGTCTACCCGATGGCCGGCCCCGGCCTCGGCACCGAGCTCCAGCCCGACGTGCTGAAGCGCAAGGACATCATCGTCCGCACGACGAAGGCTTAGATGCGGCCCCTCTCCCGGTGGGGGGATGTGCGCGACTGCAAACCCAAGGGCTTACCTGGTCACTCAACTCGGCAGAGGCAGTAGAGAAATTGCTGCGTAGTGCCGAAGGGCGTGTGGTGAGTCTCTATGGCGCTGTCCAATAGCTCAAAGCGGCGACCGAACTGCTCGTGCAGGGAATCCGCGTCGTAACGCACTACGTCCAGTCCGCTACACTTCGTCGGTCCCTCGGGGCCGAACGTCGCCACGATCACATGTCCTCCAACCTTCATGGATTGGGCCACCCGCTCGACGTAGGCAGCACGAGCCGCCGGGTCGGTCAGGAAGTGGAATACCGCCCGGTCGTGCCATATGTCGAAGCGCTGGGTGGGAAGCGCCACTTTCGTAATGTCCGCGACCATCCAAGTGACGTGCTGTGCGAGCGCTCCCGTTCGTTCCCAGGCGAAATGGATCGCGGTCATGGAGATATCGAGGACGGTGATGTCCCGATAGCCGCGCGCAAGAAGATCGTTGACCAGCGTGGACTCGCCGCTGCCGACGTCGATCACCGAGCAAGCAGGATTTGGCGCGACCCGCTGAATGAGATCGATCGAGCGTTCGAGGTGGGGGAGATACCAGCTGACGGAATCCGGAGCCTTGGTCTGATAGACGTTGTCCCAATGCGCCTTCAAATTCTCACTCATGTCGATCTCCCCTAATCCTTACTCGGGATCGAATGGTAGTTGCTTGATGTGGGCGAGGGAATCATCCGCGCTCACACCCGCTCGATCGCGACGGCAATCCCCTGGCCGACGCCGATGCACATGGTGCAGATCGCGCGCTTGGCGCCGCGGCGGATGAGCTCGTAGGTGGCGGTGGTCGCGAGCCTGGCGCCCGAGGCGCCGAGCGGATGGCCGAGCGCGATCGCGCCGCCGTTCGGGTTCACATGCTCGGCATCGTCGGCGAGGCCGAGCTGGCGTGTGACGGCGAGCGCCTGGGCGGCGAATGCCTCGTTCAGCTCGATCACGTCGATGTCGCCGATCTTGAGGCCCAAACGCGCCAGCAGCTTCTCGGTCGCCGGCGCCGGGCCGATGCCCATGATGCGCGGCTCGACGCCGGCCGTCGCCATGCCGAGCACGCGGGCGCGCGGCGTGAGGCCATGCTTCTTCGCACCGGCCTCGGTCGCCAGCAGCACGGCGCAGGAGCCGTCGTTGACGCCCGACGCATTGCCGGCGGTCACGGTGCCGTCCTTCCGGAACGGCGCCGGTAGCTTCGCCAGCGCCTCGATCGAGGTCACGCGCGGGTGCTCGTCGCGGGAGACGACGGTCGGGTCGCCCTTCCGCTGCGGGATCGTCACGTGCACGATCTCCTCGGCGAGCTTGCCGTTCTCGATCGCGGCCGAGGCGCGGGCCTGGCTGCGGAGCGCGAAGGCATCCTGGTCGGCGCGGCTGACCTGGAACTCCGCGGCGACGTTCTCGGCCGTTTCCGGCATCGCGTCGACGCCGTATTTCTCCTTCATCAGCTTGTTGACGAAGCGCCAGCCGATCGTCGTGTCGTAGATCTCGGCGTTGCGCGAGAAGGCCTCGCCCGCCTTCGGCATCACGAAGGGCGAGCGGCTCATGCTCTCGACCCCGCCGGCGATCACCAGCTCGGCCTCGCCCAACTTGAGCGCGCGCGCGGCCGAGCCGACCGCATCCAATCCTGAGCCGCAGAGCCGGTTGATGGTGGCGCCCGGCACCGTCGCCGGCAGACCGGCCAGGAGGAGGGCCATGCGGGCGACGTTGCGATTGTCTTCGCCGGCCTGGTTGACGCAGCCGTAGAGCACCTCGTCCAAGGCCTTCCAGTCGACCTTCGGGTTCCGCTCCATCAGCGCTTTCAAGGGGATGGTGGCGAGGTCGTCGGTGCGGACCTGGGACAGGCTGCCGGCATAGCGGCCGATGGGCGTGCGGACGGCATCGCAGATGAAGGCCTCGGCCATTTGGGCGGTCTCCTGGGAACGGGCAGGGGCGGAAGATAGCCCGAGAGGGGCTCTTCGGGCGACCCACGGGATTCGCCGATCCGGCCCGGTTCTCAAGACGTTCCGGGCCTAAACCTCACTCCTAAGGGAGGGTTTATCCGAACACCTTGACCGGCCTGTCGTTTTGCGGATTGATCCCGGACCCGACGGGGGCCGCAGGGGCTCCGGGACGAGGTGGACCCATGATCAATATCGCCCAATTCGGAGCCGGTCGGATCGGCGCCATCCATGCCGACAACCTGGCGCGGAACCCCGACGCGAAGCTCTCCTACATCGTCGACGTCAACGAGGCGGCTGCCAAGGCGATCGCCGCCCGCACCGGCGCCCAGGTCACCGACGCCAAGACGGTCTTCGCCGACCAGCGCGTCCATGCCGTCATCATCGCGTCGTCGACCGACACGCATGCCGATCTCGCGATCCGCGCCGCCAAGGCCGGCAAGGCGATCTTCTGCGAGAAGCCGATCGACCTGAACCTGAAGCGGGTGGAGCAGTGCCTGGCCGAGGTCGACAAGGCGCGGGTGCCGATGTTCGTGGGATTCAACCGCCGCTTCGATCCGTCCTTCCGCGCGCTGCACAACCGCGTCGCCGAGGGCGAGATCGGCCTGGTCGAGCAGGTGATCATCTCCAGCCGCGATCCGGGCCTGCCGCCGATGTCCTACCTCAAGGTCTCGGGCGGCCAGTTCCGCGACATGACCATCCACGACTTCGACATGGCCCGTTGGCTGCTCGGCGAAGAAGTGGTCGAAGTCTTCGCCACCGGCAGCGCGCTGGTCGACCCGGCGGTCGGCAAGCTCGGCGACGTCGACTCGGCGATGGTCATCATGCGGACCGCGTCGGGAAAGCTCTGCCACATCAACAACTCGCGCCGCGCCACCTACGGCTACGACCAGCGGATCGAGGTGCACGGCTCCAAGGGCCGCCTGATGGCGAGCAACCACGTGCAGACCTCGGTCGAGCTCGCCAACGAGAAGTCGATCTCGACCGACAAGCCGCTCTATTTCTTCCTCGAGCGCTATGCCGAGGCCTACAAGGCCGAGCTCGCCGCGTTCCTTGCCGCCCTCAAGGGCAAGAAGCGCATGCCGGTCTCGGCCGATGACGGCCGCATGGCGCTGGTCCTGGCGGAGGCCGCGCTGCATTCGCTGAAGACCAAGGAAGCCGTGAAGGTGAAGGACCTCGACAAGAAGCTGAAGAAATGAAGCTGAACCTCTCCGGCAAAGTCATCCTGATCACCGGCGCCACCCAGGGCGTCGGCGAGGGCGTCGCCCGCGCCGCCATCGAGGCGGGATGCGCGGGACTTGTCCTCACCGGCCGCAACGCCCAGCGCGGCGACGCGCTGGCGAAGGAGCTCGCGAAGAGCGTGCCGACGATCTTCGTCGCCGCCGACCTCGCCGATCCGGTCGCGACCAGGCGCATCGTCGCCGAGGGATCCAGGAAGTTCCCGACCATCGACGGCCTGGTGAACGCCGCCGGCCTCACCGACCGCGGCACGATCTTCGACACCTCGGTCGAGCTCTGGGACCTGCTCTATGCGGTCAACGTCCGCGCGCCCTTCATCCTGACCCAGGAGATCGCGACGCGCCTTCGCGACCAGAAGAAGCCGGGCAGCATCGTCAACGTCATCACCATGTCGAGCCATGGCGGCCAGCCGTTCCTGACCGCGTATTCGTCCTCGAAGGGCGCGCTCGCGACGCTGACCAAGAACACCGCGCATGCGCTCCGCAAGAATCGCATCCGGGTGAACGGCCTCAACATCGGCTGGATGGACACGCCCGGCGAGCACGCGATCAAGGCGCGCGAAGGCCAGCCTGCCGACTGGCTTCAGATCGCCGAGAAGAGCCAGCCTTTCGGCCGCCTGCTGAAGCCCAAGGACGCGGCCGTGCTGGCGGTGTATCTTCTCTCCGACGCGTCCGAGCTGGTGACCGGCTCGGTGATCGACGTCGACCAGAACGTCATGGGCGCCTACGACTGAAGATCGGCCTGCTGATCGGCTCGCTCGTCGTCCTGCTGCTGCTGGCGCTCGCCGGCGCGGCCTGGCTGCTCTCTGCCATGGACGCGGTGCAGATCGGCGTCCATGGCTGGATCGCCCTCATCCTCGGCGTGATCTTCTCGCTCGGCGTCGGCGGCGGGCTGATGGCGCTGGTCTTCGTTTCCAGCCGCCGCGGCTACGACGAGAAGGCGCATCTGGCGCCGGCGGACGACGACAAGCCGCGCGAGGATCAGCGATGACCCGCCCCTCGATCGTCCAGCAGGTGACCTGGGTCTACACCGAGGACCTTCCGGGGACCGCCCGCTTCTATGGCGAGACGATCGGGCTCGAACTGGTCCTGGACCAGGGCGGCTGCCGCATCTTCAAGACTTCGGCGACCTCGTTCCTCGGGGTCTGCAAGGTGCGGCCGGGCCGCCATGTCGAGCCCAAGGGCGTGGTGATCACGATGGTGACGCCGGATGTCGACGCCTGGCACGAGGTGCTGAAGGCGAAGGGCGTCACGATCCTGGAGCCGCCCGCCTATCACCCGAGCTTCGACGTCTACTGTTTCTTCGCCGCCGATCCCAACGGCTACAAGCTCGAGTTCCAGACCTTCCGCAATCCGTCGTGGAAGATGCCTTAGACTCTCAGAGGCAATAGGCGAGGAAGGTTTCCCAGGCGATCTCGGGCCCGAAGCGGCCCCAGAGGCCGAGCGCCAGGATGAAGAGGCCGGCGAGTCCGCCGGCAAGTCCCGCGATCAGGAGCCTCGTCACGCGGGCGCCGGCGCACGCGCCAGCGGCTTGTCCGCGATCGGCGCGTGCAGCAGGGCGGCGGCGATGCCGAGCGCGACCGAGGCCCACCAGATCGGATCGTAGGATCCGGTCGCGTCGAACACCCGGCCGCCGAGCCAGGCACCGAGGAAGCTGCCGACCTGGTGGGAGAAGAACACCACGCCGTAGAGCATCGACATGTAGGCAGGCCCGAAGATCTGTGCGACGAGCCCGGATGTCAGCGGCACGGTGCCGAGCCAGAGGAATCCCAGCGCCGCGCCGAAGACCAGCACGCTCGCCTCCGACACCGGCGCGATCAGGAACAGCACGAAGGTCAGCGATCGCAGCAAGTAGAGCAGGGCCAGCACGTACTTCTTGCGATAACGCCCGCCGAGCCAGCCGGCGAGCAGAGTCCCGGCGATGTTGAAGAGACCGATCAGCGACAGCGATGCCGCGCCCAGCCACGCCGGCAATCCCTTGTCGGCGATGAAGGCCGGCAGGTGCACGGCGACGAAGGTCACCTGGAAGCCGCAGACGAAGAAGCCGGCGGTGAGCAGCCAGAATCCCCGATGGCTGGAGGCCTCGCGGATCGCCTCGCCCAGCGTCTGCTGCATGCCGGGCACGATCTTGCGTTCGCCGAGGCCATAGGCCAGCGGCACGATCATGAAGCTGATCGCCGCCAGCGCCAGCAGCGCGCCCGACCAGCCGAGCGAGCTGACGAAGGCCTGGCTCACCGGCACGATCGCGAACTGGCCGAAGGATCCGCCGGCGGAAGCGATGCCGAGCGCCAGGCTCCGGTGTTCGGGCGGCGCGGCGCGGCCGACCGCGCCGAGAACGACCGAGAACCCGGCGATGCCGAGCGCGATCCCGACTACCGTGAGGCCGAGCTGGACCACGCCGACGCTGGCGCCCGTCGACGCCAGCAGCAGGCCGCCGGCATAGACGAGGCCGCCCAGCACGCAGACCTTGATCGGCCCGTGCTTGTCGGCGACGGCGCCGGCGAAGGGGGCCACCGCGCCCCACAGCAGGTTCTGGGCGGCAAGGGCGATCGCGAAGGCCTCGCGGCTCATCGCCAGGTCGACGCTGATGGGGCCCAAGAACAGGCCGAACGAGGCGCGGATGCCAAGCGACAGCGTCATCGCGGTCGCGCCGCAGAGGATGATGACCCAGAGCTGCGGCGTCATGGCGGTGTCCTAGAGAAGCGTGACTTCGGCGGTACCGAGCCCGTCGATCGAGATCTCGACGCGCTGGCCCTGAGCGGCCCAGTGCGGCAGCGGCAGGCTACCGGTCATCACGATCTGCCCGGCCTCGATGCGCTCGCCCGTCGATCCCAGCTGGTTGGCGAGCCAGATGAGCGACTCGAACGGATGGCCGAGCACGTCGGAGCCCTTGCCGCGTTGGACCTCGGCACCGTTGGCGCGGGTGATGCCGACCGCGTTGGCGAGATCGATGCTCCGCCAGTCCTTCACTTCACGTCCCAAGACGAAGCCCGAATGGAAGAAGTCGTCGGCGATCAGCGGTGCCGGTCCCATCGAGGCGAAGTCGCCGTAGCGGTTGTCGACGATCTCGATTGCCGGATAGAGCGAGGCGATAGCGTCCTCGGCGTCTCGGCGCGTAGCGCCCTTGCCGAGCGGCTTCGAGAGCCTGACCGCGACTTCGCACTCGCAGCCGATCTTGATATAGCGGCTGGTCTCGACCTTTGCCGGAGACTCCAGGCGGCTGGACGCCAGCATCGCGCCGGCGCAAGGGCCCGGCACGTTGAGCAGCTTCTGCATCACCGGCGTGGTGGCGCCGACCTTCCAGCCGATCAGGTCACCGCGACCAGCCTTGGTCATCTCCTCGCGGACCAGCCGGGCGACGGCATACCCCTCCTCTGAGTCGGAGGGGCGGAGCGATGCGGGAAGATCCGCGAGGGAGGTGCCGGCGATCCGTCGCGACGAGATCCAGCGGGCAGCCTCCGCGCGTTGGGCGGGAGTCATGCTCGACATGGTCGGCCCAGGGCGACCTGCGTGTCAACCTGTGCTAGGCAGCTTTTTGGGAGGTTTCGCCATGTCCGACACCGATATCCTCGACGCCGTCGAGCGCTTCCTCGACCGCGAGGTGCGCCCGCATGTGGCACGGCTCGAGCACGACGACATCTGGCCGGAGAAGATCGTTGCCGGAATGGCCGAGCTCGGCCTGTTCGGTGCCACGATCTCGCCGGACTACGGCGGGCTCGGCCTCTCGGCCGAGACTTACGCGCGCGTGGTCGAGCGCGTGGCGCGGGTCTGGATGTCGTTGGCCGGCATCTTCAACTCGCATCTGATCGCGGCCGCCGCGGTCGAGCGCTTCGGCACGGCTTCGCAGAAGCAGGCCTTCCTTCCGGAGATGGCATCCGGCGCCAAGCGCGGCGGCCTGGCACTGACCGAGCCCGATTGCGGCACCGACCTGCAGGCGATACGGACGCGGGCCCAGCGCCACGGCAACGGCTATGTGCTCAACGGCACCAAGACCTGGATCTCGAACGGCCTGCACGGCTCGGTCTTCGCGGTGCTGGTGAAGACCGATCCGAATGCCGACCCGGTCCATCGCGGCATGAGCCTCTTCCTGCTGGAGAAGGGCGAGGGCTTCGCCGCCGGCCGCAAGTTCGAGAAGCTCGGATACAAGGGCATCGATTCCGCCGAGCTGATCTTCTCCGACCACAAGGTCGATGCCGACCGTCTGATCGGCGGCGTCGAAGGCAAGGGCCTCCCGCACACGCTGGCGGCGCTCGAACTCGGCCGCATCAACGTCGCCGCCCGGGGCGTCGGCGTGGCGCAGGCCGCCCTCGACGAGGCGCTCCGCTACTCGCAGATCCGCAAGACCTTCGGCAGGCCGATCTGCGAGCACCAGGCGATCCAGATCAAGCTTGCCGACATGGCGACGCGCACCGAAGCGGCGCGCCTTCTGACCGACAAGGCGGCGCGCGCCTACGACGCCGGCGGCCGCACCTCGCTCGAGACCAGCATGGCGAAGCTCTTCGCCTCCGAGGCCGCGGTCGAGAACAGCCTGGATGCGATGCGCGTCCATGGCGGCTACGGCTATTCGAAGGAATTCCCGGTCGAGCGCCTCTACCGCGACGCGCCGCTGCTGGTGATCGGCGAGGGGACCAGCGAGGTCCAGCGCCTGGTGATCGCCCGCCAGCTGATCGAGAAGAACCCGGTCTAGCGCCGGGCGAGGACTCGCTTCGCGCGCAGCACCACCGGCGCGTCGATCATCTTGCCGTCGACCTGCGCGGCGCCGTGACCCAGGCGCTCGGCGGCCTCGGCCGCGGCGACGATGCGCTCGGCCTCGGCGATCTCCCCAGGTGTCGGCGCGAAGGTGGCCTGCACCACCGCGATCTGGTCGGGATGGATGCAGAGCTTGCCCTGGAAGCCCATGCGGCGCGCGCGCTCGCATGAGGCCTTGAGGGCATCGAGATCGCGGAAGTCCGGCGACGGCGAGTCGATCGGCGGCTCGCGCCCGGCGAGGCGCGAGGCCATCACCAATTGGGCGCGATAGGGCGCGATCTCCGCTTCGTCGCGCCCGGGAGAGAGGCCGAGGTCGAGTGCGAAGTCGAGCGCCCCGAACGCAAGGCGGCGAACCCGCACGCTGGCCAGTGCGATCTCCTCGGCAGCCTCGAGCCCGCGCGCGGTCTCGATCGTCGGCATCAGGTCGAGCCCGCGCGCATGCGCCGCGGCCTGGCCGACATCCATGGTGCTTTCGCATTTCGGGATCACGACGCCGTCGATGTCCCTGGGCAAGGCGGCGAGATCGACGAGGCCGTGCGGCGTCGAGAGCGCGTTGATGCGGATATAGAGGCGTGTCTTCCGCGGAAGCCTCGCGGCCTCGGCAGCGGCCTTGCGGGCCGCTTCCTTCTCCGCCTCCGGCACCGCGTCCTCGAGATCGAGGATCACCGCATCGGCGGCGAGGCCGAGGGCCTTCTCGACGCGGCGCGGATGGTTGGCCGGCGCGAACAGGAAGCTACGCACGCGCAGTCTCGGCTGAGGGCTTCGACAGGTTGCGGCCGAGCCAGGCGAGCAGCAGCAGCCCGGGAACCGCGGCGAGCACCGTGAGCCCGAAGAACGGCACCCAGTCCAGCCTCTCGGCAAGCCAGCCGCCCGACGACGACAGCATGGTGCGCGCGGTCGCGGCGAGCGAGGAAAGCAGCGCGTACTGCGTCGCGGTGTAGGAGACGTTGCAGAGGCTGGAGAGGTAGGCGACGAAGGCGGCCGAGCCCATGCCGCCGGTGACGTTCTCAGTGGCGATCGTCAGCATCAGCATGGGCACGTCGTATCCGACCATCGCCTGGATCGCGAACATCAGGTTCGAGAGCATCTGCAGGACGCCGCAGACCATCAATCCGCGGAACAGGCCGAGCCTGTACGTCACCACGCCGCCGAGTGCGACGCCGACCAGAGTCGAGACCACGCCGAAGATCTTCGAGATGTTGGCGATCTCGATCTTGCTGAACCCCATCGCGACGTAGAAGGGGCTGGACATCGTGCCCGCGAGCGCGTCGCCGAACTTGTAGAGGACGACGAAGACCAGAATCAGCACCCAGTTGGGCCGCGTGATGAAGTCGGCGAAGGGAGCCACGACCGCGTCCTGAACCCAGCCGGCGAGAGTCCTGGGCGTCGGCTTCGCGGCCGCCTCGGCCCGCTCGGGCTCGCGGGTCAGCAGCACGGTCAGGATGCCGACCCCCATGAGGAGGCCCATCACCGCGTAGGTGGTCTGCCAGCCGAAGAACGTCGCGAGGTAGAGCGCCCCGGCGCCCGAGGCCAGCATGCCGAAACGGTAGCCCACCTGGGTCGCGGCGGCGCCGGCCGCTTGCTCGCGGTCTTCCAGCAGCTCGACGCGATAGGCGTCGATCACGATGTCCTGGCTCGCCGAGAGGAAGGCGACGGCGACCGCGCCGAGCGCGGTCCACCACGGATCGATGCGCGGATCGGCCCAGCCCATCAGGAAGATCGCTGCGCCCAGCAGCACCTGGATGAGGACGGCCCAGCCGCGGCGGCGGCCGAGAAGCCGCGTCAAAACCGGCAGCGGCAGGCGGTCGATCAGCGGCGACCAGACGAACTTGAAGTTATAGGCGGTGCCGACCAGCGCGAAGAGGCCGATGGCCGTCAGCGAGAGGCCGGCCTCGGCGAGCCAGACGCCGAGCGTGGCGCCGGTCAGCGCCAGCGGCAGCCCGCTCGAGAAGCCCATCAGCAGGATGGCGAGGAGCCGCGGCTCCCGATAGATCGCGAGCGATCCGAGCCATCCGCTCACGCCACGATTTCCTTGAGCAGCGCGGCGAGGCTCGCCTGCGGCCGCGGACCGACATGGGAGATGACCTCCGCGGCGCAGATCGCGGCGAGATGTCCTGAGCGCTCGATGCCGAGGTCGTGCGTGACGCCATAGAGAAAGCCCGAGGCATAGAGATCGCCGGCGCCGGTGGTGTCGACGACCCGCGTCGGCATCGGCGGAATCGTATGCCAGTGGTCGCCGTCGAACACGATCGAGCCGTTCTCGCTTCGGGTCAGCGCGCCGGTCTTGCCGAGCTTGCGGACCTCCTCGGCGGCATCCTCGAAGCTCGAGGTGCGATAGAGCGTCTTGATCTCCGCCTCGTTGGCGAAGAGGATGTCGACGTGGTCGCGCACCAGGTCGACGAAGCTCTGGTGATGGCGCTCGACGCAGAAGGAGTCGGAGAGGGTGAGGGCGACCTTCCGCCCGGCGTGGTGGGCAAGGCGCGCGGCCTTGAGGAAGGCCTCCTTCGCCGCCGGCTTGTCCCAGAGATAGCCTTCGAGATAGAGCACCTGCCCGCCGCCGACGACGTCGGCCGAGACGTCATCCGGTGTCAGCTCGACGCAGGCGCCGAGATAGGTGTTCATCGTCCGGTGCCCGTCGGGCGTGATCAGGATGAAGGACCGCGCGGTCGGCTCGCCGCCGACCAGGCGCGGCGTGCCGAAATGAATGCCGCCGGCCTTGAGGTCGTGAGCGAAGATGTCGCCGAGCTGGTCGTCGGCCACCTTGCCGATATAGGCGGCGGTGCCGCCCAGCGAGGCGATGCCGGCGGCGGTGTTCGCGGCCGAGCCGCCCGACTGCTGGACCGCCGGGCCGATCGCCTCATAGAGCGTCTCGGCGCGGTCCGCGTCGATCAGCATCATCGAGTCCTTGGCCATGCCGTGCTTGGCGAGAAAGGCGTCCTCGGCATGTGCCAGCACGTCGACGATGGCATTGCCGATGCAGACGACGTCCCACTTCGAATCCGCCATAAGCCCCTCTCAATGATCCCCCAAAGGCCGGTCGCACTATGTTGTGAGGTGGGCCCCGGCGCAACCGGCGCCTCTGGCCGGAGGAACGGCCTACGACTACTCTGAAGCCCTGCAGGTGAACTTCGATCCTGGAGACGCAAAAATGCCCTTAACCCGCCGAATCGCCCTCGTCGCCATCGGCGCCGCCTTTCTCGGCGCGGCGCCGGTCCTCGCCCATCACGGCTGGGGCAGCTACGACGCCTCGAAGCCGATCACCATCACCGGTGCGATCAAGCATTCGACGTATCAGTACCCGCATGTGCACGTGATGATCGATCACGAGGGCAATACCTGGGAGATAACGCTGGCGCCGCCGTCCCGCATGGAGGCCCGCCAGGCGGTCCTCGCCGTGGTCAAGGAAGGCAACGTGATGGCGGCCTATGGGTATGCCAGCACCGCCAGGTCACATGAGATGCGGGCCGAGCGCATCACCGTGAACGGCAAGACCTACGAGATGCGTTGATGGGGGAGTGGTTCCTCGCGCTCGAGCAGTCGGGCCTCGGCGAGGCGATGCGGGGCTCGTCGTTCCTCTACCCGCTCGCCAACGTGATGCACATCGTCGGGCTCTGCTTCTTCTTCGGCGCGATCGCGATCATGGACGCCCGCCTGCTCGGCGCGTTCTCGGGCCTGGCCCTGAAACCGTTCATCGCCTGCTGGCGGCGCGTCGCCATGGCTGCCTTCGCGATCCAGGTCGTCAGCGGCTTCCTGCTGTTCTCGGCCGAGGCCTCGGCGATCGTCGAGAACCCGGTCTTCCGCAACAAGATGATCCTGATCGTGCTCGGCCTCGCCAATGTCGCGGCCTTCGAACTCGTCACCAAGCGGGAGATCGCCGGCGCCGATACCGGGCGCCCGCCGCTGGCGGCGCGCGTTTCGGGGGCGGCATCGCTGACGATCTGGACCCTGGTCGCCGTCGCCGGGCGGCTGATCGCCTACTTCTGATCCCGCGATGCTCTCGCCGTTCGCGCTGGCGATAGGCCAGCTTTCCGATCCGCCGTTCCGGCGCCTGGTGCTTCTCGGCATCGCCGTCTCGCTGGCCTTGCTGCTGGGGCTCGCGGCGGCGATCTCGTTCCTGCTCGCCTATGCGGTCCCGGCCGACTGGCACTGGGCTACCGCGCCGGCGGCGGCCTTCGGCGGCCTCGCCGGGCTGATTCTCGCGTGGCTGCTGTTTCCGGCGGTGAGCGCCATCGCCGCCGGCATCCTCGGCGACCGGCTTGCCCGCGCGGTGGAGCGCCGGCACTATCCGTCCGCCCCCGAGGCGCGGGCCGGCGGCGTCATCGAATCGGTCGGCGCGAGCCTTCGGCTGGTGCTCGCGGGGCTCGTCCTCAACCTGATTGCGACACCGGTCTATCTCCTGGTACCGGGGATCAACCTCGTGCTGTTCCTCATGCTCAACGGCTACCTGATCAGCCGCGAGTATTTCGAATCGGCGGCGGTCAGGCGCTTCTCCTCGGATACCGCGCGCTCGATTCGCCGCCGTCGGCGAATCGGCCTTTGGGCCGGCGGAATCGCGCTTGCGGCGCTTCTCGCGGTGCCGGGCCTCAATCTGCTGGTGCCATATCTCGGATTCGCTGCGATGGTGCACATCGTCGAGCGAGAACGTCGCCAAGTCGGTTGATGATCTGGTATAGATCGCTCGCGCCCAGGACCAACCGGGATTTCCTCCGATGTTCTTCAAGAAGAAGGGCGGCGACGACGGAACCGCCAAGGATCAACCGGCCGGACTTGCTCCTGCCCCGACTCCTACTCCGGCGACCGATGACCTTGCCGCCAAAGGTACCCCAATGACCCAGCAGAAGCCTCCCGCTCCGACGTTCAATCCCGAAGTGCCGAAGCGCGTGGTCGACATTCCCGGCCCGCCGCGCCGGGTCGACCCGCCGAAGAAGCCCGACGGCGAGACCAAGCGTCTCACCGTCGGCCGCGACATCATTCTCTCGGGCGAGATCACCTCGTGCGACGTGCTGGTGGTCGAGGGCCGCGTCGAGGCGACGCTGTCCAACAGCCACGCGATCGAGATCTCCTCGACCGGACACTTCAAGGGCAAGGCCGAGATCGACGAGGCCGACATCTCGGGCTCGTTCGACGGCACGCTCACCGTCCGCAACCGGATGCTGGTGCGCGCCACCGGCAAGATCACCGGCACCGTCCGCTACGGCCAGCTCGAGGTCGAGCGCGGCGGCGAGGTGACCGGCGACGTTCAGCTCGTCTCCGGCGGAAGCGCCTCCGACTGAACGACGGGCGTTGGCGAGGGCGCACATGATCGTTCGTTGGCTCGGGCTGGCGGTGGCGCTGGCGGTCGCCTCCTGCGCGCCGCCGCCGTCGAGCCGAACCGCGGCCCCGTCGGCTGCGGTGCCTCCGGCCACCGGAGCCCCGCCGGGCGATCCGGCCAGGCCCGCCTCGAAATCCGTCGACCTGCCGCCGCTGATCGGCCTCGTCTCGCGCGAGGTCGAGAGCCTGTTCGGCCAGCCGCGTTTCGTCCGCCGCGACGGGCCGGCGCAGATCTGGCAGTACGGCACCGACGCCTGCACGGTGAACCTGTTCTTCTATCGTGAAGGGCCGATGCTCCGGGTTCGCCATGTCGAGTTCCGCAACCGCAGCGCCGATCTCGCGACGCCCGGCGGATGCGAGGGAGCAGTCGTCTCGATGGTCCAGGCGCCCCGCTAGACCGTCTTTTCCTTGTAGCGGCAGAGATCGCGGACCACGCAGCGCGGGCATTCCGGGGTGCGGGCCTTGCAGACATAGCGGCCGTGCAGGATCAGCCAGTGATGCGCGTGCCGGCGATAGGGGGCCGGCACCTTCTTTTCCAGCCCGGCCTCGACCTCCTCGGGCGTGCGCCCCGGCGCTAGCCCCGTCCGATTGCAGATGCGGAACACATGCGTGTCGACCGCGAAGGTCTCCTCGCCGAAGGCGATGTTCATGACGACGTTGGCGGTCTTGCGCCCGACGCCGGGCAGCGCCTGCAGGGCGTCCCGATCCTTCGGTACCTCGCTCGCGTGCCGCTCGATCAGCAGCTTCGAGAGCGCGATCACGTTCTTGGCCTTGGCGTTGTAGAGGCCGATCGTCTTGATGTGCCGCTTCAGGCCTTCCTCGCCGAGCTTCAGCATCTTCTCCGGCGTGTCGACGGTC
The DNA here is from genome assembly GCA_016792585.1 of Rhodospirillaceae bacterium. Lineage (GTDB taxonomy): Bacteria > Pseudomonadota > Alphaproteobacteria > SHVZ01 > SHVZ01 > SHVZ01. The sequence goes on from JAEULB010000023.1 coordinate 17,421, forward strand.
TTGAACAGGTCCTTGGTCGCGCGGTTGACGCCGGCGTCGGTCGCCTGGGCCGACAGCACGACCGCGACCAGCAGGGTGTACGGGTTGACGTAGTCGAGTTCGCCCTCGGGCTCCGGCGTCGCGGCAGCCAGGCGCGCGAAAAAGGCTTCGGGATCGGGGCGTTTCGGCGGCATCGGGGCCTGAGGGTCGTGGGGTTGAGCCCCCACTGTCAATGTGGTTGAACCTGCCCTTTCCCTTGCCCATGTTGGGGTCTGGGGAGATCGACGAGGAACCCATGTTCATCCAGACCGAGTACACGCCGAACCCGGCGACCCTGAAGTTCCTGCCGGGACGCGAGGTGATGCCGTCGGGCACCGCCGACTTCGCTGACGCGGCCTCCGCGGGCAAGTCGCCGCTGGCCGAGACGCTGTTCGGCATCGAGGGCATCGAGCGGGTGTTCTTCGGCTCGGATTTCGTCACCGTGACCAAGCGCGAGGACAAGGAGTGGGCGGTGGTGAAGCCCGCCGTCCTCGGCGCGATCATGGACCACTACACCTCCGGCAAGCCGATCCTCGTCGCCGGCGCCGAGGCGCCGAAGGCGGCGGTCGCGGCCGACGGGGAGAACGCCGAGATCGTCGAGCAGATCATCGAGCTGATCGACACGCGCGTCCGTCCGGCGGTCGCCCAGGACGGCGGCGACATCGTCTTCAAGGACTTCAAGGACGGCGTCGTGACCCTCCACATGCAGGGCTCCTGCTCGGGCTGCCCGAGCTCGACCGCGACCCTGAAGATGGGTATCGAGAACATGCTCAAGCACTACATCCCCGAGGTCATCGAGGTTCGCGCCGAGGCCTGATCTTCGGGGCGATCTTCTCTGGCGGCCCTGGTTCCGCTAGAACGCATCCGCGGCGTCGCCTGATGGCGGCGCCGCTCGCGTTTTGGAGGTAGTCCCGACGCATGGATGCGGCCCCGCCACGGGTTCTCGCCATCGACTCCGCGCTCGCCGCGTGCTCCGTCGCCGTGCTGGCGGAGGGGCGCATCGCGGCAGAGCGGCGCGAGGCGATGTCCCGCGGCCATGCCGAGCGCCTGCTGCCGATGGTGCGCGAGGCCATGGCCGGGGCCGGCCTCGACTTCCAGGCGCTCGACCTGATCGCGGTCACCGTCGGGCCCGGCCATTTCACCGGCCTTCGGGTCGGCCTCGCCGCGGCCCAAGGGATTTCGCTCGCGACCGACCGGCCGCTCGCCGGGGTGACGACGCTGGAGGCGGTCGCGGCGGCGACGGCGATCGCCGACGAGCCGCTGGTGGTCGCGCTTGAGAGCAAGCGCGCCGATCTTTACCTGCAGGTCTTCGGCGATGGCCGGCCTCTTGGCGCGCCGATGGCGCTGACGCCGGAAGACGCCGTGAACGCGCTGCCGCCAGGCCCGCTGGTGCTCGCGGGTGATGGCGCGGCACGGCTGATGACGGTCCTGGCTTCGGGACGATCGGTCAGGCGTCTCGGCCCGGACCGCCCGGACGCGGCGACCGTGGCGCGGATCGCCGCGTCCCGTCACGGCACCGCGGCGGCGCTGCCACCGCTGCCGCTCTATCTCCGCCCGCCTGATGTCACCCTGCCGAAGGCCGCCGCCCGATGACGCGTCCGGCGGTCGTCGCGGCCTCCTCATCCGATATCGATCGCCTGGCAGAGATGCAGGCCAACTGCTTCCACGCGCCCTGGGGAGCGGCCAGCATCGCCAAGACGCTGAGCCAGCCCGGCGCCTTCGCGCTGCTGCTGCGCGACTCCACGCCGGCAGGGCGGGTCTCGGCCGGCTTCGTCATCGTCCAGGTGGTCGCCGACCAGGCCGACCTGCTGACCTTGGGCGTCGTTCCGGGTCTTCGGCGTCGGGGCCATGCGCGGCACCTGTTGGGCGATGCGCTCGCGCGGGCTGCCGGGCAGGGCGCCAAGGCGATGTTTCTCGAGGTCGCGGAGGACAACCTCGCCGCGCTCGACCTGTACCGCGCTTGCGGCTTCGCCACGATCGGCCGCCGCGAGGGCTACTACCGCAGTCCCGAGGGGCGAAAGATCGCGGCTGTCACGATGCGGCGCGATCTATGACTTTCTTTAGGTTTCTAATGCGAAACCCTATTTTCTTCTGACTTTCGACAATCAGAGTAGAGACATCAATGAATTGTTGATGAATAGTCGAGCAAACCCTATAATTATCGCAATCCCCCCAAACGAGGAATTCCTTCCATGGCTGACCAGGCCGATACAAACGAGATCCTGGCACTGACGGCCGATATTGTCGCGGCGCATGTTTCAAATAACACGGTCGGTGTCGCCGAACTGCCGCAACTGATTCAGCAGGTCTATGCTTCGCTGTCGACCTTGGGCCAGGCCCCGGCGCCGACGCAGGAGCGCCCGCATCCGGCAGTACCGATCAAGAAGTCGGTGACCCCCGAATACATCATTTGTCTGGAAGACGGTAAGAAGCTGAAGATGCTGAAGCGGCATCTGAAGACGGCGTTCAACATGTCGCCCGAACAGTATCGCGAGCGCTGGGGACTTCCGCCGGACTATCCGATGGTGGCGCCGAAATATGCCGAGCAGCGCAGCAAGCTTGCCAAGGACATCGGCCTCGGCACGCGAGCTCGCCGGCGCGGATCGAAATAGGCGGCCGGCGCCGGCCGAAACAGGCGCAATTGAGGGTCAGTCGCAAAAGCGCCTCGGGAACGGCGCAATAATCGCCTTTGGCGAACGCGAATAAGGAACAGGGGCGACCGGTGGTCTCGAAGATCGAGGATCTGTGCATCAAGAAGGGGCTGCGGATGACGGAGCAGCGCCGCGTGATCGCGCGCGTGCTCTCGGAATCCCAAGACCATCCGGATGTCGAGCAGGTTCACCGGCGCGCTGCCGAGATCGACGCGCGCATCTCGATCGCCACCGTCTATCGCACGGTCCGCCTGTTCGAAGAGGCCAGCATCCTCGAGCGCCACGACTTCGGCGACGGTCGCGCGCGCTACGAGGAAGTGCCCGAAGCCCACCACGATCACCTGATCGACGTGGAGACCGGGAAGGTCATCGAGTTTCGCAACGAACAGGTCGAGCGCCTGCAGCGCGAGATCGCCGAGAAGCTCGGCTTCAAGCTGGTCGACCACCGGCTCGAGCTTTACGGGGTTCCGCTGGTCAAAGGCGAGCGCAAGCCTCGCGGCTAGGCCTTGGGGCGAAAGCCCCTGCGACTTATATATGACATCGTATTGTCATCGACCGGGTCTAGAGACATTCTGACCTGGAGGACGATCCATGACCGCACACGACGTGAGAGCTGTGATCGAGCCTGCGTCCCATCTGGTTGGCATGCCACCGATCTTCGACCCCGCGGATGCCTTCGAGGCGGTCCGTCAGGGAGATCTGGAGGTCAGGCTCGCCCGCAACGAGGCGGAGGTCGCTGCGGCGCAGCGGCTGCGCTACCGCATCTTCTATGAGGAGATGGCGGCCCGTCCGACCGCGGACATGGCGGCCTCGTCCAGCGACTTCGACGATTTCGACCGGGTCTGCGACCACCTGCTGGTGATCGATCTCTCCACCGGCGCGGTGGTCGGCACCTATCGCCTGATCCGCCGCTCGGCGGCGCGTCGGTACGGCCGCTTCTACTCGGCCGACGAGTACGACATCTCGCCGCTTCTCGAGTATCCCGGCGAGATCCTGGAGCTCGGCCGCTCCTGCGTCGCCGAGGGCTACCGCACGCGCGCGGCGATGCAGCTCCTGTGGCGCGGGATCGCCGCCTATGTCTTTCGTCACCGGATCGACCTGATGTTCGGCTGCGCTAGCCTGCCCGGCACCGACATCGGCGCGATCCGCCTGCCGCTCTCCTACCTCCATCACTATCACCTGGCGCCGCCGGCGCTCAGGCCGCGCGCGGTCCAGAGCCGCCGGGTCGAGATGGCCCTGATGGCGAAGGACGAGGTCGATACGCACAAGGCGGTCGCCGAGCTGCCGCCGCTGGTCAAAGGCTATCTCCGGCTCGGCGGCTTCGTCGGCGACGGCGCGGTGATCGACCATCAGTTCAACACCACCGACGTCTGCATCGTCGTCAAGACCGATCTGGTGACGGCGAAGTACTACAAGCATTACGAGCGCGATCGCTCCACTGGCGAGGCCTGAGGATCGGTGAAGCGGATCGGCTCGGCCTGGGTCGCGTCGCTTCGGCTCGTCGTCTATCTCGGCTGGACGGCGATCCTGCTGCCGGTGCAGATCGCCGCGGTCGCGCTGCCCGGCCGCCTCAAGGAATGGCTGCCGCGCTTCTATCACCGCTCGCTGTGGCGGCCGATCGGGATCGACGTGAGGATACGGGGAACGCCGAACCTCGACCGGCCGACGCTGTTCGTCGTCAATCACACGAGCTATCTCGACATCACCGTGCTGGGCGGGCTGATCGAAGGCTGCTTCGTCGCCAAGCGCGAGGTGGCGGGTTGGCCGCTGTTCGGGCTGCTCGCCAAGCTGCAGCGGACCGCTTTCGTCGAGCGCCGCCGCGGTGCCACCGCCAACGAACGCGATCACATCGCCCGAAGGCTTTCGGGCGGCGACAACCTGATCCTCTTCCCGGAGGGCACCAGCAACGACGGGAACCGCGTGCTTCCGTTCAAGAGCGCCCTGTTCGCGGCATTGCAGACGAGCGCAGACCTTCCGATCCAACCGGTCTCGATCGGCTACACGCGTCTCGACGGCATGCCCCTGGGCCGGGCGCTTCGTCCCTTCGTCGCCTGGTACGGCGACATGGACCTGGCGCCGCATCTGTTCACGCTGCTAGGCCTCGGCCGGATGACCGTCGACGTGGTCTTTCACGCGCCGGTCAAGGCGGCCGACTTCCCGTCACGGAAGGACCTGGCGCGTCATTGCCATGAAGTGATCGCCGGCGGTGTCGCCGGCGCGCTTGCCGGCCGCTAGTAGAGCCCGCCGCCGCTCGAGGACGGTGCCCTTGCCGGCACCGGCGAGACGCTGCCGGTACCGGTGTCCTCGGACTCGACCGCGTCCGAGGTCGTCGGCTCGCTGCCTGGCCGGAACGCGTCCATGATCACCTTGTCGCCGGCGCGCGCCAGCCGCCCCGTCTCCGGGTTCGTGCGCACCAGCCGGATGCCCTGCGGGATGCGGAACGGGGTCTTCGGCGTGTCCTTCAGCGCTTCGGCCATGAACTCCTTGAAGATCGGCACGCAGACCGACGAGCCGGTCTCGCGGTCGCCGAGACCCTTGGGCTGGTCGAAGCCGACGAAGACGCCGACCGTGAGGTCGGGCGAGAAGCCCATGAACCAGGTGTCGTTGGCGTCGTTGCTGGTGCCGGTCTTGCCGGCGAGCGGACGTCCGAGTTCGCGGATGCTGGCGCCGGTGCCGCGCTCGACCGCGCCCTGGAGCATCGAGACCATCTGATAGGCGGTCAGCGGATCCTCGATCTGCGGGCGCGTGTCCGGAATGATGGGGGCGGCCTGACGCTGCCAGGCGACGTTGTTGCAGTTGGCGCACGGGCGCGTGTCGTGGCGGAACAGCGTCTTGCCGTTGCGGTCGTCGACGCGGTCGATCAGCGTCGGCACGATCTTCTTGCCGCCGTTGACGATCATGCCGTAGGCGGCGGTGTGACGGAGCACGGTGGTCTCGCCCGCACCCAGCACCATCGACATGTGCCGTGGCAGGTTCGGATGGATGCCGAAGGCGGCCGCATATTCGGCGACGCGGTTGATGCCGACGTCGAGTCCGATCCTGACCGTCATCTGGTTGCGGCTCTTCTCGATGCCGACGCGCATCGGCACGGGCCCGAGGGAGTCGCCCGAGTAGTTGCGCGGCGTCCAGTTCGGAAGGCCCGGCCCCTGCGGCAGCGTCACCGGCGAGTCGAGAACGATGGTCGAGGGCGTATAGCCCTGGTCGAGGGCCGCCATGTAGACGAACGGCTTGAACGACGATCCGGGCTGACGCTGTGCCTGGGTCGCGCGGTTGAACTGGCTCTGGTCGAACGACCACCCGCCCGACATCGCGAGCACGCGGCCGGTGTGCGGATCGAGCGCCACCAGGGCGCCGCTGATCGCCGGCACCTGGCGAAGCCCGTAGTGTCCTTCGACCTGCTCGACCAGCACGACGTCGCCGGCCTTGACCACCTGGTCGGCACGCTCGATCGGCGGGCCGAGGCGCTGCTCCGGCCGGTTCTCGCGCGCCCAGCGGAGCTCGGAGAGCGGAAGGCGCCCCTTGTTGCCGTCGACGAAGCCGACGGTGGCGCCTTCTCGGTCGGTCGAGAGCACCGCCGCCATTTGCCAGTCGGTGGTTCCAGCCGGCGCCGGCACCTGGGCCAGGCGCTGCTCCCATCCCGCGCCGAGCTCGATCTTCTGGATCGCACCGCGCCAACCGTGGCGGCGGTCGTAGGTGACAAGGCCATGGCGGAGCGCACGGTCTGCGATGACCTGCAGATGCGGATTGAGCGTGGTGCGGACCGAAAGGCCGCCGGCATAGACCGCCTTCTCGCCGTAACGCTGCACCAGCTCGCGCCGGACTTCCTCGGCGAAGTAGTCGGCGCCGCGGACGATGTCCTGGTCGTCGCGGCGGCGGACGGTGATCGTCTCGGCCTTCGCCTGCACCGCCTCTTCCGGCTTGATGTAGCCGGCTTCGACCATCTGATCGAGCACCCAGTCGCGGCGTCCCTGCGCGGCGCCCAGGTTGCGGAGCGGATTGTAGCGATTGGGCGCCTTCGGCAGCGCCGCGAGGTATGCGGCCTCGCCCAGGGTCAGGTCGTCGAGCGACTTGTCGAAATAGTTGAGTGCCGCGGCGCCGACGCCATAGGCGCGGAAGCCGAGATTGATCTCGTTGAGATAGAGCTCGAGGATCCGGTCCTTGGTCAGCACCTGCTCGATGCGGAAGGAGAGGATGGCTTCCTTGACCTTGCGGTCGAGCGACAGCTCGTCGGTGAGCAGGAAGTTGCGCGCCACCTGCTGGGTGATCGTGGATGCGCCGATCGGGCGGCGGTTCGGGTTGTTGGCCAGCATCGAGATGTTCTGGACGACCGCACGCGCGAGCGCGAACACGTCGATGCCGGGATGGCTGTAGAAGTTCTTGTCCTCGGCGGCGAGGAAGGCCTTCACCACCCGCTTCGGGATCGCATCGAGCGGAACGAAGACGCGCTTCTCGGTCGCGTACTCGGCCATCAGCCGGCCGTCGCCGGCATGGATGCGGGTCACCACCGCCGGCTGATAGTCGGCGAGCTGGGTGTATTCGGGCAGGCCGCGGCCGAAATGCCAGAGAACGTAGAAGCCGCCGCCAATGGCGACGACCACGCCGAAGAGCATCAGGGCGGCGAGGGCAGCAAGTAGGCGCATGGCCAGGTAGGCACCCGGGGGACGTTTTGAAAAGAGAACCGGCGCCGGGAACCTTGGTTCCCGAATGCGGCCGGACGAAGGCAATCGTAGTCGATCCGGCAGGGGCCGGCAAAACAACTCCCGGGGAGTGCGACGTTTAGCCGGCGCGGCCGCCGGGCCGGGATTTGAAGAACTGGTCGAGGGAGCGAAGGATCGCCTGGCCCAGCCGGCGCCGGTAGGCGGGCTGGACAAGCTGTTGGGAATCTTGCCGGTTCGAGAGGTATCCGAGCTCGACCAGCGCCGACGGAATGTCAGGCGCCTTCAGCACGGCGAAGCCGGCGAAGCGGTGGCCGTTCCGCAACAGCTGCGCTTCTTTCGACAGCTCCTGCACCAGGTGGCCGGCGAGCCGTGCCGAGAGGTTCATGGTCTCGCGCTGGGCCAGGTCGATCAGGATGCTGGCGACTTCGGGGGACTCGTCGGTCAAGTCGACGCCGGCGATCAGCTCCGCCTTGTTCTCGCGCTGGGCCAACGCCTCGGCTTCGGCATCGGAAGCCTTGTCGGAGAGCGTGTAGATCGTCATGCCGCGGAAATTGGTGTCGGCGAGTGCATCGGCATGCAGCGACAGGAAGATCTCGCCCTGCGCCTGGCGGGCGATCTGGATGCGTTCGCGAAGCCGGATGAAGCTGTCGTCGGTGCGGGTCAGCACCACGTGGTAGCGCCCGCTCGCCTCCAGGACCCGCTTCAGGTCCTGGGCGATCTCGAGCGTCAGCGCCTTCTCGCGGATGCCGCCGACGCCGGTGGCGCCGGGATCGATCCCGCCATGGCCGGGATCGAGGATCACGGTTCGGCGGCCGTCCGAGCGGCGCGGCATCTGGCCATCCTGGGTCGGCTGGGGAGGCTTTGGCGGTACCGCTGCCGTTGCCGACGAGGTTCCGATCGCGGCAAGGAAGGCGTCGCGGGTGATCGGCGCCAGGTCGAGCACCATCCGCCAGCTCTGGCCGCTGCCGGGCGGCAGCACCTGCGCCTGCACGATCTGCATCGGCTGGCGCAGGTCGACGACCAGGCGCGAGGTGCCAGGCTTGAATTGCCCGTGGCGGAATCCCGCGACCGGACCGCCGGCGGGGGTCGGCAGCGCCTCGGCCCAGCGGAAAGCCACCTGCGGCAGGTCGACGACCGCCCGATAGGGGTCAGCCAGCAGGAAGGTGTGCGGCTCGACCTTCTGGCTGAGGTCGAGGGTGATGCGTGTCCGCTCGGGGCCGCTTACGAGGTTCAGGCGGCTGACGACGGTCTGGGCGACGGCCGAACCGGCCAGGAGCCAGGCCAGGATCAGCGCCGACGCCCAAAACCACCACCGATTCGGATACATATTGTGACCAATGCCGCCCTAACCCCCCATATACATGGGGACTCCGGGTGGCGAGAAGCCCTTTGACCGCCCACTTCCGTGACAAGCCGGCCACAAGGCCGTTGTCGGGTGTGGAAAACCGGACTATGTATCGGCGAGCCGGAGGCAAGTGGCCGAGTGCCGACGCCCAAGCGTCGCCGAGACCCTCGCCTGACCGGCCGAACCCAAAGTCGTAACGGCCCCCAAGGGCCACCCACTTATCGCTTGATGCAGCGCCCTACCCACCTTCCGAGCTTCCGAGTCCCGCGCGCTTCGCTGCGGGTGGAGGCAGATGGTCGCGAGGGAATCCCCGGGCGGCTGCGTCGCAACCACACTCACATCCTTATCCGCGGATTTGGCCGACGCCCGGCACACGAGCGTCTCGGTCCAAGCCGCGTGGAGATCGCGCCTGATGGCCAAACGCATGCTCATCGACGCGACGCACCCGGAAGAGACCCGGGTCGTCGTGCTAGCCGGCAATCGCCTGGAAGACTTCGACTTCGAAACGTCGACTAAGAAGCAACTCAAGGGAAACATCTATCTTGCGAAGGTAACGAGGGTCGAGCCGTCGCTTCAGGCCGCCTTCGTCGACTACGGCGGCAATCGCCACGGCTTCCTCGCCTTCAGCGAGATTCATCCCGACTACTATCAGATCCCCGTCGCCCACCGCGAACGGCTCCTCGCCGAGATGGCGAAGATCGAGCGCGGCGAGGTCAGCGGCAACGAGGGCGGCGGTCGTCGCCGCGATCGCGATCGCGACGAACGTCGGGGGCGCCGCAACCGTCGCGGCGAACGCCGCGACCGTCATGCCGGCGAAGCTGCCCCTGGCGACGAGGATGCCGGCGCCCCGGCTCCCGATGCCGCGACGGAAGAGTCGTCGGCGACTGAGGCCGCCTCCGAGACGCCCGCGGTCGCAGCCGAAGCCGAGCCGGCGGCTGCGCCCGTCAGCGACGACGCCTCGGTCGCGCCCGAGCGGACGGCGATCGCCGAGTCCGCCGGCGCCGCTCCGGCCGTCCTTTACGATGCCGAGACCGCGGAGACGCCGGCCGAGCCTCGTGAGCCGGCGAACGGCGAAGACGAAGCCCGCGCCGAGGCCGAGCGGTCCGACGCGGAACGCGCGCCTTCGACGCCGGACAGCGTCGGCGAGAGCCAGGTCGAGGTGATCGGCGGCGACGACAACGAGGAACTCGCCCGCCGCCGCCAGCGCCTGCTGCGCAACTACAAGATCCAGGAAGTGATCAAGCGCCGGCAGATCCTGCTGGTTCAGGTGGTCAAGGAAGAGCGCGGTACCAAGGGTGCGGCGTTGACCACGTACCTCTCGCTCGCCGGCCGCTATTGCGTGCTGATGCCGAACACGGCGCGCGGCGGCGGCGTCAGCCGCAAGATCACCAACGCCACCGACAGGAAGCGGCTCAAGTCGATGATCGACGAGCTGGAGCTGCCGGAGGGGATGGGCCTGATCGTGCGCACCGCCGGCAGCGAGCGCACCAAGACCGAGATCAAGCGCGACTGCGACTATCTGGTCCGTCTCTGGGATTCGATCCGCGAGACGACGCTGACCTCGACCGCGCCCTGTGTGATCCACGCCGAGGCCGACCTCATCAAGCGCTCGATCCGCGACCTCTATTCGCGCGACATCGACGAGGTGCTGGTCGACGGCGAGGAGCAGTACAAGGCCGCCAAGGACTTCATGAAGATGCTGATGCCGTCGCACGCCAAGCGCGTCCAGCGCTACAAGGCGGATGACGGCCTGCCGCTCTTCCAGAAGGCCCAGGTCGAATCCCAGCTCGACGCCATGCATTCGCCGATGGTGCCGCTGCGCTCGGGCGGCTCCATCGTCATCAACCAGACCGAGGCGCTGGTCGCCATCGACGTGAACTCCGGCCGCGCCACGCGCGAGCGGCACATCGAGGACACGGCGCTCAAGACCAATCTGGAGGCGGCCGACGAGGTCGCCCGCCAGCTGCGCCTTCGCGATCTCGCCGGCCTCATCGTGATCGACTTCATCGACATGGAGGACAACCGGCACAACCACCAGGTCGAGCGCCGGTTGAAGGACGCGATGCGCCACGACCGCGCCCGCATCCAGATCGGCCGCATCTCGGCCTTCGGCCTGCTCGAGCTGTCGCGCCAGCGGCTGCGTCCGAGCCTGGTCGAGGCCTCGACCACGCTCTGCCCGCATTGCGGCGGCACCGGCCACATCCGCTCGACCGAGTCGACGTCGCTGCATGTGCTGCGCGCGATCGAGGAGGAAGGCGCCAAGCGCCGCGCCGCCGAGGTCATGGTCTACGTGCCGGCAGGCGTCGCGCTTTACATCCTGAACCACAAGCGCGCCGCGCTCGCCGACATCGAGGCGCGGCACGGCATGAAGATATTCCTCGGCCAGGACGACACGCTGGTTCCGCCGAACCACCGCATCGAGCGCCTCAAGATCCGCGACGCGCAGAGCCAGGTCGAAGCGCGGCCGCAGGCGCAGCAGGCCCTGCCGCCGCCGGTTCCGGCCGACGAGGACGACGAGGACGGCGAGACCGCCGATCCGGAGCAGGCCGCATCCCCCGAGCAGCGCCAGCATCAGGCGCCGCACCAGCAGGGCGGCGAGGGCGACGAGGAACGCGGCGGCCGTCGCCGTCGTCGCCGCCGTCGCCGTCGTGGCGGCGGAGATCGCCCGGGACATCCCGGCGAGGGTGGTCCTGCGCCGCAGGGCGAGCAGGCATCGCCGGCGACCGGATTCTCTCCGCCGGCCGAAGCGCACGGGGATGCCAATGTTCCTGAGGACCAGGGCGACCGCGAGCAGGGCGAGCTGCCGGGCGTGAACCGTGCCGAGGGCGGCGAGGACGGGCGCCGCCGCCGCCGCGGCCGCCGCGGCGGGCGCCGCCGCGGCCGCCGCGAGGATGGTGAGCATCCGGCCGATGGCGAGCAGTCGATCGCGGCGGTGCCGCCGCCGGCAGCACCCGTCCCGCAGCCCATGCCGCCCGCGCCTGCTCCGGCGTTCCAGCCGCCGGCCTATCAGCCCGCCTATCAGCCGACCTCGGTCGCCGACCAGGTTCTCTCCGCGTTCGAGCAGATGGAAACGCAGGAGTCGTCGCCGCGGGCGGCCGCCGACGCGTCGAGCGCGCCGGCGATCCCGGTCGATCCCAATCCGCCGGTTCAGGTGATCGGCGGCGACGCCGAGGTCACGACGAAGCGCGGCGGCTGGTGGCGCCGGAAGTAGCCATCCAGGTCGCGTCGAAAATGCGAAGGCCTCCCGATCGGGAGGCCTTCGTCGTTTCGGGGCCTATTCCTTGCGGGTGTTCCAGTAGTAGCGCTGCGGCGAGGTGATCACGCCCTTGACGTTCGAGCGGTAGGCCAGCTGCTGGAACCACTGGCCGTAGGTGACGTAGGGCACCTGCTCGAACATTCGCCTCTGCAGCGTCTCGATGATGGCGAACTGCTTCTTCGGATCGGCCTCGCGCGTCCACGCGTCGCGGAGCTTCTCGATCTCCGCATCGCACGGCCAGCCGAACCAGGCCTTGTCGCAGTCGGTCGCGACCGGGTTGGCGAAGGGCGACGAGCCGGGCAGGCCGCCGGACGAGGTGAAGAACACGTTCCAGCCGCCTTCCGCCGGCGGCTTCTTCACCGCGCGGCGTGTCAGCACCGAGTTCCAGTCGATCGGCACCAGCTGCGGGTTGGCGCCGATCCGCTTCAGCGCGTCGGCGAGCACGAGGGCGGCGCCGTTGAAGGCGGGGAAGTCGGTCGCCTGCAGGATGTGGATCGGCTCGCCCTTGTAGCCTGACTCGGCAAACAGCCTCTTCGCCATCTCGTCGCGCTTCTTCGGATCCTTCTCGGTCGCGGCCTCGGCGCCGGCGAGCGTCTCGTTCGGCGAGCCGCAGACGAACATCGCCGGACAGACCTTCCAGTCGTTCGGATCGCTGGAGACCGAGGCGCGGAGATAGTCCTCCTGGTTGGTGAGCCAGACCAACGCCTGGCGCGCCTTCGGATTGTCGAACGGAGGATAGAGATGGTTCGGCCTGAGGATCCCCTGGGTTCCGAGCGGGTCGGAAGGCGCCAGCACGATGTCCTTGTTGCGGCGGAGGATGGGCAGAAGATCGCTGGTCGGCGTCTCCCAGAAGTCGATCTCGCCGGCGCCGAGTGCTGCGCCGATCGTCGCGGGATCGGGGATGTAGAGCCACTCGACGCGCTCGAGATGCACGACCTTGCCGCCGGCGGCGTAGGAGGGCGCCTCGCTCCTCGGCTTGTAGGCGTCGTTCTTCACGTAGACGACCTTGGCGCCCGGGACCCACTCGTCCTGCTTGAACTTGAAAGGCCCGGATCCGATCACCGTCGTCACCTGCTGATGCGGATCGGTCTTCGCCTCGGCTTCGCGCATGATTACCGGAGAGAGCCCGCCCATGCGCCCGAGCGTCGATGCCACGAGCCCGTAGGGCTCCTTCAGCGTCATCGTGAAGGTCTTGTCGTCGACCGCCTTCACGTCGGCGACGACCTTGTAGAGGCGCTGGCCCATGATGTCGCGCGCGGCGAAGCGGGCGATCGAGGGGATCACGTCCTTGGACGTCACCGGCGAGCCGTCGTGGAAGGCGAGCCCGTCGCGGAGCGTGAAGGTGTAGGTCAGGCCGTCGGCGCTGGCGTTCCACGTCGACACCATCTGCGGTGTCGCCTCCAGCTTCTCGTTCCAGGCGAACAGGAGGTCGTAGACGAGGTTGCCGTGATTCTGGGTGATCGTGCCGGTGGTCCAGATCGGGTCGAGCACGCGAAGGTCGCCCTGCGCCACGACCTTGAGGACCTTCGGATTGCCTTGCGCCAAGGCGGCGTCGGCGCCGAGCGCCACCACGGCCATCGCCACCAGCGACGTGAGATTCCTGATTGCCATTCCAGCCTCCCGCTTCGTTGCGGGAAGCCTAACACGACCCCGCCGCCCTTTTGATTGATCGGGCGGCGGGAAGCTGACGATCAGTAGCGGACCGGCGGGGCGTAGCCCGGAGGCGGCGGCGGGGGTTGCGGCGGCAGCACCAGCCCGCCGACGGTGCCCTGGCCCGGCGACTGGACCGGGACGATGGTCGGCACCAGCGTGTGGATCGGAACCGGCTTCGGCGCCGGAGCGGCACCGCTCGCGTCGGCCTGCTGCGCGCCCCGAGTCGGCTGGGCGAGACGGACCGGGGCCTGCTCGCGCGGCGCATTCACCATGGCGCCGTTGACCGGCACCTCGTTGGTGACGACCGGCGTCCGCTCGGGTCGCGGCTGCGGAACCGGCTGGGCCTTCTGCGCCGACTCGCGATTGAGCGTCGCGGTGCTCTCGCCGCCACGCGAACGCGGCTCGGCCGGCTGGGAAGCGTTGACCTCGGTCGACCGCCAGGCGGCAGACGCGGTCGATCCCAGACGCGTCGGCATGCCGACCGAGGCCTCGGCCTGCTGGGGCCGCATCGACGGAACCATTGGCGTATCGAGGCGCGCAGGGCGTCCGTCCGACAGCATCGGCTGGGCCGGAGCCGCGGCGAACTGCTGCGCTGGCGCCGCGGTCTCGAGCGCGGCGATCAGATCGGCGTTGATCTCCTCGCCGCCGAGGCCGGCCTTCTCGCGGAAAGACTTGATCGCCGCGCGGGTACGCGAGCCGACCTTCCCGTCGACGCCGCCGACGTCGTAGCCGAGGTCGCTCAGCAGCCGCTGTGCGGTCAGCACCTGCATGCGATCGGGTTGTTCGGGCTTCGGCATCTCGACGGGAGCGCTCGCGACGTCGATCTTGAGCGGCTCGGCCGCCGGCGCTTCGGCCTTCCACGGCTGCGCGGGCGGCGTCGGCGGCAGGGCTTCGCGCGGCGGAGCGACGACGGCGACGCTGACCGGCGCCGACTGGGCCGACGCATCCACCGGGATGACGGCGGCGCTCGCGGTCTCCTTCGAAATCTGCGGCGTGGCCGCCCACACGATGCCGACGCCGACGATGACGGTGGCCGCGGTCGCGAACCACGGCTTCATCTGGAGCGGCGCGGCGTGGGAGACCTGCTGCTCGGTCTCGTCCGCCTTGAGCAGCAGCGGCTCGAGCTGTACCCAGCGGCGGCGCTGGCGGAAGGCGACATGAATCAGGCTGAACAAGAGCCAGGAGGCGATGAAGACGCCGCCGGCCTTGACCACCGAAAGCCCGAACAGGACGAGCCCGGCCAGCGCCAGGATGGTGGCGCCCAAGGGGTGAACGAAAAAGATCTGCATCATCGACAGCGGCGGGCGCATCTTGATTGCGCCGCAGCGGTGGCAGACGGCCGCCTGGGCGTTGAGACGGGTGGTGCACCAGGGGCAGTGCACCCGCGTGACGGCTTCGGTCATGATCCTCTCCCGAAGGCCCGCACTGGGCCAACGCCGCCACAACGCCACGCCCGGGCCCTCGTTCCGGGCGCTGTCCGATGGTCTCCGTTTTGCTTCAAGTGCGGTTTTTCGGCCGCTGTCGCCGGCCGGAAGGCGATCAAATGACTGGAGTTCGCCTCAACGTAGTGAAGGTCTTCGCTGAACTATCTTGAAGCGCGAGACAAATTTCGTTAAAAATAGTGTAGTTGTCGTGAGAATTTGACGGGAATCCGCGGAGAAGCGCGCGGAAAGTTCATGGCTGAAACACAGGCTCAGGACTTGGCGGTGAAGCGGACGGCAGTGAAGCTGCTGTCCACGGCGTGCGACGGACTCTTGGCCGAGGACGAGCCGTTCCCCGCTGCATTGACTGCAGCCCTCCGCAGCCCGAACGATCCCCTCTTCATCTACAACTATGGTGTCGCCGAGCAGGAATTCCGCCGTCTGCCGCGGGAAACCTCCGACACCCTCCTGTCGCGCTGCCAGTCCAGGATCGCCGAGACCCAGGGCGACATCCTGGCCGAATTCCGCGGCATGAGCGCCGCCAAGCGGGCGGCCAAGTGGATCCAGCAGCAGAAGAAGACCAAGGCCGAGTCCAAAAAGCGGATCACGGCGGTCGAGTGGAGTTGAGTTAAGCTTTCCCCGGCTTCCAAAGGGGGAACCCATGACAATCGATCTGACGATGCTCGCCTGGAGCGCGGTGCTCTGCGTCGTGCTGGCACTTCCCTATACGATCGGATTGAACAAGAGCCTCGGCCTGCCGGTCCTGATCGGCAACCGCGAGAACTTCCCGACCGTCGAGGGCTGGATCGGCCGTGCCAAGCGGGCACACATGAACATGCTCGAGAACATCGCGCCGTTCGCGGCGCTGGTGCTGATCGCACATGTCTCCGGCAAGGCCGACGCCTCGACCGCGCTCGGCGCCCAGCTGTTCTTCTGGGCGCGCCTCGTCCACGGCGTCGTGTACATCGCCGGATTGCCCTGGATCCGCACCGCCGCCTACGGCGTGTCGGTGGTGGGCATGGTGATGATCTTCCTGAGGATCGTCAGCTAGGCCGACGCCATGCGGCGGGCCTTGCACGGCCCGCCGGTTTGGGGACAGGATCGGTTCTCTCTCCCTCGAACCGAGACATCCCCCATGCCCTTCTCCATGTACCAGGCAGCCGCGCCCGGCATCCTGCAGACACTCAAGGCCGTCGACGGCGTTCTCAGCAAGGCCGAAGCCTACGCGACCGAGAAGAAGGTCGACCCGACGGTGCTGCTGAACTATCGCTTGGCGCCCGACATGTTCGCGCTGACCCGCCAGGTGCAGCTGGTCACCGACTTCGCCAAGAGCACGATGGCCCGCCTCGCCGGCCAGGAAGTGCCGAAGTACGAGGACACCGAGAAGACGATCCCCGAGCTCAAGGCGCGGATCGCCAAGGTCACCGCCTATGTGCAGGGCTTCAAGGCCTCCGACCTCGACGGATCGGAGACGCGCGACGTGACGCTGCCGATCGGCGGTCAGCCGATGACGTTCAAGGGGCAGGACTACCTGGTGAACTTCGCTCTGCCGAACTTCTATTTCCACGCCACCGCGGCCTACTCGATCCTCCGGCACTGCGGCGTCAGCATCGGCAAGCGCGACTTCCTCGCCCGCGCCTGACGGCGCGGGCCGGGGGAAAGCCTAGCTGAGACCCCCGAGAAGCCAGACGACGAGGATGATCGGGAGCGGAATTCCGATCAGCCAGAGCAGCAATCCACGACCCATGGCACGTCTCCTCACGCTTAGAGACCCGAAAAACGCGTGAGGAGACGGCGGGTTCCTGGGTGCCCCTAGGCCCGGGGCCGTGACTTATAGATGACGAAGCCGGCGATCGCGTCGTTGAGCGCCTGGGGCTCGTCGCCGCGGATCGAGTGGCTGCTCTCCTCGAAGATCCTCAGGTCAGATCCCGGAATCAGGCGGTGGAGCTCCTCGGAGAATTCCGGGGGGCAGATCCAGTCGTGGCGGCCGGCGAGGATCAGCGTCGGCGCCGTGATGTTCTTGAGCTCGGGCCTGAGGTCGTAGCTCTGCAGGAAGCCTCCGGGCGCGAAGGCCTTGAGCATCGGCTCGGGCGAATAGGTGCCGCGCTCCCGGCCCGCAGCGGCGGCGGCCGCATCGAACTTCATCGCATACATCGGCCCCATCAGCTCGTAGTAGCGCCGCATCTTCTCGACGGAATCGAGGCGGCCGGACCAGAGGTCGTCGCAGATCGCCTTCTGCTCGGGGCTCCCGCGCTCGGCGATGATCTGGCGCGCGCGGGCATTGAAGCCGTAGTGGGAGGCGGTGACGATAAGGATCAGGTGGGAGACCGACTTCGGGTAACGCGCCGCATGCGCTTGGGCGACCATGCCGCCGTAGCTGGTGCCGATGCTGACGATCGGTCCGAGGCCGAGATGGAGCCGCAGCGCCTCCATGTCCTCGACGTTCTCGTCGAGATTGTACTTGGCGGGGTCTCCCTTGGCGGAGCGGCCGTGGCCGCGATGGTCGAAGTAGACGAGCTGCATCTTCTCGGCGAGCGGGCTCATGCCGGGCTTGAAGCCGGAGTGATCGCCGCCGGGGCCGCCATGGATGACGAAGGCAACCGGCTTCTCGCGCATGCGCTTGCCGTCCGGCACCAGGCCGGCGCCTTCGATGTCGAAGTAGATCTCGGTGTCACGAACGCGGGCGCGCATGGGGATCTCCGGATGAAGGGTCGCGAGGCAGGCTAGCGGCACCGCTCGCGCCTCGCCACCCGGCTCGTCCGTTCGCGGAAGACGATGAAATCGTCGATTTGCTGCAACACAAGCGCGGCGGCCGCGTTTGAATCGGGCTTCCTCCGGCCGGGATCATTCGATGAAGAACGAGTATCAGGACGCGCGGCAATGGCGCGAGCGGGCACGGCAGCTTCGCCTCCTCGCCAAGCAGATGACGCATCCGAAGGCGCGGAACGATCTGGCGGAGATCGTCGAGCGATGGGAGCAGGCGGCCCGGGGCGCTGAAGTGAGGCTGCGCCTGGTACGGCGGGCGGAAGGCAAGCGGCAGCCCCAGGGCGAGCTGCGATAACCGGTACGGAGGTACTCATGCATGCGCTGGAAATGATCGGGACCCATCCGGAGGTGCGGAGCGTCCCGGTGCACGGCGTCGACGCCCTCGCGGCCTGCGTGGAGGCGTGCTTCGACTGCGCTCAGACCTGCACGGCCTGCGCCGATGCCTGTCTCGGCGAGGAGGGCCTCGAGGACCTGCGCCGCTGCATCCGCCTCAACCTGGATTGCGCGGCGCTGTGCTCGGCCGCCGGCGAGATCGCTTCCCGGCGGACCCATCCGAACCTGGCCTTGCTGAAGCAGGTGCTGGAGGTATGCGCCGAGGCCTGCCGCATCTGCGGCGCCGAATGCGCGCGCCACGCCGGCCACCACGAGCATTGCGGGATCTGTCGGAACGCCTGCGACGCCTGCGAGCTGGCCTGCCGTCGGGCGATCGAGGCGGCCGGCCTCAACTGACGGAAACCGATACCGGCGGAGTTGAACCGTCCCCCTTCGGTTTGCGAGACTGCCACAGCTCGCAACATCGAAAGCGGAGCCGTTGCTTCTCGATCTCCGTCGCCGCCTCGCGGACGTCCCTTTCGATGCTCGGGCCTGGCAGGATCTCGGACGCGCCGCGCCGGACCTGAACGCCTTCAAGCGATCGCTTGCCGTGCTTTCCGAAGATGCGGACGTTCATGCGGAACTGGCCGCGGCGATGTTGACCGGCGGAAGTCACCGCAACGCGGACCGGCCGATCCGCCGGAGTCTCACGACGGCGCCAGATCGCGCGGATCTGTGGCAGCTCGCGGCGCATCAGGCCTACAGCGTCCGACTTCCGCGCACGGCGATCCGCTTCGCGCACCGAGCGCTCGCTGCCGATCCCGGCTTCGACATCGCGCACCGGACGCTCGGCGCCGCTCATCTGCTCGAGAACAATCTTCTGGAGGGATTCTCGGCCTTCCGCGTCGCGGACCGTTCGATTCAATCCTTGCCGCTTCCGATCTGGAGCGGCGAGCCGCCGGAAGGGCGCGCGATCGTCGTCGTCGGGGAGGAAGGTTTCGGCGACATGATCCAGATGGCGCGCTTCCTGCCGGCACTTGCCGACCGTGGCGCCGTCGTGACCGTCGTGGTGCCGCAGCAGCTCAGCCGCCTTCTCGCCTCGATTCCGGGTGTGACGACCGTCGTCGGCGTGAGCCCCGAGGCCTTCGCCTTCTGGGTGCCGCTGATGGCGCTGCCCCAGCTTCTCGGCGTGTCGCGGGTCGACGGACGGCCCTACCTGAGAGCACCGTCCTCCGGGCCTCGTCTCGCGTCGAGCGAGGATCTGACCGTCGGCATGGCCTGGCGGGGGCGGAAGGCTCATCCGAACGATGCGCGACGCTCTCTCGACCTGGACTCGATCGCTCGTCTTCTCTCGACGCCCGGGGTGCGGTTCGTATCGCTCGATCCGAGCGAGGCGCCGTCGCCGATGCTGTCGGTGCCGCTCGCCGACTTCGCCGATACGGCATTCGTGATGCGGCAGCTCGACCTGGTGATCAGCGTCGACACCTCGACGGCGCACCTTGCCGGCGCGCTCGGCGTTCCGGCCTGGGTATTCCTGGCCGATACGCCGGAGTGGCGCTGGGGCGTCGCCGGGAAGGAAAGTGCCTGGTACGAGAGCCTTCGCCTCTACCGCTGCGAGACGTCGGAAGACAGGGCGGCGGTGGTGGCGGCGATGGCGGCGGATCTCGTGGATCTTGCGCGTCGCCGAAAGCGATGAGGTTCGGTGGTGCCGGCAGAGGGGATTGAACCCCCGACCTTCGGTTTACAAAACCGCTGCTCTACCGCTGAGCTATGCCGGCGCCGGTCCCTTTCGGGGCCGGCGCCGTTCTAGCGCGATTCGTGCGCTTGCTCTAGGCCGCGCGGACGGCGACCAGGAAGCGGTCGACCTCGCTCTTGAGCCGCTCGGACTGCTGGGAGACCTCGCCGGCGGCGGCGAGGACCTGGGTCGCGGCCGATCCGGTCTCGCCCGCGGCCTTGGTGACCTCGACGATGTTGGTCGAGACCTCGTTGGTGCCGTGGGACGCCTGCTGGATGTTGCGGGCGATCTCCTGGGTGGCGGCACCCTGCTCCTCGACCGCGGAGGCGATCGCGGTCGCGATCTCGTTGATCTGGCCGATAGTCTCGGAGATCCCCTTGATCGAGTCGACGGCGTTGCGGGTGGCACCCTGGATCGCGCTCACCTGGCTCGCGATGTCCTCGGTCGCCTTCGCGGTTTGCGAGGCGAGCGACTTCACTTCGGACGCCACGACCGCGAAGCCCTTGCCGGCTTCGCCGGCGCGGGCGGCCTCAATCGTCGCGTTGAGCGCCAGCAGGGTGGTCTGGGAGGCGATGTCGTTGATCAGCTGGACGACCTCGCCGATCTTCTGTGCCGCGTCCGCGAGGCCCTGGACTGACGCCGTGGTCGTGGCGGCGGTGTCGACGGCCTTGCCGGAGATCTTGGTCGACTGGGCGACCTGGCCCGAGATCTCGGTGATCGAGGCGGAGAGCTGCTCGGCCGCGGTCGCGACTGTCTGTGCATTGGTCGAAGCCTGCTCGGCCGCGGCGGCAACCGCCGTCGACTGACGCGAGGTCTCCTCGGCGGTCGAGGACAGCGCCTCGGCCGAGGCGCGCATCTCGGTGGAGGCGGTCGCGACCGTCTCGACGACGCCCGAGACCGATGCCTCGAAGCCGTCGGCGAGCTTGGCCAGCATCGCTTTCTTCTCGACCTCGGTCCGGCGCTTGGTCTCTTCCTGCTCGGCCTGGAGGCGGCGGTTCTCGATGCCGGCCGCCTTGAAGCGCTCGAGCGCGGAGGCGAGTTTGCCGACCTCGTCACTCTGGCCGAGGGCGGGGACCTGGATCTCGAAGTCGCCCGATGCCACCTTGCCCATCGCGTCGGTCATGCGGCCGAGCGGGCGGGTGACGCCGGCGAGCACGATGAAGAGGGCGAGCGCCACGCCGACGCCGATGCCGCCGGCCGAGAGCACGATCATCTGCAGGCGCGCATCCTGGTAGGTCGCGAGCACTTCCTTCTGCGACTGCTCGACGAATTTGGTGTTGCGGTCCTCGATCGCGCGGATGTGCTTGCGCACCTCGTCGATCGTCTTGGCGCCTTCGTCGGCGACCTGGCCCGCCTCCTTGAGGCGGCCTTCGCGACCCAGCGTCACGACTTGCTTGTAGGCGGCTTCGTAGCGGCCGACGTCGGCGCGGATGTCGGCGACATTCTTGCGGCCTTCCGGCGTGTTGACGAGCTGCTCGAGCTGGTCGACGCGTGAATAGAGGCGCTTCAGCTCATCCGCCGACCGGGCCTCGTACTTGTCGCGCTCGGCCTTATCGAGCTCGATCGGCAGGAACTCGACGTTGCGGGCGAAGGCGAGGAGGTTGGCGGTGGCGCGGCCGCCGGCGATGCCGCGGTCGAACGCGCCGGTGAAGACGGAAGTCTCGCCGTAGACATGGCCGAGAGAGGTGATGGCGAGGGCGGAAAGCCCGACGGCAAGTGCCGAAAACAGCGCGAGCACGGAGAGAATCTTGGGCGCGATGCCCAGATTGCGAAACCGATTCATGGCGATCATCCTGCGTGGGGAGGGACCGAAACCGGTCCAGAGCGCAGGTCTGCGTCGTCGCCGGCGCGCGGAATATCCGGGCGCCGGGTTAATTCGAGGTGAACAAACTTAACCGGATGAAAATTTCGATTACATCGCAGGTCCGGCGGTTCAGCCGCCGATGCCTGCTTCGATCAGCATGGTCTTGAGCTGCGTGATCCTCTCGGCGCGCTTGGCCGGGTCCGCGTCGCCGCCGAGATAGGCCGGCATGAAGTCCGGCGCCTTGAGCCGCGTCTCCGCCGCCTTGCGCGCGCGATCGAGATAGTCGCCTGGAATCAGCATGCCCGAGCGGCAGAGGTCGATCAGCGCCAGCGCCTTCTCGGTGTTGCCTCCGTTCTGGCTCTCGATCTTCGAGAGCGGATCGGCGGTCTTCAGCGTGTCGGCGTGGAAGGTCTCGACCGTGCGCAGGATCCGCGTCTTGATCGCGCCGATCAGCTCGGCCTTGCGGATCCGCTTGTGAAAGCGGGCCAGCATCTTGAGCCGTTGCGGAGGCGGCGTGCTTTCGCCGACCAGGCGCTGCGGCGACTGGCAGGCCTGGATCATCTGGTCGACCTGTCGAACGATGAACTCGCGCGACCTGTCGCCGATCGGCTCGTCGAGGAACGGCAGCATCGCCTCCAGCTCCTGGGCGATCGACGAGGTCGGGCCGATGATCTTGTCGATGACCTCGGGATTGAGCAGGCGGCTGGAGCGCCGGTCGAAGGCCGCCTCGGTGACGCTGCCGCCCAACAGCTGGCCGTTCGTGGTGAGCCGCTTGCGGAGCTTGAGCACCGCCTTGAGCTCGCCCGCCGGCGCGCCGCCGGTCAGACTCGTGCCGCCGTTGATCTCGCGGACGATGATTCCCTGGAGCGCCGCCTGGGTATTCGGCATCGGCCGGCTGACGAGCAGGCTGGCAAGGCGCTGCGCCGTCATCGGCAGGTTCGCCGGCGGTTCACCGGTGCCGGTCGAAAGATCCGCCAGGCGATGCAGCTTCTGCTCGAGCGTGGTCAGGCCCTGAAGCAGCTGGTCCGACACCGCGGGCGTGCGCATGAACTCGCCGATGAGGGGGTCGAGGATCTCGACGACGTCGAGGCTGAGCTCGTCGTCGAGCGACATCACCGCTTCGAACTTCTGTCCGTAGTCCTTCAGCGGGGCCAGCATCCGCGTGATGGCGATGTAGGCGAGCCACTGTTTCTCGGCCGCGTTGCCGGGAAGGCCTTTGAGCAGAGTCTCGAGCTGGCCGGGCGTCGCGACGGCGTCGGACTTCGCCTCGTAGGCGCGGGTCTGGGTCTGCCAGTCGAAGGTGAGCTGGTTCAGTTCCTTCAGCCGGTCGGACACCGACTGCTTCGTTCCGGCGACCTGGGCGATCGCGACCTTCTGATTGGCGCCAAGGAACACCGAGCCGCTGCTCATCAGCTTTTCCTGGTGCTTGCTCGAATAGAGAAGTTCCAGGGGAACGGTCTTGGTGGTCTCAAAGAAGGTCCGGCAGGAGCGCCAGATCACGTCGCGCGCCGGCTCGCCGGCAAGCGCTTCGAGCGAGCGGCAGCGAGCCTGCTTGACGACCGGATCTTCGGTGAGAGGGATGTCTGACATGGCTCGTTTCTCGGGCCCCGATGTAAGCGGCGAAGTAAGTCGGAAGCAACCACGGAGAGGGCGCGCGCGCCGGATTTTCGCGGCAAGTTACTGAAAGATTAGGCGACGCCGACGTGTCGGCGGTCACACTCGGCAAGAAAACACGGGTGAGATGAACAGCCGATTAACGTCGGCGCGCGATCTCGTAGAGAGCGACCGCGGCGGCGTTCGAGACATTCAGGCTCGCCAGCCGGTTCAAAGTCGGCAGCCGGACGACGAGGTCGCAGCGTTCCCGAGTCAGGCGGCGAAGGCCGGCGCCCTCCGCGCCGAGCACCAGCGCGACGCGGCCGGTGAGGTCGGCTTCGGCGACGGTCTGCTCGGCTTCCGAGTCCAGGCCCACGCACCAGAATCCCTGGGCCTTCAACCGGTCGAGCTCGCGCGCCAGGTTCACAACATGCGCGAGAGGAACGAGGTCGAGCGCGCCGGAGGCGGCCTTGGCGAGCACGCCGGTGGTCCCCGGCGCATGACGGTCCGGCAGCAGCACCGCGTCCGCACCGAAGGCGGCGGCCGAGCGCAAGATCGCGCCGACATTGTGGGGGTCGGTCACCTGGTCGAGGACGACGACCAGGCCGCGGCCGGCCGGAAGCCCGGCCAGGATCTGGTCGAGATCGGGATCGGGGAGCGGGTCGACGGCGAGCGCCACCCCCTGGTGGACCGCGCCCGCCGGCAGCAGGCGCTCGATCTCCTCGCGGGAGAGGGTCTCCGGCGGCGGGCCGCCGAGTTCCGCCAGCCGACGTCCGTGGGTTTCGGCCGCGGCGTCGGTCACCACCAAGCGCCGGCACCGCCGCCGGGGATTGCCGAGGGCGGCCAGGACCGCATGGGGGCCGTAGAGCCAGGCTTGGCCTCCTGGCGAGCTGGGGCGCCGGTCCGGCTTTCGCTCCGGCCGCCTGTCCGGCCGAGGGCCGGCGGGGGGCTCGGGCCGCTCCCGGCCCGGGTTTCGGCCGGAATCCGGGCCGGAGCGCCGGCGGTCGGTGGGCTTGCGCCTTGCCATGGCGGCTTCTAATATGCTTCCGACACCGAGACGGCAACCTCTCCCCGACAGACCCCGGGGCGAAAGGTTGTGTGCGTCTTTTTTGGCGTTGACGGCGAACGGGCTCCTGTCATATTGCCCGGCCGCCGCGCGCTGTCCTCGAGCGGGTCCGGAGGGGTGGCCGAGCGGTCAATGGCAGCAGACTGTAAATCTGCCGACTTATGTCTACGCTGGTTCGAATCCAGCCCCCTCCACCACCTCCCGCTCCTGGCGGGAAACCCGGGGAGCAGGATCTAAGCGACAGACAAACCGACGGCACGCCTTACTTAGGAATTTCAATGAGTTAGAGGCGGAGCGGGCGGATCGACGCGGGTGTAGCTCAATGGTAGAGCACCAGCCTTCCAAGCTGGCTACGAGGGTTCGATTCCCTTCACCCGCTCCACTCATCGGCATCAGGCTTCAGAGCTGAAGATCAACGGGACAACGAGACCATGGCGAAAGCGAAATTCGAGCGGAACAAGCCGCACTGCAACATCGGGACGATCGGTCACGTGGACCATGGGAAGACGTCGTTGACGGCAGCGATCACGAAGATCCTGGCGGAGACGGGGGGTGCGACGTTCATGGCCTACGACCAGATCGACAAGGCGCCTGAAGAGAAGGCGCGCGGGATCACGATCAACACGGCGCATGTGGAGTACGAGACGACGAACCGTCACTACGCGCACGTGGATTGCCCGGGGCATGCCGACTACGTGAAGAACATGATCACGGGTGCGGCGCAGATGGACGGTGCGATCCTGGTGGTTTCGGCGGCGGACGGCCCGATGCCGCAGACGCGCGAGCACATCCTGCTGGCGCGCCAGGTCGGCGTTCCGGCGCTGGTTGTGTTCATGAACAAGGTCGACATGGTCGACGACCCTGAGCTTCTGGACCTTGTGGAGCTCGAGGTTCGCGAGCTTCTGACCTCGTACCAGTTCCCGGGGGACAAGATCCCGATCATCAAGGGCTCGGCGCTGATGGCGCTGGAAGGCAAGAACGAGGAGCAGGGCAAGAAGGCGATCCTCGAGTTGATGAAGGCGGTGGACGAGTACATCCCGCAGCCGGCGCGTCCGAAGGACCGTCCGTTCCTGATGCCGATCGAGGACGTGTTCTCGATCTCGGGCCGCGGCACGGTGGTGACCGGCCGCGTGGAGCGTGGCGTTGTGAAGGTGGGCGAGGAAGTCGAGATCATCGGGCTGCGCGAGACCACCAAGACGGTGGTGACCGGCGTGGAGATGTTCCGGAAGCTGCTGGACCAGGGCGAGGCTGGCGACAACATCGGCGCGCTGCTGCGCGGCACGAAGCGCGAGGAAGTGGAGCGCGGCCAGGTTCTGGCGGCGCCGGGCTCGATCACGCCGCACACGCGGTTCAAGTGCGAGGCCTACATCCTGACGAAGGAAGAGGGCGGGCGTCACACGCCGTTCTTCTCGAACTACCGCCCGCAGTTCTACTTCCGCACGACGGACGTGACCGGCGAGGTCGTCCTTCCGCAGGGCACCGAGATGGTGATGCCGGGCGACAACATCGCCATGGAAGTGAAGCTGATCGCGCCGATCGCCATGGACGAGGGGTTGCGCTTCGCCATCCGCGAAGGCGGACGCACCGTCGGCGCCGGCGTCGTCGCCTCCATCATCGAGTAGTCA
>JAEULB010000028.1 GCA_016792585.1 Rhodospirillaceae bacterium
ACTTGTGCATCATCTTGTCGTGCGACTTGGCCGACGAACTCGATGCCATCTTGCCGGTCGCCTTCTCCGCCTTCGTCTCACCCATCTTCATCGCATCGGTCTTGACTTCGCCGGTTGCGGCCTGGCCGGCGGCGACCTGACCGGTCGTGGTCTTGCCGCTCTGCAGATCGCGCGTCATCGGCTGACGGTTGAGCGTCGCCGAACCACCGGTGGTCAGCGAGCTGCCGGGGGCCTGGAGCTTCTGCTGGTTCTGCTGGACCAGGGTCTGCGATGGCGCGGGCGCCGCCGGCGCCTGCTGGTTCGTGGCGCCAGGGGGCCTGGTGGCGGCGCTGCCGTTGACGCCGGCACCGCCCTGGCCGGCGGCGCCGGTGCCCTGGGCAAGGACCGCCGGAGCCGTCGCGAGCGCGACGATCGCGGTGGTGATCATCATAAGTTTGCGGGTCATTCTTCTCTCCTAGGTATCGCGGTTCCCACAGGGGAGGACGGGCGGAGAAACCCCACGTTTCCCCGCAAGGGCAGCCCAAGTGAGAGGTTGAATGGCCGTCCGTCCCCAAGAGAGCCGTCTGCGGCCTTCACGGTGCTTGAACGTCTGGCTTCCGGGCGGGTTGCCGCCACGGGCAGGCCGAGAGGAAAAACGGCGATAAATCGCTCTAAAACAACGAGTCGCACGCGAATTTCGCGTCCAGGCGAGAGCCCTCGCGGTACCGAATTACGTCCAGCCGGCAGTCGTAGCGCGCGTTGACAACCGCAGGCGACGCCCCTATGGTCCGCCGCCTGTTTTCTCGGGGTTCGCCATGAAAGTCGTGAATTCGCTCAAGTCGATGAAGGGCCGGCACAAGAACTGCCGCATCGTCCGCCGCAAGGGCCGGGTCTACGTCATCAACAAGACCAACCCGCGCTTCAAGGCCCGCCAGGGCTAAGCCCGCCGGTCACGCCCCTCGCTTGAGCCGGGCGTGATCCTCGCTACCGACATCGATTTCGATCGCGACGGCAAGCAGGTCTCCGCCGTCCGCGTACCCATGCAGCGCGACGGCGGCGCCGACGGCGCGCTGCTGGTCCCGATCGCGGTAATCCGCAACGGCGACGGCCCCACGCTTCTCATTACCGCCGGCAATCACGGCGACGAGTACGAAGGCCAGGTCGCGGCGGCGGCATTCGTGCGCTCGCTCGATCCTGCAGCGATCCGCGGCCGGGTCATCATCGCCCCTGCCCTCAACCTGGCGGCGGCGACCGCCGGCCGCCGCACCTCGCCCATCGACGGCGGCAATCTCAACCGCAGCTTTCCCGGCGACGCGCTCGGCGGGCCGACGGCGAAGATCGCCGCCTTCGTCGACGCTCAGCTTCTGCCGCGCGCCGATCTCGTGATCGACCTTCATTCCGGCGGCACGGTCTTCGACTATGTCTGCTGCCTGTTCGCCAGCGAGCACCCGGACGCCGATGTGCGTCGGCGCACGCGCCAGGCGATCGACGCGTTCGGCGCGCCCTGGTGCCTGACCAAGCCCTTCCGCGACGACGAGACGACGATGCTGGGATCGGCGGCGCGGCGCGGCGTGCCGTATCTCTCGACCGAGCTTCGTGGCATGGGCACGGTCGGTGCGGAAGCCCTCAAGCTTGCCGAGAGCGGCATCCATGGGCTTCTTTCCGCGCTCGGGATCCTGCCAAAGAAAAGCAATGTGACGCCGGCGGCGCCGCGCTGGCTGCGCTTTCGCGACGGCAGCCTGTTTCCGGTGGCGCCGGAGGACGGCGTCTTCGAATCGCGCTGCGCGCTCGGACAGGAGGTAGAGGCCGGCGACCTCTGCGGACTCGTGCATGTCGTCGAGCGCCCGGACCGGGCGCCGATCGAGATCCGTTTCCGCGATTCAGGCGTGGTTGTCGGCCTTCGTCATATCGCGCGGGTCGCGGCCGGCGACGACCTCGCGCATGTCGCCCAGGCCGGACCCGAGGTCGCGGCCTGAGGCGGCGTCAGCCCAAGGTCAGTGGAACAGGCCCTGAAGCTTCTGCGGCGACTGGTTGGCGATGCTGAGGGTCTGGCCGGACAGCTCCTGCTGGGCAGAGAGTGCTGCTTCCCTGGCCGCGCCGGCATCGGCGGGCGCCTCGGACTCATCGACCGAAAGAGTCGCGAGCAGGCCGGAGTCGACCTTGACGCTTGGCGTATCCTGGGAGGCCTCTTCAGCCTTGGGCTCAGGCTTCGGCGGCGGCGACCGCTGAATGGTCTGGGCGGCCTGAGCCAGCTGGCTGGCGATGGTCGCGGAAATGTCGGCCATGTCTTCTATCCCTTTTGGACGGACGAACGGCGCCTTTCTAGCGACGACAACATTTTACGCGCATTGATCGTTCCTCGCAATCCCTCGGGTCGCGGCGCCGATTTCGGCCCCGGGACCCGCCATTTGACATAAAGGCGCCCCCTTCCGAGGATCGGCCCATGGCCTTGAGAATGCCCGCCCCCGACCAGGACGTGCTCGCCCGCCGGCGCGAAATCGTCGCCGCGTTGCGAGAAATCGTTCCAGGTGAAGGGGTTATCGACGCCGAGGACGAGCTCCGGGCCTACGAGTGCGACGCGCTTTCGGTCTATCGGCAGCTGCCGATGGTCGCGGTCCTGCCCTCGACTACGGACCAGGTCTCGCGGATCCTCCGCTATTGCCACGAGAACCGGGTGCGGGTGGTGCCGCGCGGCGCCGGCACCTCGCTCTCGGGCGGAGCGCTGCCGCTCGCCGACGGCGTGCTGCTCGGCCTCGGCAAGTTCAACAAGATCCTCGACATCGACTACGCCAACCGGACGGTGACGGCGCAGCCCGGCGTCACCAACCTCGGCATCTCGACCGCGGTCGCCTCGAGCGGCTTCTATTACGCGCCCGATCCCTCCAGCCAGATCGCCTGCACGATCGGCGGGAACATCGCCGAGAACTCGGGCGGCGTTCACTCGCTCAAGTACGGCCTCACCACCAACAACGTGCTCGGCATCGAGATGGTGCTGGTGACCGGCGAGGTGATCCGCCTCGGCGGCAAGCATCTCGATTCCGAAGGCTACGACCTTCTGGGATTGGTGACCGGATCAGAAGGTCTGCTCGGCGTCGTCACCGAAGTCACCGTCCGCATCCTGAAGAAGCCCTCGACCGCGCGTGCCGTGCTGATCGGCTTCCCCTCCAACGAGGACGCCGGCGACTGCGTCGCGGCGATCATCGCCGCCGGCATCATCCCAGGCGGCATGGAGATGATGGACCGCCCGGCGATCCACGCGACCGAGGACTTCGTCCATGCGGGCTATCCGTTGGACGTGGAAGCCTTGCTGATCGTCGAGCTCGACGGGCCTAAGGTCGAGGTCGATCATTTGATCGAGCAGGTCGCCGGGATCGCGCGGGCGCGGAAATCGATGACGCTCCGGATCAGCCAGACCGAGGAGGAGCGCGCGCTCTTCTGGGCCGGGCGCAAGTCCGCCTTCCCCGCCGTCGGCCGCATCACGCCCGACTACATGTGCATGGACGGAACGATCCCCCGGAAGAAGCTGCCCGAGGTGCTGGCGCGGATGCGCGAGCTCTCCGAGAAGCATCGCCTGCGCTTCTGTAATGTCTTCCATGCCGGCGACGGCAACCTGCATCCGCTGATCCTGTTCGACGCCAACAAGTCGGACGAACTCGAGCGTGCCGAGAAGTTCGGCGCCGACATCCTGCGCCTCTGCGTCGAGGTCGGCGGCGTGCTGACCGGCGAGCACGGCGTCGGCATCGAGAAGCGCGACCTGATGGACACGATGTTCGACGACGTCGATCTCGCCCAGCAGCTCCGCATCAAATGCGCCTTCGATCCGGAATCGCTGCTGAACCCGGGCAAGGTCTTCCCGGTGCTGCACCGCTGCGCCGAGATGGGACGCATGATCGTCAACAAGGGGCATCTCCCCTTCCCCGACCTGCCGCGCTTCTGATGACCAAGCCCCGTGACGCCGACGACGTCCGCCAGGCGGTGGCGGATGCCGCAGCCGCCGGCACGCCGCTGGAGGTGGTCGGCCGTGGCACCAAGCGCGGCCTCGGCCGGCCGATGCAGACCGGTGCCAGCCTGGATCTATCGGGCCTTTCCGGCATCCCGCTCTACGAACCGGACGAGCTGGTGATGACCGCGCTTGCCGGAACGCCGCTCGCGGATGTCGAAGCGACGCTGAAGGCGCAGAACCAGCGCCTCGCCTTCGAGCCGGCGGATTTGGGGCCGCTCTACGGTGCGCCGGAGAACGCGGCCAGCATCGGCGGCGTCTTCGCGTCCAACCTCTCCGGCCCCGGCCGGCTGCGCCACGGTGCCGCGCGCGATCATCTGCTCGGACTCAAGGCCGTCAACGGCACCGGAGAGTTCTTCAAGACCGGCGGCCGCGTGGTGAAGAACGTCACCGGCTACGACCTCTGCAAGCTGCTCGCAGGATCGCACGGCACCTTGGCAGCGATGACCGAGGTCACCTTCAAGGTTCTGCCGATCCCGGAAAAGACGCGGACCGTGCTGATCTTCGGCCTCGACGACGGACGCGCGCGCGAGGCGATGTCGGCGGCCTTAGGCAGTCCGCACGAGGTGATCGCCGCAGCCCACCTGCCGACCTCCGTCGCCACGCGTTCGTCCGTTGCTTACGTCAGCGGCGCAGGCCGCGGCGTGACCGCGATCCGCGTCGAAGGACCGGCGCCCTCGGCCGAGCATCGCTGCAAGGCGCTCCGCGAGGAGCTGGCGCCGTTCGGTGCGACCGAGGAGCTGCATGGCATGAACTCGGCGACGCTCTGGCGCGAGTTAGGAGACGCGCGCCCGTTCGTCGGCGATCCGCGTCCGTTGTGGCGCCTGTCGGTGCCGCCGACCGAGGGGCCGCAAGCGATCGCACGGATCGCGCGCACGATGCAGGCGGAGTGGTTCTACGACTGGGGCGGCGGCCTCGTCTGGCTCGCGGTCTCGCCATCGGCCGACGCCGGTGCCGCCGCGATCCGCGAGGCGCTCGGCGGCGGGCACGCGACGCTGGTCCGCGCCGACGACGCCGTCCGCCGCGCCGTTCCGGTTTTCCAGCCGCAAGCCGCGCCACTCGCGGCGCTGGCGAAGCGCGTCAAGGAAAGCATGGACCCCAAGGGCATCCTCAATCCCGGGCGCATGGACTGATGCAGACCAACTTCACCCTGGCGCAACTCGCCGATCCCGACCTGCAGGTCGCGGAGAAGATCCTGCGCGCCTGCGTCCATTGCGGCTTCTGCACGGCGACCTGCCCGACCTATGTGCTGCTCGGCGACGAGCTGGATTCCCCGCGCGGGCGCATCTACCTGATCAAGGACATGCTGGAGAACGACCGGCCGGCCTCGGCCAAGGTCACCAAGCATATCGACCGCTGCCTCTCCTGCCTGTCGTGCATGACGACCTGTCCGTCGGGCGTGCACTACATGCATCTGGTCGACCAGGCGCGCGTGCGCATCGAGGAGACATACACGCGGCCGCTCCTCGACCGCGTCGTGCGCAAGCTCCTGGGTGCGATCCTCCCCTACCCCAACCGCTTCCGCCTGGCGCTGCTGGGCGCGACCCTGGCGAAGCCGTTCGCCGCCCTGATGCCGCGCCGCATCGCGGCGATGCTGGATCTAGCGAAGCCGCCGGCGCCGTCATCGGCGGTCGACGCGCCGCAGGTGTTCCCGGCCGACGGCGCGCGGAAGATGCGCGTCGCGATGCTGACCAACTGCGCGCAGCCGGTGCTGGCACCGGAGATCAACGAGGCGACGGTGCGCCTCTTGACCCGTCTCGGCTGCGAAGTCGTGGTCGCCAAGGGCGCCGGCTGCTGCGGCGGCCTGCTGCATCACATGGGCGACGAGGAGCCAGCTCTCTCCCTCGCGAAAAGGAACATCGACGCCTGGCTCTCGGCCGGCGAACTCGACGCGATCGTCGTCAACGTCTCGGGCTGCGGCACGACGATCAAGGACTACGGCCACATGCTGCGCACCGACCCAGCCTGGGCCGACAAGGCGGCGAAGGTCTCGGCGCTGGCCAAGGACGTGTCAGAGGTCCTGACGAAGCTCGGCATCCCGAAGGGCGCACCGAAGGATCTCAAGGTCGCCTATCACGCCGCCTGCTCGCTGCAGCACGGACAGAAGATCCGCACCGAGCCGAAGACTTTGCTCGCGCAGGCCGGCTTCACAGTGCTCGAGCCGTCGGAGCCGCATCTCTGCTGCGGCTCCGCCGGCACCTACAACATGCTTCAGCCCGAGATCGCGAGCGCGCTCGGCAAGCGCAAGGCCGCCAACATCGAGGCGACCAAGCCGGACCTGATCGCCGCCGGCAACATCGGCTGCCTCACCCAGATCGGTCACTACGCGCAGCTTCCGACCGTTCACACGGTCGAGCTGCTTGACTGGGCGACCGGCGGGCCGAAACCCGCGGCACTCCCTTAGGCCGTTAAAGGCAGGCTGTTTGACAACCGCCATTGCCGCTCCTTAGCATCGTTCTAAGTCTGCTTCCGGCGAGAACACAAAAGGACGCTGATGCCTCAAGGCATCGCGATCCGCCGGGGGGAAGTGGCGACAAGCCGCAGGCAGACACAATGCCAAGGGAGGATCGTTCATGCGCGTGCTCACTCACCTTCGCCTATCAGCCGCAGCCGTCGCTGCCGGTCTCATGCTGCTGCCCGCGACCGTTTCGGCGCAGGCGGTCAAGGTCGGTCTCGGCGACGTGCTCTCGGCCGAGACTCTGGCCTTCGTCATCGGCCTGGAACGCGCCAAGGAGCGCGGCGTCGCCTACGACCTGACCGCCTTCTCCAAGGAGGAGCTGGCGATCCAGGCGGTGATCAACGGCCAGGCCGATATCGGCGTCGGCACGCCCTATTCGGTGATGCAGAAGACCAAGGCGCCGCTGAGGGCGGTGTTCCAGATGTCGCGCCTCGTCTTCTTTCCGGTCGCCGACAAGTCCTACAAGTCCTGGAAGGACCTCGACGGCCAGCCCTTCGTCTTCCACGCCCGCGGCTCCGGGACCGAGGCGATCGGCGACATCATCGCCAAGCGCAACGGCATCAAGTTCGGCCAGCGAAGCTACGTGCCCGGATCCGAGAACCGCGTGATCGCGATGATCAACGGCCAGATCAAGGCGACGATCGTCGACCTCGCCAACAAGAACCTGCTGATGAGCCGTGCGCCCGACCGCTTCCACGTGCTGCCGAGCGTCGACGTGCCGGCCTCGGACGAGCTCGTCTTCGTCCGTGCCGACTGGCTGCAGGCGAACCGCGCCAAGGTCGATATCGTCGTCGAGGAGATGCTGAGGTTCTGGCAGGAGATGGCGAAGGATCCGACGATCGTCGACGCAGAGCGCAAGAAGCGGAACCTGATGGCCGACCTGCCGAAGCAGGTGCTCGACGGCATCACCCCCTTCTACCAGATGGCGATCAAGGAAGGCGTCTACGACCGGCGCGGCGGCGGACAGGATGCGGCGAAGGTGGACTTCGAATTCTATGTCGAAGCCGGTCAGATGCAGGGCCCGGTCGAGTCGATCAAGGCCGAGGATTACTGGGACTTCGGCCCGCTCGACGCCGCCCGCAAGAAGCTCGGCAGCTAACGCCTGACGGGACCCGCATCCGCGAAGCCCGAAACCCGGGCGTCGCGGATGCATTACCAATGACCGAAGTCACCCCTTCGCTCGGGTCGCGCAAGACCGGGATCCGGCCGGCGCGGCTCCAGCGCAACCGGCTCGCCGATCTCGCGATCCACCCGCTGACGCTGCGGCTGGCGACCGCTTTGATCCTGTTCTCGGCATGGGAATATGCCGGGCGCCTGCCGGTGAGCCCAGCCTTCCCCGGCTTCGTCGAGACCATGATCGCCTTCGCCGACATGGCGAAGGACGGCTCGCTGCTCTCGGCGCTCCTGATCACGCTCCAGCCGCTGGTCGCGGGCCTCGCGATCTCGGCCGTCGTCGGCATCGGGCTCGGCGTCGCGATGGGGATCAGCCGCTTCACCGAGTGGCTGATAGCACCGCCCTTCATCGTCATGCAGGCGGCGCCGATGGCGGCGCTGATCCCGTTGCTCGTCTTCGCCTACGGCATCGGGCTCGCGTCCAAGATCCTGACCGTCTGCATCATGGCGATGCCGGTGATCGTGCTGAACTCGTACCTCGCGATCCGACAGACGCCGGCCTCGCTGATCGAGATGGGGCGTTCCTTCCTGGGATCGCGTGCCCAGATCATCCTCAAGATCATGCTGCCCTCGGCGAGTCCGGTGATCTTCGCCGGGCTCAGGCTCGGTGCCGCGGCCGGCTTCATCGGCGCGATCCTGGCCGAGCTGCTGATCACGCCGACCGGCATCGGCGACCTGATCACCTACAACCAGTCGATCGCCGAGTACCCGAAGATGTACGCCGCCATCTTCTCGGTTATCGCGCTCTCCGTGCTGTTCATCGAAGGGCTCGGAAAGATCGAGGCGGCGATCTTTCGCCGGGAAGGACGCAAGGCATGACCACCGCGAGACGCGAACGACCGGCCGAGACCGGGACGCCGATCATCGAGGTCCGGGCGATCTCGAAGATCTACGCGGGCGGCGTCGAGGCGCTCAACGACATCTCGCTCGAGGTGCCGCGCGGCAAGCTGACGACGCTGCTCGGCCCCTCGGGCTGCGGCAAGACCACGCTGCTGAAGATCATCGCCGGATTGATCCCTGCGACCTCGGGCGAGGTTCTGGTCTCGGGCCGGCCGGTCACCGGCCCCGGACCCGATCGCGCCTTCGTCTTCCAGGACTTCGCGCTGATGCCGTGGGCAAGCGTGCTCCGCAACGTCGCCTTCGGCCTCGAGCTCCGCGGCGTTTCCAGGTCCGAGCGCGACGAGGTCGCGCGTCGCCATATCGCCGAGGTCGGCCTCGCCGGCTTCGAGGATCGCCACCCGCACGAGCTTTCCGGCGGCATGCGCCAGCGCGTCGGCCTCGCCCGCGCGCTCGCGGTCGACGCCGACGTGCTGCTGATGGACGAGCCCTTCTCCTCGGTCGACGAGCAGACACGGCGGAAGTTCCAGGAAGACATGCTGGGCCTGCTCTCGGCGCACGGGAAGACGGTCCTCTTCGTCACCCACTCGATCGAGGAGGCGGTCTATCTCTCCGACCGCATCGTGCTGCTGTCGCGCCGGCCGAGTCGCGTCGCCCAGGTGATCGAGCCCGAGATCCGGCGGGGCGACGATCCGGAGGCGATCCGCCGCCACCCTGCCTATCTCGATACGGTCGAGACGATCTGGCAGGGCCTCAAGCGCTACCTGGACTGACCGATGAAGATCTACGGCTTCCGCGTGCCCCTGATGGCCTCGCTGATCGTCTGGATCGCGCTGTGGGAGGTGATCGGGCGGACCGGCGCGGCGCTCGTGCTGCCACCCTTCTCGTCCGTGGTCGAGCGCATGGTCGAGATCGTGCCGACGCCAACGTTCCTCAAGGCGCTGGCGATGACCGGCGAGGCCTACCTGATCGGCAACCTGATCGCGATCGGGATCGGCGTGCCGGTCGGCGTGCTGATGGGGCGCTCGGTCGTCGCCGACCGGTTGCTGCTGCCCTGGGTCAACATCTTCCTGAGCGCGCCGCTAAGCGCGCTGGTTCCGGTGATCATGGTGCTCTTCGGGCTCGGCATGACGACCATCGTGCTGACCGTGGTGCTGTTCGCGGTCTGGATCATCGTGCTGGATGCCCGCGCCGGGGTGCGCGGCATCTCGCCGTCGCTGGTCGAGATGGCTAGGAGCTACGGCGCCACGCCGTTGCAGGCCTTCGCCAAGATCTATCTATGGGCGGCGCTGCCCGAGATCCTCGCCGGCATCCGCTTGGGCTGCATCCGTGCGGTCAAGGGCGTGATCATCGGCCAGCTCCTGGTCTCCATCGTCGGCTTCGGCCACCTGTTCGAGATCTACTTCTCGAACTTCCTGATGGAGCATTTCTGGGCGCTGGTGCTGACCCTCTTCGCTTTCGCCTTCGCGATCGCGGAGGGTCTGGGATACCTGGAACGACGAGTCGAGTACTACGCGTCGAGCCGCCAGCAGTGAGGCGCCGGCGGGCTCGAAGCCCGCCGGCTCTCCGAAGCTAAAGCAGAGCGAACTTCACTATGAACAGCACCGCGAGCACGGCGACGACCGGGCTCACCTCCTGGAAACGTCCGGCGGCGATCTTGATCGCGGCGTAGGAGATGAAGCCGAAGGCGATGCCGTGCGCGATCGAGAAGGTGAGCGGCATCGAGACCGCCGTCACCACGCCCGGCGCGTATTCGGTCACGTCCTCCCAGTCGAGCTCGGCAAGTCCTCGCGCCATCAGGCAGGCGACGAAGAACAGCGCCGGCGCGGTCGCATAGGCCGGAACCGTGGTCGCCAGCGGCGCCAGGAACAGCGCCAGGAGGAAGCAGGCCGCGACGATGACGGCGGTGAGGCCCGTGCGTCCGCCTTCCTTGATGCCGGCAGCGCTCTCGATGTAGCTGGTCGTGGTCGAGGTACCGAGAACGGCACCGCCCATCGCCGCCACCGAGTCCGTCACCAGCGCCTGGCGGATGCGCGGCAGCTTGCCTTCCTTGTCGAGGAAGCCGGCACGATGCGCGAGGCCGATCAGCGTGCCGGCATTGTCGAAGAGGTCGACGAACAGGAAGGCGAAGACCACCGCGACGAGGCCGAGCGAGAGCGCCCCGGCGACGTCGAGCTGCAGGAAGGTCGGCGCCAGGGACGGCGGCATCGAGGCGATGCCGTTGAACGGCGAGTAGCCGAAGACTATGCCGATCGCAGTCACGCCGAGTATCGCGATCATGATCGCGCCGCGCACCCGCATCGCGTCCAGGCCCACCATGACGAAGAAGCCGATGCAGGCGAGGATCGTGGTCGGGGACTTGAGGTTGCCGATGCCGACGATCGTCGCCTTGTTCTCGACGATCAGGCCGGCGTTCTTGAGCGCGATGATCGCGAGGAACAGGCCGATGCCGGCGGAGATCGAGAGCTTCAGCGCGCGCGGGATCGAGTTGATGATCCATTCGCGGACCCTGGTGACGGTCAGCACCAGGAAGAGGAAGCCCGAGACGAAGACGGCGCCGAGCGCGATCTGCCAGCTCACCCCCATGCCGAGGACCACGCCGTAGGCGAAGTAGGCGTTGAGGCCCATGCCGGGTGCGAGCGCGATCGGGTAGTTGGCGTAGAGCCCCATCAGCGCCGTCGCACCCGCAGCGGCCAAGCAGGTGGCGACGAACACCGCGCCCTTGTCCATGCCCGCGTCGCCGAGGATCAGCGGGTTGACGAAGATGATGTAGGCCATGGTCAGGAACGTGGTGATGCCGGCCAGCACCTCCGTCCTGACGTCGGTCTTGTTTTCGTCCAGCTTGAAAAAGGTCGCGAGCGTCATTCGATTCCCCCTATCCCGCGTTGGCCCGCGGGACACGGAGGAACCGTTCTAGACGCCGCTGCGAAGCAGCGGCCGATCTGCCGAAGGAACACCCAGGGACTTCAGCTTCCGATGGAGCGCCGAGCGCTCCATGCCGACGAAGGCGGCGGTGCGGGAGATATTCCCGCCGAAGCGGTTGATCTGGGCCAGCAGATACTCTCGCTCGAACAGCTCCCGCGCATCCCGGAGAGGCAGGCCCATGATCTCCCCGCCCCTCTCCCAGCGCAACACTGTGGGCGTGTTGGAGCCGATCTCGGGCGGCAGCGATTCGGCGGAGATCGGCTGCGAGGGGTCGCCCGACGCCATGATCAGCAGCCAATCCGCGACGTTGCGGAGCTGGCGCACGTTGCCCGGCCAGTCGTAGGCCTGCAGCGCCACCATCGCGTCCTCGCCGACCTCGCGCTTCGGCAGGCCGGCATTCTCGGCCGCCTGGGTCAGAAAATGGCGAATCAGGACCGGGATGTCCTCGCGCCGCTCGCGCAACGAGGGCACGCGGAGCGGCACGACGTTGAGCCGATAGAACAGATCCTCGCGGAAGGTGCCTTCCTCGATCATCGTCGGCAGGTCGCGGTTGGACGTCGCCAACACGCGGGCATCGACCTCGATGCGCGCGGTGCCGCCGAC
>JAEULB010000033.1 GCA_016792585.1 Rhodospirillaceae bacterium
CCTGATCCCGGTGCTGGTCGGCATGTATGCGGTCGCGGAGATCCTGCGCTATGCGATCACCATCGACGCGCCGGCGACGATGACCCAGAAGAAGATCGGCACCATCTTCAGGGGCCAGCTTCCGATGATGTGGACGTACCGCTGGCCGATCATGCGCGGCAACGTCGTCGGCACGCTGATCGGGGCGCTGCCCGGCGCCGGCGCCGACGTCGCCGCCTGGATCTCCTACGCGATGGCGAAGAAGTTCTCGAAGGAGCCGGAGAAGTTCGGCACCGGCCACGTCGAGGGCATCGCCGAGGCGGGAGCGGCCAACAACTCGGCACTCGGCGGCGCCTATATCCCGGCCACCGTCTTCGGCATCCCCGGCGACTCGATCACCGCGATCGTGATCGGCGTCCTCTACATGAAGGGGATGAACCCCGGTCCGACGATCTTCATCAGGAATCCCGAGCTGATCTATGCGGTGTTCCTGTCGTTCTTCCTCGCCAACCTGCTGATGCTTCCGCTCGGCTGGGTCGCGATCAAGGCCTCCAAGCAGATCCTGTCGGTGCCGCGCCATACGCTGATGCCGATCATCCTGATGTTCTGCCTGGTCGGATCCTTCGCCGTCGACAACGTGCTGTTCGCGGTCACCGTGATGCTGATCATGGGCGTCGTCGGGTTCCTTATGGAAGAGAACGGCATCCCGATCGCGCCCTGCGTGCTGGCGCTGGTGCTGGGGCCGCTGATCGAGAACAACTTCATCACCTCGATGATGAAGGCGGAGGGCAAGCTGCTGCCGTTCTTCGAGCGGCCGATCGCCGGCGCGATCGGTGTGGTCACGATCCTGGTCTGGCTGACGCCGCTCGCGATCTGGCTGTGGCAGCGGACGAAGACGCGGCCCGCTGCTGCGTGAGCTAGCGGGTGAAGGCGTCGTAGGGGCCGCCGCCCGACCAGATCGGGCGCTTGCCCTCGATCAACGCCATCCGGAAGGCGCGGGCATCGACCTCCTCCAGGCCGATGCCGACGAAACCTGCGTTCGGGAGCGCGCGGGCGATCACCTCCACGCGCCTACGGGCGCGATACTCCATCGTCATCCGCATCGCCGCGACGAAGCGGCCGCCCGGCTTCATCACCCGCATGACCTCCTTGAGGTCGAGCCGAAGATGCGGCCAGAACTGGATCGAGTTGATCGCGACGATCGCATCGAAGGTGCCGTCGCGGAAGGGCATCTTGGAGACTGAGCATTCGCGGATGTCGACGGTGCCCTCGCGGATGGCCGTCCGGTTCAGCGCCTTCGCCGCGTCCACCATGTCGGGCGAGTGGTCGACGGCGAAGATGCGGCGGGCCTGGGCCTCGCGCACAAGACGCGCGACCGCATCGCCGGGACCGCAGCCGATCTCAAGGACAGTCTCGCCGGGCTGCATTTCGAGCGCCCGGACCGTGCGCGCGTTGATCGGGCCGTTGACGCGGAGCATGAACCAGCCAAGCGCACGGCCGAGCCGGCCGCGCGGCTTGCCCGATTGGCCGAGCCGTGTCGGCTTGAGGGCTTCCTCTTCCTTCTCGTCTTCGAGGAGCATCGCCCGGAGCGTCGAGCGCGGTGCCCGGCCCGTCAAGGCCGGAACATCGATTGACCGGCCGGGCGCGATACGTCAGGAAGCCGACCGATGACCGCGATGCCGACCGAGAAGGATGCCGCCGATGTCGCCGCGCGCGTGCTCCGCCGGGCCGTGCTTCATGCCCGCCGCTTCCCGACCGGCGAGGGCAACTTCGTCTTCGATATGACGATGGTCGATGGCGACCGCGTGGTCGTGCGCATGAACACGCCCGAGCACGTCGCGGTCCTGAAGGGCGCGGTCCACTGGTCGGTGACGCTGCGCCCGCTGGGCGTTCCCCTGCCCTCGCTTCTCTTCGCCGATCTCGACATGAAGGACGGGCCGTTTCCCTTCCTCGTCATGGAACGGTTCCCCGGCACCGACCTCGGCGACGTCTATCGGACGCTGTGGGTCGAGGAGAAACGCGCGCTTGCCCGCACCCTCGCCGGACATCAGCGGCTTGTCGGAGGTCTCCCGTCGGGAAAGGGCTACGGCTTTGCTCTCGGCTACGACGGTCGCTTCCCGCATGCGACCTGGCCCGACGTGGTTGCCTCGATGATAGACCGCAGCCGGCGGCGGGTCGCCGCGAACGGGATCGTCGATCCCGCCCATGTCGAACGAGTCGCCGCGATCGCGAGCGCCGAGGTTGCCGAGCTTGCCGGGATTGCAGCGACGCCGTTCCTCCATGACATCACCACCAAGAACGTCATCGTCCACCAGGGGCGCCTGAGCGGCATCGTCGACGTCGACGATCTCTGCTTCGGCGATCCGGGGCTTACGATCGCGCTCACCCGCATGGCGCTGCTCGCCCGCGGCTGGGAGACCGACTACATCGATTTCTGGTGCGAGGCCGCCGGTGTCGGCGAAAGCAGGCGGCGTCTGGATCTGTACACGGCGATCTTCGCCATCGATTTCATGGCCGAGGTCGGGCACCGCTATCACACGCGTGACGCCGCCAGGCCGGCCGATATGGCTTATGTCGCCCGTCTGATCGACATTCTCGGCATGCTGCTCAGTCGGCTTGCGCCGGTGAGGGCCTGAGCTCGCCCAGCGCCTGACGGGCAACCTTGACTGCGGAGTGCAGCGCCAGCACGCCCATGCCGGCGGCGACCAGCGCATCCGGCCAGCCTTGCCCGGTGCCGAACACGCCGGCCGCGGCGGCAAGCACCGCGACATTGCCGATCGCGTCGTTGCGCGTGCAGAGCCAGACGGAGCGACGGTTGGAATCGCCTTCGCGGAAGCGGAACAGCATCACCGCGACGCCAAGATTGGCGAGAAGCGCCAGGGTGCCGACGACGCCCATGGTCGGTGCTTCGGGCACCGTGCCGGCAAGCGCATGGACCGCGGTCGAGCCCAAGACCCAGACGCCAAATCCCGCCATGCTGGCGGCCTTCAGCAGCGAGGCCTTCGCGCGCATCGCCATCGCTGCGCTCAAGACCCAGAGGCTGACCGCGTAGTTGGCGCCGTCGCCGAGGAAGTCGATCGAGTCCGCCAGCAGCGAGTCCGACCTCGCCGCCTGGCTCGACAGGATCTCGATCGCGAACATCGCGAGGTTGACCGCCATCGCCACCATCAGCACACGGCGGTAGACCGGATCGTCCCCGGCATCGCCACGATCGTGGTGGTCGTGGCTGCAGCAAGAAGCGGACATGTCAGTCCTCCTGATGGGGCTCGCGGACATGGGCGGCCATGTCCTCGATGACGTCGCGCACGTGATGGTCGGCGAGCGTGTAGAAGACCTGCTTGCCCTGCCGCTCGGCGCGCACGAGGCGGGCGGCGCGCAAGAGGCGCAGGTGATGGCTGACCAGCGACGAGCTGAGGCCGAGAGACTCCGCAACCTCGCCCACCGGCCTCGGCGATCCTGCGACCGCGAGCGTGATGCCGAGCCGGGTCGGATCGCCGAGGAGGCGGAAGATCTCCGCCAGCTCCTGGGTCTGGTCCTGGGTCAGCGTCGTCATGTTATGTTATATAATATGATCATGTGAACATATATTTGAGTATCATGGCGGGACCTCCCAGGCAACCCGTCTTGACCCAGGCGGTTGGCCACTCAAGATCAGAGCAAAGGCGAAAGCCACTCCCGTACCCGGAGATCCCCATGGCCCTGGCGAAGCCGATGCCGGCCGTCTCCGACTACCTCGTGACCCAGGACTGGCAGGGGTATTCGGCGGCCGAGCACGCGACCTGGAAGACGCTGTTCGACCGGCAGCAGCACATCCTCGAGAACCGCGCCTGCAAGGAGTACCTGGCCGGCATCCACGCGCTCGACGTGACCGCCGCCGGCATTCCCGACTTCCGGCGGCTCAACGAGATCCTGAAGGCGTCGTCGGGCTGGGAGATCGCAGCGGTGCCGGGACTGGTGCCGGATGACGTATTCTTCGCGCTGCTGGCCGACCGCAAGTTTCCGTCGACCTGCTTCATCCGCCGACCTGAGCAGCTCGACTACATCGAGGAGCCGGACGTCTTCCACGACGTGTTCGGCCATGTGCCGCTGCTGGTGCATCCGACCTTCGGCGACTACATGCAGGCTTATGGCGAGGGCGGCCTCAAGGCGCTGGGCTTAGGATCGCTGGAGAAGCTGGCGCGGCTCTACTGGTACACGGTCGAGTTCGGGCTGATCCGCACGCCGGAGGGCTTGCGCATCTACGGCGCCGGCATCGTCTCCAGCAAGGGAGAGTCGATCTACGCGCTGGAAGGCAAGGCGCCGAAGCGGATCGAGTTCGACCTGATGCGGATCATGCGTACCCGCTACCGCATCGATGACTTCCAGGAGTGCTACTTCGTCATCGATTCCTTCGACGACCTGATCGCGGCGACCCGGCCCGACTTCACACCTTATTACCGCGACCTCGCGACGCTTCCCGACATCGCGCCGGGCGAGACGGTGGAGGGGGATCGGATCCTCTAGAGGCGGGTTTGGTCAGGATAAGCCAGCCGATCAAGGAGGGATGCGATGAAAAGGAAGCTTCTGGTGCTCGCGGCGATCACGGTGGCGTTCGGCGCCGCTCCGGCCTTCGCGCAGAGCCGGACCTACTGGCCGCCGGGCCTGGAGCAGCATGAGCGCGAGGTCACACGTCAGCTCAACAACGAGATGGGCGTCCAGCCGGCTCAGCCGTACTACCCGCCGCAATCCTCGTATTTCCCGCCGCCGCGGCCCTACCACAACCCGCCGCAGTATTCCTTCGCGCCGCCACCGGCCTACGCCTATCCCTACGACTATCCGCCGGTGCCGTGGCGGTCGCGGTACTACTGAGGCTTACGAGGCGATCT
Source organism: Rhodospirillaceae bacterium (assembly GCA_016792585.1). Lineage (GTDB taxonomy): Bacteria > Pseudomonadota > Alphaproteobacteria > SHVZ01 > SHVZ01 > SHVZ01. The sequence continues at coordinate 4,845 of JAEULB010000033.1, forward strand.
CGCGGGCGATCACCAGGCGCTGGATGTCCGAGGTGCCTTCGTAGATCTGGGTGATGCGGACGTCGCGATAGATGCGCTCGACGGGGAAGTCGGCGAGGTAGCCGTAACCGCCGTGGATCTGGATCGCGTCGGAGCAGACGCGCTCGGCGATCTCTGAGGCGAACAGCTTCGCCATCGACGCTTCCTTCAGGCAACGCTCGCCGGCGTCGCGGAGCGAGGCCGCGTGCAGCACCATCTGGCGTGCCGCCTCGATCTGGGTCGCCATGTCGGCGAGCCGGAAGGCGACCGCCTGGTGCTCGAAGATCGGCTTGCCGAAGGTCTCGCGCTCCTGGGCATAGGCCAGCGCCGCCTCATAGGCGGCCTTGGCCATGCCGACCGACTGCGCGCCGATGCCGATGCGCCCGCCTTCCAGGTTGGCGAGCGCGATCCTATAGCCTTCGCCTTCCCTGCCCAGCATCAGCTCGGGCTCGAGGCGCAGCTCGTCCATCTGGAGCAGGCAGGTCACCGACGCATTGAGGCCGAGCTTCTTCTCGACCCGCACGACCTTCCAGCCTTCGGTCCTGGTCGGCACCAGGAAGGCCGAGATGCCCTTCTTGCCGGCGTCCGGATCGGTGACGGCGAAGACGATCGCGAGATCCGCCTTGCCGCCGGAGGTGATGAACTGCTTGGTGCCGTTCAGCACCCAGCCGTTGCCTTCGCGCCGGGCGCGCGTCTTCAGGGCCGAGGCATCCGAGCCGGCGCCGGGCTCGGTCAGGCAGAAGCAGCCGAGCTGCTCGCCCCTCGCCATCGGCTTCAGGAACCGTTCCTTCTGCATGTCGGTGCCGAACTTGAGCACCGGCATGCAGCCGACCGAGTTGTGCACGCTCATGATCGTCGAGGTCGAGCCGTCGCCGGCAGCGATCTCTTCCAGCGCCAGCGCATAGGCGACGTGATCGGAACCGGCGCCGCCCATCTCTTCCGGCACCAGCATGCCCATGAAGCCCAGCTTGCCGAGCTCGGAAAGTGCCTCGGACGGGAAGATCGACTCCGCGTCCCACTTCGCTGCGTTCGGCTTCAGGTGCTCCTCGGCAAAGGCCCGCGCGGTGTCGCGGATCAGCGCCTGGGTTTCGTTGATCACCATGGGATGGCTTGCCCTTGGTAGTCGTAGAACTTGCCGGTGTCGTCGTGGCCGGTCTTGTCGATCACCTGCTTCATGCCGGCGATCGACTCGGGAATTCCGATAGCCGCATTGGGCCCGCCCATATCGGTCTTGACCCAGCCCGGATGCAGCAGGATGCAGGTGATGCCGCGCGACTTCACATCCATCGAGAGGCAGCTGACCGCCATGTTGAGCGCGGCCTTCGACGTCCGGTAGGCGATGCTGCCGCCGGCATTCATCGCGATCGAGCCCATGCGGCTGGTGACGAAGGCCATCTTCTTCATCGTGGAGTGGGCGACGTTCTCGACCAGCGCCTCGGCGAGGCGGATCGGCGCCACGACGTTGGTCTTCAGCACGTTCAGGAACTCGTCGTGATCGAAGCCGCCGACCTTGAGGTCGCGCTTGCCGTAGATGCCGGCGTTGTTGAGCAGCAGGTCGATCGGCTCACTGCCGAGGCTCTTGGCCAGGGCCTTGGCGTCCTTGGGGTCGTCGACGTTGAGCGCATGGATGTGAAGATCGCCCTTCAGCTTCTTGAGCTCGTCGGCGCGCATCGGGTTGCGGCAGCCGGCATGGACGGTCCAGCCGGCAGCCAGGTAGACGCGGGCGAATTCGAGGCCGAGGCCGCGATTGGCGCCGGTTATGACGGCGGTGGGCATCTAGGCGGTCTCCTTGAACAGCTCGCGGCCGATCAGCATGCGGCGGATTTCGGAAGTGCCTGCGCCGATCTCGTAGAGCTTGGCGTCGCGGAGCAGCCGTCCGGTCGGATAGTCGTTGATGTAGCCGTTGCCGCCGAG
>JAEULB010000036.1 GCA_016792585.1 Rhodospirillaceae bacterium
GAGCATACGGGCGCGCTCGAAGGCTTTCTCGTGCTGGGATGCTCGGTTCCCTCGGAACGGGTCGCGGTCATCATCTACACCAACCAGCACCAGTCGGCGGCGATCAATCCGCTCCGCTATCTGCTGCTGGCTCATGCCTTCGGCATCGAGCAGAAGGACTGGGATGCGCGTTTCAAGGCCTTCGCCGGCGAGGCCAAGCGCGCGCCGCAGATGATCGCCGGCGAACCTTATTTCTGGCGTCCGCTGGGCAAGGTCGAGGGCACGAAGCCGAGCCAGCCGCTCGCCGACTACGCCGGCGACTACGCCCATCCGGGATACGGTACGGTGCCGGTGAGGGTCGAGAACGGCCGCATGAGCATCGACATCATCGGAAACCCTTGCGATGTCGAGCACTGGCATCGCGAACTATTCCGCGCGATTCCACGGGATCCTGCGATCCGTTCCTATCATCAACAGATCTTCTTCCGCTTCGAGCCGGACGCGACTGGCAAGCTCAACCGGCTCGACATTCCGACCATTGCCCGCTTCACGCGGATCTGACATCCGGGGCCTTTGCCGGCCCCCCTGACGGGCGTGGTATGGTCTCCGGCCGGGCCGGCCGCCTCCATCGGGCCTGGCGGGAGACCAAGGGCGCATGGCTCTTCGGCGCATGCTCGGCTCTATGTCGTGGCGAGCACTGGCCGCGGTGCTCGGCGGAGTCGGCGCGACCTTGCTTCTCGTCTTCGCCCTCGAGTCCGCCATCGACCGGCGCGCCGAAGACCGGGCGCGCGCCGAGACATTTAGGGTCGGCGGAGTGCTCCGTTCCCAGATGGAGCAGGACCTCACCGCGACCATCCTGCTGCAGAAGGGTTTGGCGGCGCAGTTCGCGACCAACCCGGAGATGACGCCCGCCGATTTCGAGGCGTTCGCGCGCGACCTCATGGTCGGCGCACGCCATGTGAGGAATCTTGGCTTCTCGCGCGGCACGGTGATCGCCGACGTGTATCCGAGGTCCGGCAACGCCGCGGCGATCGGAACGGACTATCGGACGCTCGCCGACCAGTGGCCTGCAATCGAGCGTGCGATCGCCTCGCGGTCGAGCCTGCTGACCGGTCCAGTCAAGCTGATCCAAGGAGGCATCGGTTTAATCGGGCGCACCCCGGTGTTCCGTTCGCCACCGTCGGGGCCGCCGGGAAGCGGCGAGTTCCTCGGCATCGTCAGCGTCGTCATCAGCCTCGACAGTCTGTGGACCCGCCTCAACTTGGCGCAGATCGAGGAAAACCAGCGCATCGCCCTTCGCGGCGTCGACGGCCAGGGCGCGGGCGGCTCGGTTTTCTACGGCGACCCGTCGCTGTTCGCGGGAGACGCGGTGCTGCTGGGCGTGGTGCTCCCGGGTGGAACCTGGCAGCTCGCGATCGCGCCGAAGCCCGGCGCATTGCCGCCGGAACTGCTGGCAGCCCGTTGGCTCGGGATCGCCGCCGCTCTGCTTGCAGGCCTCGCGGCATTCCTTCTTGTCCGCTACGTCGAGCAGGGACGTCGCGCCCGCCGCCGCGTGGCCGAAAGCGAGGAGCGGTTCCGCGATTTCGCCGAGAGCTCGGCCGACTGGTTCTGGGAGACAGGTCCCGATCACAGGTTCGTCTGGATGTCGGTGCAGGCGGAGAGCGTGATCGGACGCCCGGTGGAATCGGTGATCGGCCAGCGTTGTGTCGACTTCGCCGGCGGCGATCACTCGAACCAGCTCTGGCGGAGGCATCTCCAGGAGCTCGACGCCCGCCACGCCTTCCGTGACTTTGTCTTCCCGGCCGATACGGCACGGGGCCGGCTCTGGATCCGCGCCAGTGGCGTGCCGGTCATGGCGCCTGACGGCAGCTTCCTCGGATATCGCGGATCGGCGTCGGACATCACCGAGCGCGAGAGCGAGCGCGCGAGGCTCGCCGACGCTCTGCACCAGGCCGAAGCCGCCAACCAGGCCAAGAATTCATTCCTGGCGCAGATGAGCCACGAACTTCGGACCCCGCTCAATGCGATCATCGGCTTTGCCGAGCTGATATCCGGGCAGCTCCTCGGACCGGCGGCCAACGAGCGCTATCGCGCCTACGCCGGAGACATTCTCGCCAGCGGCCGCCACCTTCTGTCCCTGGTCAACGATCTGCTCGACATCGGGCGCATCGAGTCCGGCCAGCTCCGGCTCCAGTCCGAGGAAGTCGCCCTGCCGGCGCTGGTCGCCGACGCCGTCAGCATGATCACGCCCTCCGCGGAGAAGGCCGGATTGTCTCTCGACGTCGACGTGCCCGACCTGCCGAAGCTGGAGGCCGATCCCAGGGCGCTGATGCAGATCCTGGTCAACCTCCTGACGAATGCCGTCAAGTTCACGCCGCCGGGCGGCAAGATCCGCGTCGCCGGCAAGCTGGAGGAGGCCGGCTCGATCCTTCTCTCCGTCGCCGATACGGGCGTGGGCATCGACCCGGACGATCTTGCCCGTGTGCTCCAGCCCTTCGAGCAGGGGGAAAGCACCCTCGTCAGAACCCGTGGCGGCGCTGGCCTCGGACTGCCGATCGCGAAAGGGCTGATGCAGCTGCACGGCGGCACGCTGACGATCGAAAGCTGGCTCGGCGGCGGGACCATCGTCACCTGCCGGTTCCCGCCGTCGCGGATCCGTCGCAGCCGAGCGCGCCTGCTCGCGACCTAGGCGTCACTCGCCGCGTGGCGGTGGCGCCTCGCCCATGTCCCAGAAGAGCCCCGTCATGATCGCGAGGCCCTCGCGCAGCAGCGGCTCCAGAACGTGCTCGTTGGGCGCATGTTGCGAGCAGGCGGCATAGGAGTGCGGGACCCAGATGGTCGGCATGCCGAGCGTGTCGGCGAAGCAGTCGTTGGGAAGCGACCCGCCAAGATTGGGAAGCACCGCCGGCTTGGTCCCGGTCGTTCTTTCCAGCGACGCCGCCGCCCAGCGCGCGGCCGGATGGTCCGGGTCGACCCGCGTCGCATGCATGATCACTTCCTTGGAAGCCTTGACCTCGACCATCTGGAAACCGTGAGCGTCCAGGTGGCGGCGGATCGCCGGAAGGAAGGTCTTCGGATCGCGGTCGACGGTGAAGCGGATCTGGCAATGGGCGTTCGCGGTCGGCGGCACGGCGTTCACCGGCTTCAGCGGATTGCCGGTCGAGAAGGCCAGCACCTCGAAGGTGTTCCAGGCGAAGACCTTCTCGGCAGAGGTCAGGCCCGGCTCGCCCCACCAGGGGTCGATGTCGGGCGCGTCGTCGCCGCCGGACACCTCGCAATCGGCGAGCGCGTGGCGGATCGAATTCGGGATCGATCCCGGTACGATGTCGCGGCACAGCACCCTGCCCTTGGCGTCGATCAGCGAGGTGATCGCATGGGCCAGGATCACGCCGGGGTTGGCCAGCAGGCCGCCCCAGTTGCCGGAGTGATGGCCGCCTTTCCTCAGGTTCACCGTCAGGTCGAAGTTCAGTGCACCTCGGGTGCCCATGAAGATCGTCGGCCGTTCGGGCGACAGCCTGGGGCCGTCGGAACCGATCAGGATGTCCGCTGCCAGCTCGTCGCGGGCGAGTGCGCAGAACTCGGCAAGGCCGGGCGAGCCGATCTCCTCGCTGGTCTCGATCAGGATGCGCGAGTTGAAGCCGAGCCGGCCGCGCTCGGCCAGGACGAAGCCGAGGGCTGCGAGGTTGATCGTGTGCTGGCTCTTGTTGTCGGCGGTGCCGCGGCCGTACCAGCGCTCGCCGACCTTCTCGAGCTTCCAGGGATCGCGGTTCTCGGCCCAGCTTCCTTCCTGGCCGCGGACGACGTCGCCATGGCCATAGGTCAGCACCGTCGGCAGGGCGTCGCCTTCATGCTTCTCGGCGGTCAGGAACGGCCCGCCGGGCGCCACCGGATTCTCGTGGACCTTCGTCTTGTAGCCGAGCTTCGAGAGCTGCGGGCCGATCTCGTCCTTGAGATAGCCGTAGAGATGCGAGCGGCTCTCCGGCACCTGGCTTTCGGTGTGGTAGGCGACCCGGCGTGCCAAGTCCTTGAAGAACGTACCGTCATCGAAGTGACGATGGGCTCGGGATATGGCGGCGGTGCGGGACATGAGGCCTCGGTGGCTTGGTGCCGGTTGCCTGAAGTTTATCCTGCGCCTGGCAGATTTGCTTCATGCCGTGGCGATGGGCGGGCGGTAAAGTCTGACCGCCGGCCGGGGTGGGACGGCGCAGGAGGGCATCATGGTTACGATCGCGCCGAGCGAGGCCGCGCGCCGGGACTTCGTCCGCCGCCTTGCGGCCGGGCACCGGCCGGGCGGTCCGCTGGCCGGCCCTTTCTATACCTCGCCGGAAGTGTTCCAGGAGGACTTGGCGCGGATCTGGGGTCGATACTGGCTCTATGCCGGCCATGCCTGCCAGATCCCGCGCCCGGGAGACTGGTTCACCTTTGCTGTCGGCAGCGATTCGGTGATCGTCGTCCGCGGCGAGACGGGCGAGATCCGAGCTTTCCACAATACCTGCCGCCATCGCGGCAGCCGCGTCTGTCCGACCGAGACCGGCAGCAGCCGGCGGCTGACCTGTCCCTACCACGCCTGGTCCTACGGCCTCGACGGACAGCTGATGATGGATCCGAAGGCGGAATTCGGCCTCGACCGATCCCAGCTGTCGCTGCATCCGGTCAAGGTCCGTACCGTCGCCGGCATCGTCTTCGTGGCCTTGTCCGACGATCCGGTCGATTTCGAGGAAGCGTTCTCGACGATCGAGCGGAAGCTGAAGCCCCATGGGCTCGAGCGCGCCAAGCTCGCGCACAAGATCGACTACGTGGTGAAGGCGAACTGGAAGCTGGTCTTCGAGAACAACCGCGAGTGCTATCATTGCCCGCCGAACCACAGGGAATACAACCTCGCGACATACGATGTGCTCCGCGACAACGCCGTCACCGATCCGAAGCTGAAGGCGGAGATGGAGGCGGTCGTCGCCGAGACGAATGCGCGGTTTCGATCGCTGGACCTTGATGAAGGCGATGCCGAGTCGGCGATGACCGATGCGCACTGGCGCTGCCGCCGCTCGCCGCTGATGAAGGGATTCACCACCCAGAGCATGGACGGGAAGCCGGTGTCGACGCTGATGGGCGACTTCAAGGAACGCGACGCCGGCACGCTGCGGACGACGGTTTTTCCGAATTTCTGGCAGCATGCCAACGACGACTACGCCTGTGCCAGCCGCCTGACCCCGATCGGCCCGACCGAGACTCATGTGCGGGTGCTCTGGTTCGTCGACCGCGACGCGCAGGAGGGCAAGGACTACACGCTCGACCGTCTGCTGCCCATCTGGAAACTCACCTCGGAGCAGGACTGGGACATCTGCCGGTGGAACCAGCAGGGAGTGTCGTCCTCCCGCTACGTTCCCGGCCGCTATTCGACGACGCGCGAGCAGAACGTCGCACACTTCGTCGACTGGTATCTGCGCGAGGTGGTGAAGTGATCGACGTGAAGATTCCCTCGCGCGCGCGCGTAATCGTCATCGGCGGCGGCGCGGTCGGGTGCTCGATCGCCTACCACCTGACCAAGGAAGGCGAGAGGGACGTCCTTCTCCTGGAAAAGAGCGGCTTGACCCATGGCGCCACTTGGCATGCCGCGGGCTTGGTCGGCCAGCTCCGCTCCAAGCGCAACCTGACGCGGCTGATGCAGGACTCGGTCGCGCTCTACGGCAAGATCGCGGCCGAGACCGGCCAGGAGACCGAATGGAAGCCGGCCGGCAGCCTGCGCCTCGCCTCGTCGGAGGCGCGCTGGAGCGAGCTCAAGCGCTCGGTCTCGACCGCCCGCAGCTTCGGCTTCGACATCCACACCGTGTCGCCGGCCGAGGCCAAGAAGATGTTTCCGCTGATCACGCTCGACGGTGTCGTCGGTGCCGTGTTCGTGCCGACCGACGGCTATGTCGACCCCACGGGCCTCACCATGGCCTACGCGAAGGGAGCGCGCACGGGCGGCGCGAAGCTGATCGAGGGCGTCCTGGTCACCGGCATCGAGACCAAGGGCCGGCGCGCGACCCGCGTGATCACCGACAAGGGCACGGTCGAGTGCGAGATCCTGGTCAACGCCGCCGGCATGTGGGCCGATCGCATAGGTGCCATGGCCGGCGCCAAGATCCCGGCGGTCGCGGTCGAGCACCAGTACATGGTGACCGAGAAGTCCGATGAGATCCCCAAGGGCCTGCCGACCTTGCGCGATCCGGACAAGGCCTTCTACCTGAAGCCCGACGTATCGGCGCTGGCGATCGGCGGATGGGAGCCGAACACTGTGCCTTTCGGCCGTGGCGGAGCGCCGTTCGAGTTCGGCCGCGAGCTGCTGCCGTCGAACTTCGATCGCTTCGAGCAGATTGCGACCCCGGCGACCGAGCGCCTGCCGATCCTGGAGAAGCTCGGCGTCCGTACGCTGATCAACGGCCCGATCCCGATCTCGCCCGACGGCGAACCGATCCTCGGCAAGGCACCGGAGCTGGACAACGTCTTCGTTGCCTGCGGCTTCACCTCGGGCATCGCCGCCTCGGGCGGTGCCGGCAGGGCTATCGCGCAGTGGATCGTCCATGGCGAGCCCGAGCGCGATCTCTGGGCCTTCGACGTCCGTCGCTTCGGCCTGCATCACATGAGCGGGCAGTATCGCTACGAGCGCGCGGTCGAGAGCTACCACCGCTACTACCTGATCCACTGGCCGGTCGAGGAGCTGTCCACCGGTCGAGGCGGCCGCCGGAGCCCGCTCTATCCGCTGCTGAAGGCCAAGGGCGCGGTCTTCGGCTCGCGCTTCGGCTGGGAGCGTCCGAACTGGTTTGCCGCGAACGGCATAGGCAAGGACGAACCGTCCTTCGAAGGCCGCCATTCCTGGTTCGAGGCGGTGGCATCCGAGCACAAGGCGACGCGTGAGCGGGTGACCCTGTTCGACCAGTCGTCGTTCTCGAAGTTCGAGATCGACGGTCCCGGCGCCTTCAAGGCGCTGCAGCGGATTGCCGCCAACGATCTCGACAAGCCGGTCGGCACGGCGATCTACACCCAGCTCTGCAACGAACGCGGCGGCATCGAGGCCGATCTCACCATCATGCGGACGGGCGAGAACCGCTTCTACGTCGTTACCGGTTCGGCCTTCGGCGTCCGTGACGGTGGCTGGATCCAATGCCATCTGCCGACGGACGGTTCAGTTATCTTCCGCGATGTGACCTCGGCCAAGGCCGTCATCAATATCTGCGGCCCGCGCTCACGCGAAGTGCTGGCGAAGGTTGCGGAGGGCGATGTCTCCAACGCCGCGTTCCCATATCTCGGCGCGCGCGAGATCCGCATCGGCTATGCGCCGGTGCTCGCGGTCCGTATCACCTATGTCGGCGAGCTCGGATGGGAGCTTCACATCCCCGTCGAGTATGCGGCGCATGCCTATGAGGCACTGGTCGCGGCCGGCGCCGAGTTCGGCATCGCCGACGCCGGCTATCGCGCGATCGAGACCCTGCGCCTGGAGAAGCGCTACCTCTACTGGGGCGCCGACATCACGCCCGACTACACGCCCTTTGAGGCCGGCCTCGGCTTTGCCGTCGCTTTAGGCAAGGGCGACTTCATCGGCCGCGACGCGCTGGCCAGGGCCAAGGCCGAGGGCGTGAAGCGGAAGCTCTGCGTCTTCCTGCTCGACGAGACGGTGTCGGTGTATGGCGGCGAGGCGATCTACGCGGCTGACGGGCGCGTGCTCGGTGTGACCTCGAGCGGTGGCTTCGGCCACACGATCGGCAAGAGCATCGTCTATGGCTACGTACCGTCCGAGGATGCGAAGGCGGAGCGCTACGAGATCGAGGCCTTCATGAAGCGGATCCCGGCGACCCGCATCGACAAGGCGCCCTACGATCCCGAGCGTAAGAAGCTCATGGCCTAGTCACTGCTGCCAGCGATCGCGCGGGAGGCCATCGCAAGGCCGATCTCGCGCTCGCCCATGACGACTTCCTGGGCACCGAGAACCGTCAGATGCTCGGCCTCCGCGTCGGTATGGGCGCGGGCGACGATCTTGATGGCTTCGTTGGCGGCCAACGCGATCTCGACGAACTGTCCCGCCTCGAAGGCCGCCGGGATCGCGACGATGAGGCGCTGGGCGCGGCCGACATTGGCAGCGGAAAGCAGGTCCTCCGGCTCGTCGGGGCCGTCGATTACCTCGATGCCCTTTGCGTGTAGCTCCTTGATGATGACCGGGCTCTCTTCGATCACGACGATCGGCTGGCCAGCAGCGATCAGGGTCTCGCCGATCACGCGCCCGACCCGGCCATAGCCGACGATGATCGAATGACCGGCCAGCTGCTCGGGCGGAGCGGGCGGCGGTGCGTCGGACGGCGAGGCGGAGACGACCTCTTCGCTGTTCTTGCGCACTCCGCGCGTCTTGAAGCGGTCGAGAGCGGCGAAGGCGAGCGGGTTCAGCATGATCGAGAGGATCGCCCCGGCGACGATCAGGTCGCGGCCGGGCTCCGGCATCAGGTCGAGCGCGATACCGAGGCCGGCGAGGATGAAGGAAAATTCGCCGATCTGCGCCAGGCTCGCCGAGATGATCAGCGAGGTGCCGGTCGAGCGGCCGAAAGCGCGCGAGATCGCGAAAGCCGCGAGCGACTTGCCGATGACGATGATGAATAGAGTGCCCAGCACCGGCAGCGGATCTCGTATCAGGATCAGCGGGTCGAACAGCATGCCGACCGAGACGAAGAACAGGACGGCGAAGGCGTCGCGGAGCGGCAGCACCTCGGCCGCGGCCTGGTGGCTGAGCTCGGACTCAGCCAGAACCATGCCGGCGAAGAAGGCGCCGAGTGCGAAGGAGACGTCGAAGAGCTGCGCCGAGGCGTAGGCGACGCCGAGTGCGATCGAGAGGACCGCGAGGCGGAACAGTTCTCGCGAGCCGGTATACGCCATGTGGTGGAGCAGCCACGGGATAACGCGCCGGCCGACGATCAGCATCAGTGCCACGAAGGCGCCGACCTTGGCGATCGTGAGGCCGACCGCCATCGCGATTTCCTGCGGGTTGGTGTTGCGGGCGCCGTCGTCGTCCTTCAGCAGGCCCGCGACCGCCGGCAGCAGCACCAGGGTCAGCACCATCGCCAGGTCCTCGACGATCAGCCAGCCGACTGCGATCCGCCCCTGCTCGGTGTCGAGCATCCGGCGCTCCTGCAAGGCCCGCAGCAGCACGACCGTGCTGGCGACCGACAGCGCGAGGCCGAAGACGAGGCCGCCGCCGATCGTCCATCCCATCATCCAGGCGAGGCCCATGCCGAGCACCGTGGCGAAGGCGATCTGGGCGATGGCCCCCGGGACTGCGATGCTCCTCACCGCCAGCAGGTCGCGCACCGAGAAGTGCAGCCCGACGCCGAACATCAGCAGGATCACGCCGATCTCGGCGAGCTGCGGCGCCAGCGACTGGTCGCCGACGAATCCGGGTGTGTAGGGACCGAGCGCGACGCCGGCCAGCAGATATCCCACCAGCGGCGAGAGCTTGAGGCGATGGGCGATGGCGCCAAGGATGAAGGCGAGGACCAGGCCGACCACGACGATGGCGATCAGCGGCGTGTGATGCTCCATGCGCCGGATCTCCACAGGGACGGGGCGAGAGGTCTGTAATGCGGTCGCGCCGGCCGGGTTGCAAGTGAAACCCCGCGCGGCCGGAAATATCAACGTTCGGTCAGCTTGTAGATCCGAGACGCCGTCTCGCCCAGGATCATCGCGCGCGACGAGGTGTCGAGCCGATCGAGCCAGCCGAGCAAGGCATTCGTCCAGCGATCGTAGCCGCCGGCGAGATTCACGACCGGCCAGTCGCTGCCGAACAGCAGGCCTTCCGGACCGAAAGCGTCGAGCAGCACGTCGAGATAGGGGATGAGGTCTCCGGGCTCCCAGTCGGGCCGTGCCTCGGTCACGAGGCCCGAGGTCTTGCAGACGACGTTCGTGCGGCGTCCGAGCCGGTGCATGCGCTCGGCCCAATCAGCGAAGTCCTCGTCGCCGGGCGTCCAGCGGGCGACGTCCGGCTTGGCGCCGTGGTCGATGACGACAGAGAGGCCAGGATGGCGCCCGACCAGCGTCTCGAGCGACCCCAGATGCACCGGCCTGACCAGCGCGTCGAACACGAGCCCCGCGGTCTCGATCGCCGCATAGGCGGGTGACAATGCCGGGGACAGCATCCAGCGCGGGTCGGCGATGTCGTGGATCATCGGCCGGATGCCGACAAGCTTTGGCCGGGTTGCGAGCCGGGCAATGTGCTCGGCCGCATCCGGTGCCTCCATGTCGGCCCAGCCGACGACGCCGGCAACTGACGGCGTCGTTGCAGCCAGATCGAGCATGAATCTGGTCTCGGCCTGGGTCGGTGCCGCCTGCACCAGGATAGTGCACGCGATGTCGAAGGCGTCCAGGCGAGGGGCGAGATCGCCCGGCCCGAAGTCCCGATAGATCGGGGCCAGCTTCGGCGTCAGCCAGCCGTAGTCGCCGCGGGCGAGCTGCCAGTAGTGCTGATGGGCATCGATCCTCACGGCGTTGGCGCCTCGGCGGCGATCAACCGCTCGGCCTTGAGGTCTGCCCACAGTGCCGATGGGATCTGATGGGCGAGCAAGGCCGTGTTGGCCTCGATCTCGCCTGAGGCTCGCGCGCCGACCACGACGGTTGCGACGGCCGGATCAGCGAAGGGAAACTGCAGCGCTGCGGCGGCGAGCGGAACGCCGTGAGCCTGGCAGACCCGTTCGAGCGCGGCCGCGCGGTCGAGGATCGGCTGCGGTGCCGGTCCGTAGTTGTAGACCGCCCCCGGCTTCGGCCCGGTTGCGAGGATGCCGGAATTGAACACGCCGCCGGCGATGACCGAGACCTGCTTCTCGACGCAGAGCGGCAGGAAGCTCGCAAGCGCCTCCTGCTCCAGCAGCGTGTAGCGGCCGGCGAGCAGCACGCAGTCGATGTCGGCGATGCGAGCCACGTCCTCGGCGACCCTCCAGTCGTTGACGCCGAGGCCGATCGCACCGACCACGCCCTTTGAGCGGAGGTCGGCGAGTGCCGGGTAGGCGCCGTCCATTGCTTCCTTGAAGCGGTGCGGCTGGTCATCGCGATGGGTGAAGCGGTCGATGTCGTGGATCAGCAGGATGTCGATGCGGCCGATGCCGAGACGCTCGAGGCTGGCCTCGACCGAGCGCAACGTGCCATCGCGGCTGTAGTCGTAGACCGGCGCCAGGTTGGGCACGTCGACATAGGCGCCACCGTCGACCTTGCCGGTCTGCGGCTCCAGCAGGCGGCCGACCTTGGTCGACAGGCGGTATGCGTCGCGCGGCTTCGACTTCAGGAAGGCGCCGATGCGCCGCTCGCCGAGCCCGTGGCCATAAAGCGGCGCGGTGTCGAAATAGCGCCAGCCGGCGTTCCAGGCGGCATCCAGCGCAGCTTCGGCCGCGTTCTCGGCAACGACCGAGAACAGGTTGCCGAGCGGCGCGCCGCCGAAGCCGAGGCGCGTGACCTCGACCGTCGAACGCCCGAGGCGACGAGTATCGGTCATTTCAGGCCGACCACGCCCTTCTTCAGGATCAGGTTGGCGTAGGTGCGGAGCTCGCCGGTCTGCACGACCGCGAAGGCGGCGCGGCTCCGTTCGTAGAACGCATGGCGCTCGATCATCTCGATCCGGACCTTGCGGCCTTCGGCGGCGTCGAGCGCGCGATTGAAGTCGGCGACGGCCTCGGGGATCGCCTTCGGATCGCCGACCACCTGCATGCCGGCGGCCGGCGCGTCGACGAAGGTGTCCAAGGGCATCACGGAGGCGATGGCGCTGACGACGCGCGTCGCATCGACGCCGTCCATCCGGATCAGGCGACGGGCGACCGCGGCGCCGGGGAAATGCGCGTCGGCGACGACGATCTCGTCGCCATGGCCCATCGAGGCGAGCGCGTGCAGCAGCTCGGGCGAGAGGAGGGGATCGAGGCCTTTCAGCATGGCCGGACGATACACTTGCCGGGCTAACATGTCAGTGCGTACACTCTGCGGTGATGAAGCTTCGCGAAAAAGCCTATGAGAGCTTCCAGCAGCGACTGCTGGCGCTCGACCTCAGGCCCGGCCAGTTCGTCTCCCAGCGCGAGCTGGTGGCGCTGACCGGCATGCCGCTGGGTGCCATCCGCGAGCTGATCCCGAGGCTCGAGGCCGACGGCCTCATCGTCACCATTCCCCAGCGCGGCATGCAGATCGCCGCGGTCGATCTCAAGCTCGTCCGGAACGCCTTCCAGCTTCGCATCATCCTGGAGAAGGAGGCGATCGCGAACTTCGCCACGAAGGCGCGCGATGAGGAGATCGAGGCACTGGCTCAGGCCTACGAACGCGTCGTCGCCAGGGCGAAGAAGGGGATCAGCCGCGACCTGCTCGAAGAGGCGCAGGCGGTCGACTGGGCGTTCCATGACACGCTGATCGATTCCCTGGGCAACGACATCCTGTCGGCGACCTACCGAGTCAACTCGATCAAGATCCGGCTGATCCGGCTCGATCGCGTGCTGCTGTCGCCGGACAGCCTGATGCCGGCGCTCAAGGAGCATGGCGACATAATTGCCGCTCTCCGCGCGCGCGATTCCGCCCGCGCCGTCGCCGCGCTCGAACGCCACCTGACCAGCGCCCGCAACCGGGCGATGGGCGTCCAGGCGATCGAGACCACATCGCTCGCCGTCCCACGCACCCGTACCCGTTCCGCAAAGGCCGCTCGATGACCCAAGCCTCTTCGCAGGCGCCGATCCGCGGCGTCTGGTCTGCCTCGCTGACGCCGCTGGAATCCGACGGCCGCGTCGCCCACGACCTGCTTGCCAAGCATTGCCGCGATCTCTTCGCCCGTGGATGCGCCGGCATTACGTTGTTCGGGACGACCGGAGAAGGCCAGTCCTTCTCGGTCGCCGAGCGCAAGGAGACGCTGGAGAAGCTGCTCGCGGCGGGGATCTCTCCGGCGCAGGTCACTGTCGGCACCGGCTGCGCCGCGCTGCCCGATACCGCCGAGCTCACCAGGCATGCCGCGAGCCTCGGCGTCGCCGGCGTGCTGGCGCTGCCGCCGTTCTTCTGGCGCGAGCCGGGCGACGACGGCGTCTACGCCGCTTTTGCGAAGCTGATCGAGCTCATCGGCGGAGCGAAGACGCGGCTGCTGCTCTATCACATCCCGCAGGTGACCGGCGTGCCGGTGCCGCCCGCGGTCGTGGCCCGCCTCGCCAATGAATTTCCGGGGATGGTCGCGGGCGTGAAGGACTCGTCCGGCAACTGGGACAATACGGTCGCGCTTCTGAAGATTCCGGGCCTCACGATCCTGGTTGGCCACGAGCCCTATCTGCCGCGTGCGATCAAGGCCGGCGCTGCCGGCACGATCTGCGGCCTTGGCAACTATCGGCCCGAGCTGATCCGCCGCCTGCACGACTCCGCCGGCAAGGCGGAGGAGGGGCGGCTGGTGGAGGTGGTCAACAAGCTGGTTCAGCTGGTCACCGGCGTGCCGTTCGTCCCGGCGATCAAGACGCTGATGGCGGCGGAGAGCGGCGAGCAGCGCTGGCTCAACGTGCGCACGCCGTTGCTGGCGCCGCCGGAAGCGGAGCGCCGGCGACTGATCGCCGCCGCGCAAGGTTTCGACGCGGAGGCCAAGGCCGCCGCATGAGCCTCGACAGGAGGCGCTTGGTCTCGCAAGCTTCGTAAACGGCTCTAGAAGCCAAAGTGGGAGGAAACAAGATGGACATTACCAACAGGTTCACGCGACGCAGGGCGTTGAGGATCGTTGCCGGTGCTGCGGGCGTGCTGGCAGCGCCTTCGATCATGAAGGTCGCCCGCGCCCAGACCGGCGGCTTCAACTGGAAGAAGTTCGCCGGCCAGAGCATCGAAGTGTCGCTGACGCTAGGCCCACGTGCCGACGTGCTCCGCCGGCACGAGAAGGAGTTCACCGACCTCACCGGCATCAAGGTCGGCTCCGAGGCGGTGCCCGAGCAGCAGCATCGCCAGCAGGTCGTGATCCAGTTCAACTCGGGCAATCCGCAGTTCGACGTGATCACCATCTCCTGGCACGTGCAGAAGCGCCTGGTCGGAAAGTCGAAGTGGCTCGCCGACATGAAGCCCCTGCTGGCCGACGCCTCGCTGACCGCGCCCGAATACGACTTCGCCGACATGACTGCCGGCGGCATCCGCTGGGCGACTCAGGGCGACGGCCGCATGGACACGCTGCCGCTCTCGATCGACCCTTGGATGATCTACTGGAACAAGGAGCTGTTCGCGGCGAAGGGGCTGGCCTTCCCGAAGACCTTCGACGAGATCGTGATGGCGGCCGAGAAGCTGACCGACAAGGCCTCGGGCCAGTACGGCTGGGTCTCGCGCGGCTTGAAGAACGCCAACGTGCCGGTGTGGACCAGCTTCATGCTGGGCCACGACATGGATCCGGTGAACCCGAAGACGGTTCAGCTCCAGACCACGACGCCGGAGGCGATCGCGGCTGCCGAGTACTACAAGAAGCTCAACAAGGACTTCGCCCCGCCCGGCACCGTCGGCTTCAACTGGAACGAATCCCAGACGTCGTTCAGCCAGGGCAAGATCGGCATGTGGCTCGACGGCATCGGCTTCGCCCCGCCGCTCGAGGATCCGACCAAGTCGCGCGTCGTCGGCAAGGTCGGTTACGGCATCATGCCGAACGGCCCGAAGACCAAGAACTCGGCGACCTTCGGCGACGGCATCGGCATTGCCCAGGCTTCGAAGAAGAAGGAAGCAGCTTATCTCTACTGCCAGTGGGCGACCGGCAAGCTGATGGCTTCCCGCCTGCTGCAGTCGGGCGGCGGTTCGCCCTGCCGTGCCTCCACCTACACCGACAAGGACGTGATCGCCGGCCTCAAGCTGCCGCGCGAGTGGCTGACCTGCCTGCAGGAGTCGACCGCGATCGGGCGGCCGGGCCTGCCGGAGATCGTACCGGTGACCGAGTTCCGCGACATCTTCGGCGTAGGTCTCACCAACACGATCGGCGGCGCCGACGCCAAGGCCGAGATGGTCAAGGCGACGGAGCAGTTCACGCCGGTCCTGCAGAAGTCCGAGGCCACCTGAGCCATCGAGACGGCCCCTCCCGCCGCTTCTTGAGCGGTGGGAGGGAGCCTGATCCGCGTTCATGAACCAGGCCAGCACTCTCGAGCGGAAAGCCGCGGAAACCGCGCCCGAACGCGGACCCGGCTTCGGCCGCCACTACCTGCCCTTCGCCTATCCGGCGCTCGCGATCACCGCGGCGGTGATCGTCTTCCCGTGGCTGTTCACGATCTACATGAGCTTCCACGACTGGAAGATCGGGCAGCAGCGCGAGTTCGTGGGCTTCGCCAACTTCGTCAAGCTCGCGACCGACGTGCGATTCCTGGAGTCGATCGGGCACACGCTCTACTTCACCGCGCTCGCCGTCATCCTGCCGGTCATCTTCGGCACGATCGCGGCTCTCCTGTTCAACGAGCGCTTCCCGTTGCGCGGCCTGTTCCGCGCCGTATTCATCCTGCCGATGATGGCGACGCCGGTCGCGGTGGCGCTGGTGTGGACGATGATGTTCCACCCGCAGCTCGGCGTGCTGAACTACCTGCTCAGCCTCGCCGGCATTCCCCCGCAGCTCTGGGTCTATGAGCCGCGCACCGTGATCCCGAGCCTGGTGCTGGTCGAGGTCTGGCACTGGACGCCGCTGGTGATGCTGATCGTGCTGGGCGGCCTCGCTTCGCTTCCGACCGAGCCCTACGAGTCGGCGAAGATCGACGGCGCCAGCGCCTGGCAGATGTTCCGCCACATCACGCTGCCGCTGATCATGCCGTTTCTGCTGGTCGCGGTCGTGATCCGAACGATCGACGCGCTGAAGGCCTTCGACACGATTTATGTGATCACCCAGGGCGGGCCGGGCACCGCCTCGGAGACGATCAACATCTACCTCTATCTGCAGGCCTTCTCGTTCTACAACATCGGCTACGCCTCGGCG
>JAEULB010000058.1 GCA_016792585.1 Rhodospirillaceae bacterium
GTCGCCGGTGCGGAAGCTCTCGCGCGGCAGCAGCTCGTCGCGGCGCAGGATCGCCTCGGCGCGGCCGAGGTCGACGGTGACGTTGCCGAACTCGACGCGCTTGACCAGGCCGTTGACGATCTCGCCGGTGCGGTCCTTGTACTCCTTGAACTGGCGCTGACGCTCGGCGTCGCGGACCTTCTGGACGATGACCTGCTTGGCGGTCTGGGCGGCGATGCGGCCGAAGTCGATCGGCGGCAGCGTGTCGACGATGTAGTCGCCGGCCTTGGCGTCCGGATTGACCTTGCGGGCCTCGTCCATCGTCACCTGGACCGCCTCGTTGTCGATCGTCTCGACGATCAGGCGGAAGCGCATCAGGTTGATGTCGCCCGACTGGCGGTCTATCTGCGCGCGGATGTCGTGCTCGTGCCCGTACTTGGAGCGGCCGGCCTTGGTGATGGCCATTTCCATGGCCTCCAGAACCTCGTCGCGCTCGATCGCCTTTTCGCGGGCGACCGCGTCTGCGACCTGCAGAAGCTCCAGTCGATTGAGTGCCAGTCCGGTTTCCATCGTCACGTCCCTAAAAGACCAACCGTTAGTGTTTCTGCGACTGTCGAAGCAGTCCGTCGGTGAGTACGAGCTTCGCCTTCTGGATCTGCGCGTAAGGCAGCGACACCTCGCCGGCGTCGTCCTTCAGCTTCACCACCTCGCCGTCGATGCCGATCAGCTTGCCGGTGAACTTTCGCCGGCCGTCGATCGGGAAGCGAGTCTCGAGCTTCGCCTCGTAGCCGGCGAAGCGCTGGAAGTCCTTGGGCCGGGTCAGCGGCCGGTCGAGACCGGGCGAGCTCACCTCGAGCGTGTAGGCGGAGCGGATCGGATCCTCGACATCGAGCACGGCCGAGATCTGCCGGCTGATGTCGGCGCAGTCCTCGACCGTCATCGGCTGGTCGTCCTTGCGCTCGGCCATGATCTGCAGCGTCGGGGTGTGCTTGCCCATGATCATGATGCGCACGATCTCGTAGCCCATCGCCGACAGCGACGGCTCGATCAGCCGCTCGATCTGCTCGGCGGCGGTACCAGTCCCGACCTCTGCGTCGTGACGCTCCGACAAAGCCACTCCTCTAGATCCTTGAAGGACCGGATCGATCAGCCAGCCGAAAATCGGCCCAAACAAAAAGGTGGGCCCGGGGCCCACCTGCTTCATCGATCCCAGCAACCTGATACGACAGCCCGGGCCTACCGGGAATAACGGGCGGACTATAGCGATTTCGCCCGCCCCAGCAAGGTCTTTTCCAGGGGTATTCGCGTTCCGGTTAACCCTCGAAAGGATTGAGGATCTTGGCGCCGGTGCCGTCGAAATGCCGCACGTTCCGCGTGACCACGGTGAGATCGTGCGCGATGGCGGTCGCGGCGATCAGGAGGTCGACATTGAGGTGCCCGCGTTGCCTACCGAGGCGTCCCCAGAGAAGCGAGATATCGATGGTGACAGGAAGCACACGTTCGCCGAACTCGCCGATGATGTCGTTACGCCAATTCTCGAGACTGCGCGCGAATGCGGGATCGTCGCGGCGCTGGCTCTCTATGCCCCGCTCGACCTCACCCAAGGTGACCACGCTGATGAAAACGGCGGACGGGTCATGCCGACGTAGCCACATCAAAACGCGCGGATTCGGCCGCGACTTCATGAACTCGGACAACGCGACTGTATCGAGCAGAAGCATCAACGTTCGAAGTCGACGTCGCGCTCTCGAAGGTCCGCGCGCTCGAACTCGAAATCCTCCTTCTTCGGGATCGACAGGAGATGCTCGATGAAGCTCTTCTTCGGCTTCGCCGCTTCGGCACGCAGGCGCTCGAACTCCTCGGCCGAGACGACGACGACGGCGGGCTCGCCCCGGCGGGTTACGTGCTGGGGGGTGCCCTTCACCGCGGCGTCGACGACGGCCGAGAACTTGTTCTTGGCGTCCTGAAGGGTCCATTTGGGGCCGCCCACCACAACCTCCTCTGGCTAGCCGACAGTCTAGCTAGCTGGCTAGATAGGTCGCTTTCGGAGCAAAATCAAGGCTAAAGGTACTTGCGAGGGATACGCTTTCTCCACCGCCGGCGGCTCACCTGCCGTTCACCGCTGAAGGCAGTCATCTCGGCATCGAGATGAAAGAACCTTGGATCCGAGGTGAGCCGGGTCCGGGTCTCGGTCCGGACTTTCCAACGCCCCCTCTCCTGACGCGTCGTCCAGGAGGTCTCGCAGACCGCCGAGTTCGGGTCGTCCGGCAAGATTTCGAGCCGATGCGTGCCGGCGACGGATGTCGTCGCGCCGTGAGGGAAGCGCGAGAGACCGCCGCGGGTCGAGACCTCGATCTGGCGGCCGGTCGCGACGTCGAGCGTCACCTCGTTGCGGCGCTCGCCGACCCCCTCCTCGCCGACATGCTTCTCCGGCGCGGTCACCGGCTCGGCGAACGGACGCAGCCGCCGATCGATCGCCTGAGGTGCCCGCACCGGCAGCAGCAGCGCCGATCCCCGGCCGGCGAAGACCGTCAGCGTCACCGGCTCCGGCGACGGCCACACGATCGGCCAATAGGCGGTCGAGATCGCAAGCCGCAGGCGATGGCCTTTCGGGATCGCCTGGCCGAGATCGTTGAGCCGGACGCGGATGCGCGTGCGACGCCCCGGCACCAGCGGCTTCGGCCGCGCATGGCCGTCGCGATGCGAGAGATTGAGGATGCCGTAGGTGATCCGCGTCGCGGCACCGTCGGGTGCCACGTCGGAGAGACGCACGGCGATCGTCGCCTGCTTTGCATCGGAAGCGAGATCGAGGACCACCTCGGGCGTGCCGAACAGCTCGAGACGACGCTTCAGAGGCTCAGTCTCGAAGCAGATCGAGCGGCCGTCGTCCTCGTTCTGGTCGACCGGCATGTCGCCGGGACTGCCGAACGGACACCAGGTGCCGGCAGCGCTGCCGGTGGTCTCCGGCGAGCGCATCGCAAAGACGGCGCGCTTCGGCCGCGGCCCGAGCGTGCCGGCGCCGAACGGCAGGCGCTTCGGCGCGACCGATGACGAGGGCCACCCGGGCTCGGCGATCCAGCGCCCCGGACGATGCCTGTAGACCGGCTTCGGCGGCTCGCTCTCCTGCATCCAGGCGCGGATCATCGGCTCGTCCATGATCCCGGTGTCGCGATCCTTCAGCCAGTGGTCCCACCAGCGGACCGCCTCCTGCAGGAAGCCGATCGGATTGACGTAGGCGACATGCGGATAGCTGTGCTCCCACGGTCCGATCAGCGCCTTTCTCGGCGCTCTCAAGCCGCGCATCAGGCGCAGGACCGAGTTGGTGTAGCCGTCCTCCCAGCCGCCGATCGCATAGACCGCGGCGCGGATCGCGCCATAGTTCTCCGCGACCGATCCGTGCTTCCAGAATACGTCGCGCACCGGATGGCTCATCCAGCGCTCGACCGGATGCGGGATCGCTTTCAGCCGCTGCTTCCACATCTTCAGCCAGCGCGATCCGACGATCGCGGGGTCGGGCGCGCGGCCCTGCTGCATGAAGAAGGCGCAGCCCCAGCCCATGTTCTCGCCCAGCAGCGCGCCGCCCATGTAGTGCGCGTCGTCGGTGTAGCGGTCGTCGGTCGAATCCACGGTGATGATCGCCTTCAGCGCCGGGGGCCGGCGCGCCGCGACCTGGAGCGCGTTGAACCCACCCCAGGAGATCCCCATCATGCCGACCTTGCCGGTCGACCAGGGCTGCGCAGCGATCCAGGCGATCACCTCGAGCGCGTCGTCCTGCTCTTGGCGAAGGTACTCGTCGATCAGCACGCCTTCCGACTCGCCGGAACCCCGCAGGTCGACGCGGATCGAGGCGTAGCCGTGGCCGGCGAAATAGGCGTGGATGCCGTTGTCGCGGGAATACGTGCCGTCGCGGTGGCGATAGGGCAGGTATTCGAGGATCGCCGGCACCGGATCCTTCTCGGCATCGACCGGCAGCCAGATCCGAGCCGACAGCTTGGTGCCGTCGGACATCGGGATCCATGCATGCTCGATCTCGCGGATTCGGCGTGGGAAGCGACGGATGGTGCGCACCGCTACTCCGCGGCGCGCGGCGACGCCTGCTTCTCTTTCGTCCAGCGCGTGAGGATGTCGCGCGACTTGGCATTGCCCGGCGCCATCTCCGCGTCATGGCCTTCGCGCTTCGCCGTCAGCTCGACGACGTAGCCGTTCGGATCGCGGAAGTAGATCGAGTCGATGAAGCGGTGATCGGCGACGCCGCGCGTCTCGATGCCCGCGGCCTTGCCCTTCTCCAGCATCGGCTTCAGCACCTCGGGCGACACTTCGAGCGCGATGTGGAGGTCGAAATCGTGCTGCTGCTTGAAGTCGAAACCCATGTCCGGCGCCTCGAAGAAGGCGAGGAACGAGCCGTCGTCGAGCCGGTAGAAGGTATGCAGCACCTTGGTCGCGCGACCGCTCTTGGTCTCCTTGATCTCGAGCGCGCCGCTCAAGGGCAAGCCCAAAAAGCCTTCGTAGAAGGCACGCGTCTCCTCGGAGTCGCGGCAGCGATAGGCGCTGTGGTGAAGGCCCTTGATCATCGGGCGCCTCCGGTCAGGTCATTTCTTCTGCGACTTGGCGTACTGGACATAACCCCGGACATCGCCCGCCGGCTCCAGATACGCCTTGCCCAGCGCCGATTCCATGTCGGCGATGTAGGCCTTGGCCCAGGCCGGCATCGGATAGTCGATCGCAGCCAGGAACTCGAGCGTGGAGGCGACACGCATGTCGGCGATCGACGGCGAGGATCCCCCGATGAACTTGTTGTCGCCAAGATAGAAGACCTTGAACACGTTCAGCGGCTCGGCGATCGCCTCCTCGGCCTGCTTCTGCGCCTTCGCCTTTTCGGCGGTCGAGGCATCGCTGGCGCCGACCTCGCCCGGATATGCGGGGAAGCCGAGGGCCGGGTACGTCGCGCGCGCGATCAGCGGATAGAGCGTGCCGGTGTGATAGAACATCGCGCTGTCGATCATCGCGCGCTTGGCGGGATCGGTCGGGTAGTACTTCGAGAGCCCGTGCTTGTTGCAGAGATACTGCACGATCGCGCAGCTCTCCCACATCGCCTGCTTCGGAAGCTCCGCAGTCTCCAGCAAGGGCGTCATGTGCGCCGGGCACTTCGCCAGGTACTCGGGCGAACGCGTGTGCCCCCAGACGTCGGCTTCCTCGTACGGAAGGCCGGAGGCGCGCAGGAAAATGCGCACCGTCATGCTGTTCGGACTGGGCTTCAGCATGCTGAGCTTGAGCATAATGCTCTTCCCCCTTCGTTCCTGGACGACCGCGGTATCGTAACCAGCGCGTGCCTCACCGGCAACGCGAGGCTAGCTTCCGAGCTCGCCGGCGCGTCGGGTCGCGGCGGCGATGGCGCGATCGAAGACCGGCTGGATGCCGTCATCCGCCATCAGCACCTTGAGGGCTTCCAGCGTCGTGCCGCCGGGACTCGTCACGTTCTTCCTGAGCTGGGCTGCCGGCTCGGACGAGAGCCTGGCCAGCTCGCCGGATCCGGAGACGGTCACCCGCGCGAGCCGCATCGCGAGGTCGGCCGGAAGCCCCGCCTTCTCGCCGGCCGCCGCCAGTGCCTCGATCAGGAGGAATACATAGGCCGGGCCGCCCCCGGAGACCGCCGTCACCGGGTCGATCAGCCCCTCGTCCTCGACCCAGGCGACCTCGCCGACCGCGGCCAGCAGGTCGTCGCAGCGCTTGCGCGCGGCTGGCGTGACGCCCGGTCCGGCGACGGCGACCGTCATGCCGCGGCCGACCGCCGCGGGCGTGTTCGGCATCGAGCGGACGATCGGAGCCCCGCCAAGCGCCGAGGAGAGGCCGGCGATCTTCTTGCCCGCCATGATCGAGAGGAAGGTCGCCGCCTTGAATCGCGCGAGCTTCGGCAGGACCTCCGGCGTCGTCTGTGGCTTGACCGCGAGCACGACGATCTCGGGCGTCAGGTCGGCGGGCAGCGCGTCGAGACTCGCATGCGACGTGACGCCGGGCTTGCCGCG
The DNA here is from genome assembly GCA_016792585.1 of Rhodospirillaceae bacterium. Classification (GTDB taxonomy): domain Bacteria; phylum Pseudomonadota; class Alphaproteobacteria; order SHVZ01; family SHVZ01; genus SHVZ01. The sequence continues at coordinate 6,003 of JAEULB010000058.1, forward strand.
GAAGGCGGCAATCGCGTCGGCGCTCGGCTCGACCAAGTGGACGCCATCGGAAAGGAGGGAGCGGGCGAGCCAGCCTTCGAGCATGGCGCCACCCATCTTGCCGCAGCCGACAAGGAGCACGGGTCCGGACATGGCCGGACCATAGAGCGGCGCCTAGGCTACGCCCAGGGTTTACGCTTCGCCGAGGGTCTCGAACATCGAGGCGTCGAGGGCCTCGGCCGCGCCCTTGCCGCCCCAGATCACGAACTGGAAGGCCGGGAAGAACCGCTCGCACTCCGAGAGCGCGATGTTCACCAGGTCCTCGAGCGATTCGGACGAGGCGCCGGCACCGCCCTTGTAGAGGGTGGTGTGCCGGAACATCGGGATCGCGTCGTCGCTCGATACCTCGAAGTGCCCCAGCCAGAGCTTCTCGTTGATCAGGGCGAGAAGGTCATGGATGTCGCGCCGCTTGTTCTCGGGCACCCGCGCATCGAAGCAGCAGGAGAAGTGAAGCGCCCGGGTTTCCTCTCGCCAGACGAAGAAAAGACGGTAATCGCACCACCGTCCTTCTACTTCCGCCGCCAGTTCTTCTTCGCTGGCCCGCTCGTGGAGCCATTCGTTGCCAGCGAGTATTTCTTCGACGATATCCAGGGGATTGTTCTGCACCCGTTCGGGTGAGACCGCCTGTAAGCTCATTCCCGCCTGCTCCTCGATCGGAGAGCGCCGGCTAGGCGCGGGATGCGGTCCTTGCACTCAGCACCTTGTGGCGCTGATACTAGATACCACTACGAATAGGGTGCACCGTAACTCCCTCAGGACGCAAGTGATTCGTTCCGTTTATCCCGTGAAGATTTCGGGATGTGCCAAACTGGGTAAGAACAAAAGAAGAACTACTCCGGACACGTATCTGCTCGCCGCCCCCGGCGGAAGCCGATCGAGCGACGCGCGGCAGATCGTGCGCGCAATCGAAGCGGAATTCCTCAAGGGCCGTCGCGGGCGCCTTGCGCGCTTCTACCCGGAGGTCTTCGCGTCGCGCGAGATGGGGCGGCTCTACGGTCTGGTCGATGCGCACGGCGAGGTCGTCGCGGCGCTGGCGGCGCGGCTCGCAAAGATCCGATCCGGCGATGCCGGATCGACCGTGGCGATGATCGGCTTCGTCGTCACGGCGCCCGAGCATCGCGGACGCGGCCTCGGTCAGCGGCTGATGAACGAGTCTGCCGAGCATCTCCGCACGTCCGGCGTCGATCTCGGCGTGCTGTGGACGCGTCGCCACGACCTCTATCTCAAGACCGGATGGCAGATCGCCGATCCGACCGTGGTCGGAAAGTGGCGGGGCGGTGCCGCCCCGCCAGCATCCGCGGCATGGACGAAGGCGCCATTCGCGCCGGCGCTCCGCCGCCGCTTGAATAGCCTGCGCCCGCAGGCGGCGCTCGAGCGGCCACTCATGCTCTACGACAAGCTTCCCTATCCAGCCGAGCGGCTCTGGGTCGCGACGTCGCCCGGCGCCCATGTGCTGGTCGGCGAGAACGGCGATGCGGCCCACGCCCTGGAGTGGGCAGGCGATCCCGCGCGGGTTACCGATCTTCTCGCCGACGTGGCGCAGCGCTGGCCGGATCTCACGCTCCGCGGCACCGCCGCCGATCCGGTGGCGCGCCATCTCAAGCGTGGCGGTCTCGTCGACTTCCAGCCTGAACCCGCGGGCATGTGGATCTCGCTCAGCCGGCGCTTCCGCAAGCGCGACGGGATCTGGATTCCCCGTCTTGACCGGATCTAGCCGACCGAGCCGCGCCTGGGCGGCGTGACGTGGCGGTTGGCGTCCTTGAAGCCCAGCGTGTCCTCGGCAATCAGCGTGCGTTGAACCGCCGGTGCGCCCTCGCCCATGTTCAGCATGTCGATGTAGCCCGAGAACTTGCGCACCGGGTATTCGTCGGCGAGCGCGTAGCCGCCGAAGATCTCCGAGGCCGCGTCCGCCGCGTGCCGTGCGGCGATCGAGGCGAAATACTTCGCCTGCGCCGCCTCGCGGCCGGCCGGATCGCCCTTGTCCATCGTCCATCCCAATCGACGCACGAGCAGGCGTGCCGCCTCGACGTTCACCGTCATGTCGGCGATCAGGTGCTGCACCGATTGCGTGCCGCCGATCGGGCCGCTCCGGATCATGCGCGTCCTCGCGTAGTCGGAGGCCGCATCGAGACAGGCCTGCGCCAGGCCCAGCAACCTCGCCGACACGGTGAGCCGTCCATACTCCAGCGCGGTCATCGCGATCTTGAAGCCTTCGCCCTCATTGCCGAGGCGGTTCTCTTCCGGCACCTCGAAGTCGTCGAGGAACACGGCGCAGCTCCGGAAGGCGCGGCTGAGGCCCGACATCCGGACCGGATCGGCGCGATAGCCCTTGAAGCGCTTCGGCTCGACGATGAAGGCGGTGATGCCGCGATGGCCGGCCGCCGGATCGGTCTTGGCAAACAGGACGCCGGCATCGGCTTCGTCTGAGAAGGTGATGAACATCTTCGAGCCGTTGAGAAGGTAGCGGTCGCCCTGCTTTCTCGCCGTCGTCTTCATGTTGCCGGCCGGATCGGAGCCGCCGCCCGGCTCGGTCAGCGCGAACATGCCGATCTTCTTGCCGGCGATCAGGTCGGGCACGAAGCGGCGAACCTGGTCGTCGGTGCCCCAGTTGAAGATGGTCAGCGGGCAGGTCATGCCCTGCAGGTTCATGCAGTAGCCGAAGCCGGGCTCAAGCCTCGACACGGTCTCGGAGATCACCGAGACCGACTGGAAGCCGAGGCCCGAGCCGCCGACCGACTCCGGAAACGCGGTGCCGAACACGCCTTCGGCACCGAGCTTCGCCACGGCCTCGCGCGGGAACCTTTCCTCGCGCTCGGCGACCTTCGCCGCCGGCTGCGCCACGTCGCGCATCAGCTTCTCGACGGTGTCGCGCATCTGGATGAGATCGGGCGAGAGATTGAAGTCCATGATCGTCGTCCTCGTACCCCCTCCCTCGCGTCTTGCGCGGGGGAGGGTCGGGGTGGGGGCACTGGCGAGGTTATCGTGGCACCCGCCGATACCTCCACTATGCACCGAGCAAGCCCCCACCCTGCCCTCCCCCGCGCTTCGCACGAGGGAGGGTTCCGACAGGTTCGACACGGATCGCCTCGCGGCAGTATCTTTCCCGCATGTCTTCGACCTTCTCCCCGATCCCGCTCGACGACCTCGTCGCCCAGGTCCGCGACGGCATGCTGCTCGCCGTGCCGGCCGACTATTCCGGCGCGCCGATGGCGGCGACCCGGGCACTGATCCGGCGGGGCGCGAAGAACCTCAGGCTCGTCACTGTGCCGCAGTCGACGCTGCAGGCCGACATCCTGATCGGCGCCGGCTGCGTTTCCGAGATCGAGACTGCGGCGGTGACCTTGGGCGAGTTCGGCACGGCGCCTTGTTTCACCCGCGCGGTGCTGGCGAAGAAGATCAAGGTGGTCGATGCGACCTGTCCCGCGATCCACGCGGGCTTCCAGGCATCCGAGAAGGACGTGCCGTTCCTTCCCTTGCGCGGCATTCTCGGCAGCGACCTCCTCAAGCATCGTTCCGACTGGAAGACCGTCGACAACCCGATGGCGTCGGGCAACGACCCGCTGCTGCTGATCCCCGCGATCCGCCCTGACGTCGCCCTGTTCCACGCGCCGATGGCCGACCGCGAAGGCAACATCTGGATCGGCCGCCGCCGCGAGCTCGCGACGATCGCGCATGCCTCGAAGACGACGCTGGTCACGGTCGAGCGCCTTTACGACGGCTCGTTCTTCGACGACGAGAAGATGGCGGCAGGCGCCTTGCCGGCCTTCTACGTGAACGCCGTCGCGGTCGCCGAGCGTGGCGCGGCACCCGTCGGATTGTTCGGCGAGTATGAGGCCGACATCGACCATCTCCGCGCCTACGCCAAGGAAGCGCGCACCGAAGCCGGCTTCGCCGCCTACCTCGCCCGCGAGATCGGCGCGGCCAAGGCTGCCGCATGAGCGATTGCAGGCCCGAGGAGCTGCTGGCGGCGACGCTGGCAGATCAGATCCCCGACGTCCGCCACATCGCGGTCGGCGCCGCCTCGCCGATCCCGGCAGCGGCGGCGCTGCTCAAACAGGCACGCGCAAGGGACCGCGTCCACGTCACGATCCTGCACAGCCGCCGCTACAACTCCTTCACCGACGGCGGGCGCGAGCTGTTCGACGCCGCAGCCCAGGGCCGTATCGATGTGTTCTTCTTAGGCGGCGTGCAGATCGACGGCGAGGCCAACATCAACCTGGTGGGCTTGGGCGACTATCCGAACCTGACCCAGCGTTTCCCCGGCTGCTTCGGCGCCCCCTACATGGCCTTCGTCGTTCCCAACGTGATCCTGTTCCGCGAGGAGCACTCGACGCGCACGCTGGTGAAGAAGGTCGACTTCGTCTCCGCGCCCGGCTGGAGCCCCGAAGGCGTATGGCGGCGCGGCGGCCCGAAGGCGCTGGTGACAGGCCTCGCGGTGATGCCGTTCGACGCATCCAGACGCCGCTTCCGCCTCGCCTCGGTGCATCCGGGCCATACGGCCGAGGACGTGCGCGAAGCCACCGGGTTCGATTTCGACATGCCGGCGAGCGTGCCGACGACGCCGGTTCCGGACTTGAGTACGCTCGGCTTGCTCCGGGGACCGATCGCGGACAAGCTCCGCGAGTTCTATCCGGACTTCGCCGACCGCGTCTTTCCCGTCCCCGCCTGAGGCCCATTCCCGTCTGAGGTTTGCCGTCATGTCGAACTCATCCGGCGCGCTCGCCGGCCTCAAGGTCATAGACCTCTCGCGCGTGCTCGGCGGCCCCTACGGGACGATGACCTTAGGCGATCACGGCGCCGAGGTGATCAAGGTCGAGCCGCCGCAGGGCGACGAGACCCGCGGCTGGGGCCCGCCGTTCAAGGACGGCACCGCCAGCTACTTCATCGGCGTCAACCGCAACAAGCGCGCGCTCGCGCTCGACCTCACCAGGCCGGAGGGCCGCGAGGTTCTGCTTCGCCTGCTGAAGGGCGCCGACGTGCTGGTCGAGAACTTCAAGACCGGCACGATGGAGAAGTGGGGCCTCGGATACGACGAGGTTCTGGCCAAGCAGTTCCCGCGCCTGATCCATTGCCGCGTCTCCGGCTTCGGTTCCGACGGACCTCTTGGTGGTTTCCCTGGCTATGACGCCGTCGTCCAGGCGATGAGCGGCATGATGAGCATCAACGGCACGCCGGAATCGGGAGCGACGCGGCTCGGAATCCCCATGGTCGATCTCGCGACCGGACTGAACGCGGTGATCGCGATCCTGATGGCGGTGATCGAGCGGCAGAAGTCGGGCAAGGGCCAGTTCTGCGACGTGACCCTCTACGACACCGCGGTCGGGCTGCTGCATCCGCAGGCGGCCAACTTCTTCCTTTCGGGCAAGACGCCGGGCCGCGTCGGCAACGCGCATCCGAACATCAGCCCTTACGACAAGTTCAAGACCTCGACCGGCGAAGTGTTCCTCGGCATCGGCAACGACCGCCAGTTCCAGCGGCTCTGCCAGCTGATCGGGCGCACCGAGCTGCCGGAAGACGCACGCTTCAAGACCATGGCCGACCGCAACACCAATCGCGCGGCCCTCACGGTCGAGCTCGAGAAGGCGCTCTCGACCCGCGACGGCAAGGCGCTCTGCGACGCGCTGCTGGCCGAGGGCGTGCCGGCCGGCCAGGTGCTCGACATCCCGGCGGTGATGGCGCATCCACACACCATTCATCGCAAGATGACGGTCGAAGGTGAGGGCGGCTACCGCGCTTTCGGCGCGCCGATCAAGATGTCGCGCTCCAGGTCCGGCGTGCGGTCGGTGCCGAAGAAGTTCGGCGCCGACAACCGCACGATCCTCGCCGAGGCCGGCTATTCAACCGCCGAGATCGACAAGCTCGTTTCGTCGGGCATCGTCCTGGATCTTCCGAAGGCCGCGCCCAAGGCATAGTCGCATTCCCTGGATCCTCACGCTTCGACAAGCCCAGCATGAGGGTCCTTCAGTGGGCCTCATCCTGAGCGAAGGCGGCGTCTCCGCCGCCGGCGTCGAAGGGTGGGGCCGGTTCCTCAGCGTTCCTCCCTGGAGTCTCCCATGGCCGCGTCGAAGATCTGGACCCGCGTCGACTACGAGAAGGACGGCAAGCAGGTCGGCTGGCTCAATCTGCCGCATTCGGTGAACCGCTCCGCCTACGGCAACATCGCGATCCCGATCACCTGCATCAAGAACGGCAAGGGCCCGACCGTGCTGCTGATGTCCGGCACGCATGGCGACGAGTACGAGGGCCAGATCGGGCTCTGCAAGCTGGTGCAGAAGCTGGAGCCGTCGGACATCCAGGGCCGCGTCATCATCATGACCGCGTGCAACCTGCCCGCCGCGATGGCGAGCGCGCGCGTGTCGCCGATCGACGAGGGCAACCTCAACCGCGCCTTCCCGGGCGACCCCGACGGCACGCCGACCTTCGCGATCGCGCATTACATCGACAGCGTGCTGTTCCCGCTGACCAACTACATCCACGATCTCCACTCCGGCGGCTCGTCGCTGCAGTACATGCCGTTCGCCTCGGTGCGCTACGGCACCGACGATGCGGTCAACAAACGCGCGCTCGAAGCGCTCAAGGCGTTCAACCCGCCCACCGGCTTCGTCTGGAAGCACACGGCCGACCAGCGCCTCGGCATCGCGCGCGCGGTCAGCCGCGGCATCGTCGCACTCGGCGGCGAGTTCGGCGGCGGCGGTGCGGTCGACATCAAGGGCGTGAAGATCGTCGAGCGCGGGCTCGACAACCTGCTCGCCCATATCGGCATCACCGACAAGTCGAAGGCGCACAAGGTCGAGACGCCGACGCGGCTGGTCGAGCTCAAGGGCCGCGACTACTATGTCTATACCGACGAGGCCGGCCTGTTCGAGCCGGCGGCCGAGCTCGGCGACTGGATCAAGAAGGACCAGCTCGCCGGCTGGACGCACTTCGTCGACAACCCCGGCCGGAAGCCCGTGCCGAGCTACTTCCTGATGGACGGCCAGGTGATCTGCCGCCGCCACTACGGCCGCGTCGAGCGCGGCGACTGCGTCGCGCATCTGGCGACCAACTTCGAAGGCTAGTCCTCGGCGCCTTGTGTCCCCTCTCCTGCGCGAAGCGCGGGGGAGGGCTATAAGAGGGGTGCGTGATCACTCCCACCACCTCCACCTCCCGCCAGCTCCTCCTCGCCAATCTCGCCCTGATGGTGACCGCGACGTTCTGGGGGACGCATATCCCGGCGTCGTGGTTCGTGCTGCAGCGTTTCACGCCGTTCGAAGTGATCGTCGGGCGCTATGTGCTGGCGGTGCCGCTGCTGGTGATGCTGCTCGCGATCGAAAGCCGGGCCACCCGTGCTAGGCCCGAGCCGAAGCCGCTCTGGCAGCTCTGGGCGCTGGGCGGCGTCGGCATCCTGGGATTCGCGACGTCGTACACGATCGGCATCTCGATCGCGGGCCAGCTTCAGGGGTCGCTGATCTCCGCCTGCTCGCCGGTGGTCGGCGTGCTCGTCGCCTGGGCGCTGCGCGGCGCGCGTCCCGACGGGGCGATGCAGCTGGCGCTGGTCATGGCGCTGGCGGGTGCGGTCATCGGCATCGCCGGCAGCCAGGACCTGTCGCGCGTCGGGCTTCCGGGCCTCGGCGAGGCGCTGATGCTGTTCGGCAACGTGATGTGGAGCTGGTACTCGCTGGCAGCACTCGACTGGCTCAGGGGCTGGTCGCAGATCCGGGTCGCCACCTGGTCGATCGCGATGGCGGCGGCAACCGCCTTCGCCCTCGTCGGCACAGCGATCGTGCTCGGCTATGCCCGCGTGCCGCCGCTGCCGGACCTTCTCGACTTCCTGATCCTGCTCCACCTCGTCATCCCGGTGACGATCCTAGGCTTGCTCGGATGGAACTATGGCGTCCGCCACCTGGGTCTTTCGGTGTCGTCTCTCTATTTGAACCTGGTGCCGGTGACGGCGGTGCTGACCGCGGTCCTGCTCGGCGACACGCCCAACATGTGGCAGCTGGTCGGCGGACTCGTGATCATCGCCGGCATCGCCCAGGCGCAGATCCGTCGCCTCAAGAGGAGCTAGGCCGGGATCTCCGGCTCGTCGATCGGCACGCCGGGAGCGTATTTCGAGAGGCGCACGGTCGGCAGCGACTTCACGTGGCTGACGTTCTTGGCCGCGGTCAGCTTGGTGGTGAGGAAACGCTGATAGGCGTCCCAGTCCTCGGCGACGACCTTCAGCAGGAAGTCGGCCTCGCCCGCCAGCATGTGGCACTCGCGCACCTGCGGCCAGCTCTTCACCAGCGCCTCGAAGGCGCTCAGGTCCGGCTCGGCCTGGCTCGACAATCCGACCAGCGCGAAGCCGGTGAACCCGAAACCGAGCTTCTCGGGTGCGAGATCGGCGTGGTAACCGCGTATGAACCCTGCTTCCTCCAGCGCGCGGACGCGGCGGAGGCAGGGGGGCGCGGAGATGCCGGCACGCTTGGCCAGGTCCACATTGGTCATGCGGCCGTTGGACTGGAGATCGCGAAGGATTCGCCGGTCGATCCGGTCTACCTTGACCCGTCGCATGCCACGTCCTTCCCCGCCGGAATTCCGAGCAATTTTATAACAACACCCTCGAAGTCGAGCAAGAATGTTACAGCAAACGGTCCCCGCGGGTCCGAAACCGGCTGAATTCACGGCCTGGGTCATCAGCGACGGCACGATCGGCATGGAGATCCAGAGCATCGGCCTGGCGCGCACCATCGGCGTCGAGCCGGTGGTGAAGCGCGTCGCCCCGAGGCTTCCCTGGCGGGCGCTGCCGGCCCGCCTCTGGGCCTTCCCCTTCCTGTCGCTGGGTCCCGACAGCGATCCTCTGGAGCCGCCCTGGCCGGACCTGGTGATCGGCACCGGACGGGTCGCGGCCGCGCTCTCCTCGGCCGTCCGCAATGCCAGCGGCGGCAAGACCTTCACGGTGCAGATGCAGGCTCCGCACCTGCCCCCCGATCGCTTCGACCTGATCGTCGTGCCCGAGCATGACGGCTACACGGCGCCGAACGCGGTCGCGACCCTGGGCTCGATGCACCGCATCACCGAGGAGCGGCTGGACGAAGCGCGCGCGAGCTGGGCGCCCAGCTTCGCGCATCTCAGGCGGCCGCTGGTGGTGGCGGTGATCGGCGGATCCAACCGTCGCTATCGTCTCGAGGTCGAGGATGCGACGGCGCTCGGCCGCCAGCTTGCGGGGCTCGCCCGCAACCACGGCCTCGCGGTGACGCCGTCGCGCCGTACCGGCAAGCCGCAGGAACAGGCGATCGCCAAGGCGCTCGCGATGACCGATGCCTATGTCTGGGACGGCAGCGGCGACAATCCCTACATCGGCCTGCTGTCGCTCGCGGACGCGATCGTCGTCACCTCGGACTCGACCAACATGGCGACCGAGGCTCTGGCGACCGGCAAGCCGGTGCACATCGCCCACCTGCCCGGCACGCCCGGCAAGTTCGGCGTGTTCCACAAGCTGCTCGAGAGCCGCGGCTACACGCGGCCGTTCCAGGGACACATCGAGTCCTGGACCTACGCGCCGCCGAACGACACCGAGCGGGTGGCCGAGATCGTCCGCGAGCGGTTGCTCCAGCGTGCCCCGGGCCGTATGTAGGCGACCCATGGCGCTCAAGATCGAGACCTTCTCCAACGTCACCGGCAGCTCGGCCCTGTTCAAGGCGCTGGGCCATCCGCTGGCCCAGCCGGGCCTCGCCCGGATGATCGCCAAGCTCGCGGCCAAGCCACAGGTCGCCCTCTACGATCCGCTGGGATTCGCCCAGACCTTGGCCGAGCTCTCCGATCTCTCGCAGGTCCGCTTCGCCGGCGCCTATGTCCAGGACGTGACCCACATCGGCCGCGACATCGTCGGCTGCAAGACCGAACCCGTCTCCTCGCTGATCGGCTCGGATGCCAAGGCGGTGCTGGTCTGCGCCTTCGATGCCGAGCGCATCGTCGGCCAGATCCGCCATCTGATTCCGTCCGGCTGCGAGGTCGTGACGCTGGACGCGGCGCGGCTGCCGTCGTCGATGCTGACCAATGCGCGCGTCTATCTCGACCCGCTGAACTTCGCGACCAACCTCGTCTTCTTCCGCGACGACGAGGAGGAAGGCGGGCATCACACGCGCCTCGTCACCGCCAACTACTGGTCGGGCTACGGCGCGAAGAAGACCACGCTGTGGCTCCGCCTCTACGACGCCGCCGGCAAGGCGCTCGCCGAATGGAGCGAGGACCTGGTGCCGGGCACCACCTCGGTCGTCATCGACTCGCGCGAGGTGCGGCGGCGCTTCGGCCTCAAGCCGTTCCTCGGCCAGATCTTCCTGCATGCGGTCGGCGTCGCCGGCCACGACGTGATCAAGTACGCGCTCGACACCTACGGCGACAGCGCCTCGGTGCTGTCGTGCACGCATGACGCCAATTCCTTCCCGGCCGATTTCTACGCAGGATTGCCGGCGCCCGACAAAGGCGAGCGCGTCGTGCTCTGGGTGCAGAACGCGCATCCGATTCCGATTCCGGCCAAGGCCGTCGGCATCAACGCGATGGGCCGGCCGGAAGTCGCCTGGCTGGACGCGGAGGTGCCGCCCTTCGGCACCGCGTCGATCGACGTGGCGCATCTCTTGCCGGCACTGGCATGGCCCGACCAGATCGAGGTCCGCTCCGGCCGGCACATCGTGCGCCCGCGCTACGAGATCACGCGCGAGCACAGGACGCGCATCGCGCATGTGAACGTCGAGCGCACCGACCTCAAGCCCGATCCCAGGATCGCCGAGCTCGGCAACCTGTTCGGCAAGGGCTTCATCCTGCCGGCGCCGATCCTGCCGAGATCGCGCTACCGCTCGATCGTGCAGCCGACGCCGATGGCGACGACGCAATCGGAGCTTCCGGTGCAGCTCGTCGCCTACGATCCGGACGGAAACGAGGTCGCCCGCCGCCCCCTCGGCCGGCTGCGCCGCGCCGAGTCCGTCGCCGTCGAGATCGACGAGATGCTGGGCGAGGCCAGCCGCGAGATCGACACCGGCCATGTCGAGATGCTCTACGACTTTGCCCGCGGCGGCGACGCCGACGGCTGGCCGCACGCGCTTTTCCGCTTCATCGACCGCACCACGGGCCATGGCGCCGACACCAGCTTCGGCGGACACATCTTCAATACGGTGATGACGTACAAGGGCGAGCCGCAGAGCTACACCGGCAAGCCGCCGGGACTCTCGACGCGTCTCTTCCTCAGGCTCGGCTCCGATCCGCTCGACACCTATTGTCACCTGATCTACCCGGCCTCGACGCCGTGGCACGCGCAATCCTCGACCGAGCTCGTGCTCCATCGCGGCGACGGCGAGCGGATCGCGTCCCGGCATTTCGCGATCCCCTGCGGCGGCAGCCGCGCCTTCAGGAGCCGCGAGACCTTCTCGCCCGAGGAGCGCCACCGTGCCGGCGCCAATGCCTATGTCGTCGTGCGCGACCTCACCTGCCGCCTCTTCGGCTATCACGGCCTGATCTCGACCGAGGCCTTCTCGCTCGACCACATGTTCGGGTTCTGAGTTGCCTGAGATCGGCGTCGTCGTCCTGGTCCTCGCCGGCGCCTTCTCCGCCGGATTCGTCTCCGGCCTCTCCGGCTTCGCCTTCGCGATGGTGTCGCTGGGATTCTGGGCGCACACGCTGGCGCCGACGGTGGCCGCTCCGCTGATCGTCGCCTGCGCCGCCTGTGCGCAGATATATGCGATGCGTCAGCTCCGCAGCGGGTTGCGCCTCGATCTCGCCCTTCCGTTCATCATCGGCGGCTTCGTCGGCATCCCGCTCGGCGCCTGGCTGCTCACCTGGATCGATCGCGAGTCCTTCCGCTTCGCCGTCGGGATCTTTCTCGTGAGCTACGCCGTCGTCATGCTGGCGCTCGGCAAGACGCCGCCCTTCCACTGGGGCGGCAAGCTCGCCGACACCTTCATCGGCTGGACCGGCGGCGTCATGGGCGGGATCGCCGGACTGACGGGCGCCACGCCGACGCTCTGGTGCTCGCTTCGCGGCTGGAGCCGCGAGGACCAGCGCGGCGCCATGCAACCCTTCAACTTTGCCCTCCAGCTCGCCGCGATCGCCGCCTACGGGTGGCAAGGTCTGCTCACCGAAGAGGTCGGACTGCTCTTCGCCATCGCGCTGCCGATCATGGTGATCGGCGTCGCACTCGGCGTGGCGCTCTACAGGCGGATCGACGATGCGTGGTTCCGGCGCATCGTTCTCTGGCTGCTGCTCGCCTCCGGCGTGACGCTCGTACTCTAAGCGCGCAAGGGCGCGCTACTGCTGCTCGCCTCCGGCGTGACGCTCGTACTCTAAGCGCGCAAGGGCGCGCTACTGCTGCTCGCGTCCCGCGTGACGCTCGTTCTCTAGAGATCGATCCGATAGCGGATGCCTTCGGTGTCGCCATAGGCGACCTTCCGGAATCGCTCCAGCATCCGCCCGCCGCAGGCGAGGATCACCTTCTGCGAGGCCTCGTTGATGCTGTCGGTGGTGAGCTCGACATAGTCGAGGCCGAGCGCCTTCGCTTCCGGCAGCAGCAGCTTGAGGGCCTGGGTCGCGTATCCGCGCCGGCGCTTCCACGGCACGACCGCGTAGCCGATATGGCCGAGCACATGCGCGGGCAGCGCCGAGGTGCCCTTCTGCCAGCGGAACCCGATCGAGCCCGCGAACTCCCCGTCCCACATCCAGCGCCTGAATCCCGGCAGCCGCTTCATCAGCGATCCGTCCGGCAATTTGATCGGATCGCCCTTCGCCTCCGGATCGTCGAGGCCGGCGAGGAAGGCCGCCGGGTCGGCCGCGATCTTCGCCAGCTCCTCCTTCGCCGCCTCGGCGAGGCGGACGTTGTCGGGCGACCAGCCGCGCTCCAGCGCGGCCACGTAGTCGGGCAGTTCTGCGGCGGTCGGTCTGAGGAGGCGGAGCGCGGACATGGCCGGACAATAGGCGAAAAGCGATCCCGGTGATTTAGGTCACATTTTATCTATCTGCCTTTGACGTATATCTGGGATCGCAAGAAGGGGGTTCTGCATGCGTGCCTGGATCGCCTCGTTCAGCCTCGCGCTGTCACTGGTCCTTGCCACTCTCGGCCTCGCGGCGATGGCCCACGCGGCAACCACCGCGGCGGGCCTGGCCGGCCCCTGGGTCACGCAGAGCGGGACGATCCGCACCAGCACGACCTCCACCTCTTCCCTGCTGCTGCCGAGCGGCGTAGTGCGCACCTATTACCTGAGCGGCAGCATCAAGTACGCCGAGAGCAGCGACGCCTCGAGCCTCGCGACCGAGCTGAGCACGAACCTGAGCTCGCCGAGCGGTCTGTTCCTCAGCAACCCGACCGTCATCCGGCTGACCAACGGTACCTTCCTCTGCGTCTACGAGCTGTCGACCGCGAACAGCACGACCTCGAACCGCCTGCTCTACTCGGCGACATCGAGCGACGGCATCACCTTCGGCACCGGCACGCAGCTTCCCAATTCCTCGCTCGACACCGCGCTCGGCGGCAGCACGATCTTCCAGAGCGTGCCGGCGCTGGTGCAGGAGCCGAGCGGCACCGTCCGCCTCTACTACGTTGCCAACGGCTACAGCGTCGGCAGCATGACCAGCACCGACAACGGCGCGACCTGGACGCAGGATTCGGGCTATCGCCTGACCGGATCGAACGACGGCACCAACTCGGTCTCCTACGTCGATCCCGAGGTGAAGATCCTCTCCGACGGCTCGCGGGCGATGTTCCTCTCCTACCAGACCCAGACCCGTACCAGCTCGGGCCCCGTCGGCACCGCCACGATCCGGATCGCGACGTCGACCGACGGCACCACCTTCGCGATGGCGCCGATCGACATCCTCGCGACATCCGGCCAGATCGTCCTCGATCCGGACGTGGTGCAGCTCGCCAACGGCACCTGGGTGATGCTGTACGGCGCCGGCGCCAACTCGCAGTCGATCGATCTCAAGCGCGCGGTGATCGACACCAGCGCCACGATCACGCCGGCGACCGGCTGGTGGTGGAACTCCTCCGAATCGGGCCGCGGCTTCTCGATCGAGACCAGCGGCGACAACCTGTTCATCGGCGGCTTCCTCTACGCCGCCGACGGCTCCTGCATCTGGTACGTCGCCTCCGGCGAGCGCGGCGGCTCGATCTTCTTCAACACCCTTCAGCAGTACGGCTCCGGCCAGACCCTGACCGGCAGCTACCGCGCGCCTTCCTACGTCGGCTCGCCCGGCACCATCACGCTCAACTTCACCAGCACCACCTCGGGCTCGCTGATCTGGCCAGGCGGCACGGTCGCGATCGAGCGCTTCCCGATCGGCGGCTCGACCGTGACATCGCCGGCCTCGGGCATGCCGGCGGCGGGCTGGTGGTGGAATGCGAGCGAGGCGGGCAGCGGCTACTTCATCGAGGTGCAGGGAACGACCCTGTTCATGGCCGCCTACATGTACGCCGACTCCGGACAGGCTGCCTGGTACACGTCGACCGGCGCGATGACCGGGACCAGCGTGTTTCAGGGATCGCTGGTCGAGTACGCCAACGGCCAGACCCTGACAGGCACCTACCAGGCGCCTTCGGTCGCCGCCGATCGCGGCTCGGTGACCCTGGTCTTCGCCAGCTCCGCGACCGCGACCCTGACCTTGCCCAGCGGCCGGGCGATCTCGCTCACCCGTTACACGTTCTGAGGGGCGAGCCGCATTGCGCCGGGGAGGGGGGCCACCTATGTTTAACCCCTTCTCTTTCCGTCTTTCCGAGCCCTCCGTCCTTTCGAGCCAATGGCCCAGCATCACTCCAAGGTCCTGATCATCGGCGCCGGCGCCGCCGGCTACACCGCCGCGATCTATGCCGCCCGCGCCAATCTGCATCCGATCGTGGTCCAGGGCCTGCAGCCCGGCGGGCAGATGACGATCACCACCGACGTCGAGAACTATCCGGGATTCGCCGACGTGATCCAGGGCCCCTGGCTGATGGAGCAGATGGGCAAGCAGGCCGAGCATGTCGGCGCCAAGCTGATCTTCGACACCATCACCTCCTGCGACCTCTCCAAGCGGCCATTCAAGGCGATCGGCGATTCGGGCGACACCTATACCGGCGACACGGTGATCGTCGCGACCGGCGCCTCGGCGCGTTGGCTCGGCATTCCGTCGGAAGAGAAGTATCGGGGATTCGGCGTCTCGGCCTGCGCCACCTGCGACGGCTTCTTCTTCCGCGGCAAGGAAGTCGCGATCGTCGGCGGCGGCAACACCGCGGTCGAGGAAGCGATCTATCTCACCAACCACGCGACCAAGGTCACGGTGATCCACCGGCGCGACCGCTTCCGCGCCGAGAAGATCATGCAGGACCGGCTGTTCGCGAACCCGAAGATCAAGATCATCTGGAACTCGGCGGTCGACGAGATCCTGGGTCCGACCGACCCGCCGGGCGTGACGGGCCTCAAGATCCGCAACGTCCAGACCGGCGCGACCAGCGAGCTCGCGGTCGACGGGTTGTTCGTCGCGATCGGCCACGACCCGGCGACGAGCCTGTTCAAGGGCCAGCTCAAGATCGACGACGGCGGCTACATCGTGACCAGGCCGGATTCGACCGCGACCGACATCCCCGGCGTCTTCGCCGCCGGCGACGTCAAGGACAAGATCTTCCGCCAGGCGATCACCGCCGCCGGCATGGGCTGCATGGCGGCCCTCGAGGCCGAGCGCTTCATCGCCGCCGAAGAATTCGCGCACGTCCAGACCGCCGCACAGTAGACCGTAGTCGGGGCCGTCTCAGACCATGATGGATTGGGACAAGCTCCGGGTCTTCCACGCGGTCGCCGAGGCCGGAAGCCTCACGCATGCGGGCGAGAGCCTGAACCTTTCCCAGTCGGCGGTCAGCCGCCAGATCAGCGCGCTCGAGGAGAGCCTCGGCGTGCCGCTGTTCCACCGCCACGCCCGCGGCCTGATGCTGACCGAGCAGGGCGAGCAGCTCTACCAGACCGCCAAGGAGATCTTCGCCAAGCTGGCGATGGCGGAGGCGATGCTGGTCGAGGGCCGCGAGACGCCGAAGGGGCCGCTCAAGGTCACGACTACGGTCGCCTTCGGCAGCCAGTGGCTGACGCCGAGGCTCAAGAACTTCCTCGACCTCTATCCCGAGATCACGCTGACTCTGATCCTCGACGACGAGGACCTCGACCTCTCGATGCGCGAGGCCGACGTCGCGATCCGCATGTCGCCCGAGCGCCAGCCCGACCTGATCCAGCGTCACCTGACGACGATCTCGACCTCGCTCTACGCCGCCCCTTCGTACCTGAAGGAGCACGGGCTCCCCGGCTCGGTCGAGGATCTGGCCAACCATCGCCTCGTCGTCTACGGCGAGGAAGGTCACCCGCCGTTTCCGGAAGTGAACTGGCTGCTGCGTCTCGCCAATGCCGCAGGCGCCACGCGCCACACGCTGACGATCAACAACACCAACGGCATCTATCGCGCGATCCGCGACGGGCTCGGCATCGGCTCGCTGCCCGACTACATCATTCCCGACGACGGATCGATGCTTCGCGTGCTGACCGCGATCGAAGGGCCGAAGGTCCCCGCCTACTTCCTCTATCCGGAAGAGCTCAGGCACTCGAAGCGCATCGCGGTGCTGCGCGACTTCCTCCTGAAGCAGGTCGAGGCGTAGCGTTCTTCGCGCCGAGGTGTGCGGTATTTTCCGCACAATGCAGAAAGCGAGTCGCATCCGGTCGGATATGTGACGGTTGTCACGAGACGGTGCGTCGTCGATCGCTAGCGTGGTCCCCGACTTGGGGGGACTCGATGCTCAGCGCCACGCCGTCGTCCGAGCGCGTCGCACTCAACCGGATGGCATTCGGCGCAAGGCCGGGCGACGAGGATCTGGTTCGCCAGATCGGGCTCCGTGCCTACATCGACGTGCAGCTCCACCCGCCCACCGGCATGGACGATCCGATGACGCATGCGCGCCTCGCGCAGGCGAAGCTCCGGATCAACTACGGCGCCGGCACCAACTATCCGGCACTCGACGAGGAACGCGGCCTCGCCCTTCTCTACAAGCCGATGCCGGACCTGTGGTCGGTCCAGCAGAAAGCCGCCGCCGGTATGCTGCCGTCCGCCGAGGTCAACCGCGCGCTCGAGGAGCTGCGCTGCGCCACCTGGATCCGTGCGGTCCATTCGAGCTGGCAGCTGCGCGAGGTGATGACCGGGTTCTGGCACGACCACTTCAACGTCAACGCCGCCGCCGACAGCCGCATCCTGGTGTCGATGCCGGCCTATGACCGCATCATCCGCAGCCAGGCTCTCGGCAACTTCCGCAAGCTGATCGAAGGGGTCGCCACATCGACGGCGATGCTGCTCTACCTCGACAACGCCAAGAGCCAGGCGTCGCGGCCCAACGAGAACTACGCGCGCGAGGCGATGGAGCTGCACAGCCTCGGGCGCCCGGCCTATCTCGGCCACGCCTACGACGCCTGGCACCAGGTGCCCGGCGCCGCCGAAGGAAGGCCGGCGGGATTTCTCGACGACGACGTCTTCGGCGCGGCCAAGGCGTTCAGCGGCTGGACGGTGGCGATGGGCCAGCGTCTCAACGGCCGCACCACGCTCGCCAACGACGGCACCTTTGTCTATGCGCCGCAGCTGCATTCGAGCGCGCCGGCGCGCGTGCTCGCCGTCGACCTGGTCCCCTACGCCGAGCCGATGGCGGCCGGACGGAAGGTGCTCGACCTGATCGCGGCGCATCCGGCGACGGCCAGCCATGTCGCGACCAAGATCGTCCGCCGTCTGATCGGGCCGCGCGCGAGCCAGCCGCTGATCGACCGCGCCGCCCAGGCCTTCTCCGCCAATTTCCATGCCCCCGACCAGATCGCGCGCATGCTTCGCGTCGTCCTCCTCGATTCCGAGTTCACCAACTATCCGGGACAGAAGCTGAGACGCCCCTTCGAGCGCATCGTGGCGCTGCTGCGTGCCGTCCATGCCGAGGTGAAGCCGACCGCGCCCCTGTTCCGCGCGCTCGAGCAGACCGGCCAGAAGCCGTTCGTCTGGCCGACGCCCGACGGGCACCCGGACGACGACGAGAGCTGGCTCGGCAGCAACCAGGAGCTCAAGACCTGGAACATGCAGTTCGGCCTCTTCGCCGCCAGCATGGGGACCGACGCCGCCCTGCTGCCGCAGACCGAGGGGGTGAGCAGCGTCGATGCCGCGCTCGAATGGCTGAGCAGCCGGCTTGTCGGCCATCAGCTCTCGGCCCAGACCTACTCGGCGCTGCTCGACGACGCGCTCCTCCCGGGTGGCCTTCGCGACGGGCTGATCGCCAAGGGCTCGCGCGGCGAGGCCGCGCTGCAACGGATGGTCGGCCTGATGGCCGCCTCCGATGAATTCGCCTATCGCTGAGAAGGAGGTCGACGATGCTGACCCGCCGCCTCCTTCTGGGCGCCACCGCCGGCTCGGTCGCGCTCGCCGGGCTTCCGGCCGGAACGAAGTTCGCTTTCGGCGCGACCGGCGCGCCGCTGCTCGTCGTCGTCTTTCTTCGCGGTGCCGCCGACCTGCTGAGCCTGGTGGCTCCCTCCGGCAATGCCGAGTACCAGGCGGCGAGGCCGACGCTGGCGATCCCCGCGGCCGGCACCGGCGCCGGTATTCCGCTCAGCGGCGCCCTCGACGGCCAGAGCTTCACGCTGCACCCGGCGGCGACCGGCATCGCCGAGCTTTACGGCGCGGGCAAGCTCGCGATCGTGCATGCGACCGGTCTCGTCTCGACCAACCGCAGCCATTTCCAGAGCCAGGAAATGATGGAGCGGGGTTATGCCGACGCCGAGACGCCGCCGTCGGGCGGCTGGCTGGCGCGTCACCTCGCGACCGTCGCGGTCGCGGGCCAGCTGCCGATCATCGCCGCCGCCGGCGAGGCACCGATGGCCCTCCAGGGCGAGATCCGGGCGGTGTCGATGACGACACCGGCGAGCTTCCGCGTCAGCGGCGGCCAGCGGAATGCGCAGGTCCTCGGCCGGCTCGCGGCCCGCGGCGGCCAGCGCGCGACCGTCATGCGCAACACGCTGAACGCAGTCGCGCGCGTCAGCGCCGCAGCGGCGGCGGCGAGCGTGGCCAAGGCCGCGGCTGCCGACGATGACGACGCGGCGGCGGACGACGGGATGACGCACTCCGGCGCGATGTCGATGAACATGATGGCGCCGCCGACGATAGCCGAGGCGCCGGTCGCCGCCGCGGCCGAGACGGTCAACTACGGGTCGGGCGAGCTTGCGACGGCGCTCAAGACCATCGCCGACCTCGCCAAGGCCGAGATCGGCCTCACGGTCGCGACCGCCGACTTCGGCGGCTGGGACACCCATGACGGGCAGGCGGGCCGGTTCCAGACCCAGGCGGCCCGGCTGTCCCAGGCGCTGGCCGCGCTCCATGCCGATCTCGCCGGCCTCGGCGACCGGCTCACCGTCGTGGTGATGAGCGAGTTCGGCCGCCGCCTGATCGAGAACCAGAACCGCGGCACCGACCATGGCCATGGCAGCGTCGTCCTGGTCTCCGGGGCGGGCATCAAGGGGGGTCTCTACGGCGCCTGGCCGGGCCTCAAGGCAGCTGCGCTCGACCAGGGCCTCGACCTCGCGATCACCACCGACTATCGCCACGTGCTCGCCGAGGTGCTGGTCAAGCGCGCCGGCCAGACCCACATCGAGGCGGTCTTTCCCACCGTCGGCAGCGGCGCGCCGCTGGGATTAGCTTAGTCTCCGCTCAGCAAGCGTTTCGCCGGGTGATTCGCCTGTTTCAGGGCGACACCGGATGTCGGTTTCGGATCGGAAAGTCGATCGCCTCGATGACGATGGCCCCGCGCGGTTGCACAGCCACCGCGACGCAGGTTGTAAATGGCGGAAACTACAGAGAATTTTGGGAGAACAATCGAATGCCCAGAGCCATGCAAAATTTGCATAGCGGCGTTGAGAAGTCATTCATTGTTTCTTAAGCGCCAGCGCTTACGTTTATCTATGTTGGATGTTCGAGTTTTCGATCATCTCAGCCCCTGGGCACCCTGCCCAGGGAAGGGTCCTTCGGGATCCTACGTCTCCCAGACGTGAAGCCTCCCTGTTCAACTGGCCGGGTCCTCGGACCCGGCCAATTTTTTTGCTTGTGAGAAAACCGTGACGGCGGCCCGAGCGGGCTGCCCGGGCCTCACGCCCAGAGGCGTTCCTTCTCGAGCCCCTTGTAGAGCTCGGCGACCTGCTCGCCATAGCCGTTGAACAGCTTGGTCGGCACCCGCTCGTTGGTCCCCAGCACCCGCTCGAACTCCTGGCTCCAGCGCGGATGCGGCACGTTCGGGTTCACGTTCGCCCAGAAGCCGTACTCGCTCTCCTGGAGCCCCTCCCAGAACGTCTTCGGCCGCTTGTCCGAGAATTCCAGCGACACGATGGACTTCACCGACTTGAAGCCGTACTTCCACGGCACCACGAGGCGCAGCGGCGCGCCGTTCTGCTTCGGCATCGGCTTGCCGTAGATGCCCGTCCCGATGAAGGCGAGGTCGTTCCCCGCTTCCGCGATGGTCAGGCCTTCGGTGTAGGGCCAGGGATAGAAGAACGCCTTCTGCCCCGACGCCATCGACGGGTCGTTGAACGTCTTCATCACCACGTATTTCGCCGATCCGAGCGGCTTTGCGAGATCCACCAGCGCCTTCAGCGCGAAGCCCGACCACGGCACCGCCATCGACCACGCCTCGACGCAGCGATGGCGATAGAGCCGCTCTTCCAGCGGCATCTTGGCGAGGAGGTCGTCGACGCCGATCTCGAACGGCTTCTCGACCATGCCCGAGATCTTCAGCGTCCAGGGGCGGATCTTCAGCTGCTCGGCCGCCTTCACGATCGATTTCGAGGTGCCGTATTCATAGAAGTTGTTGTAGGTCGTCGCTTCCTTCTCGTCGGTCAGCGCCCGGTCGAGAACGAAGGCCTCGTTGCGCTTGAGCGGATAGAGCTTGGCCGACGGATCGTCGGAAACGCGCTGGGCCTGGGCGGTGCCCGAGGCGGCGAGGATCGAGCCGGCGGCGAGGCCGGCGATCAGCTCGCGCCGGTTGAGATAGGCCGCCTCGGCGGTGGCCGCACTCTCCTTCAGATGCCAGCTCGGCCTGCGATGAACCCACATGAGACTGCTCCGGAACTGAGAGGCCTGCCCCCGTCTGTTCGGACGCTAGGCCCGGCCGGTTACAGGGTCAATGTCACGACAGCGCGAGCTTCATGCCGACATGGCTCGCGGTGAAGCCGAGGCGCTCGTAGAAGCGCCGCGCGTCCGGCCGCGAGGCGTCGGTGGTGAGCTGGACCAGGCCGCAGCCGGCCTTCCGTGCCCGCTCGATCGCGTCCAGGAACAGCTTCTCGCCGATCCTCTCGCCGCGCCTCGACTCGTCGACCCGCACGCTTTCGATCTGCGCGCGCAGCATGCCGAGGCGCGAGAGGCCGGGGATCATCGTCAGCTGCAGGCAGCCGATCACCTCGCCCCCGATCTCGGCGACCAGGATCTGGTTGCCCTTCTGCGCCTCGACCTCGGCGAAGGCCTGCACATAGGCGTCCGGCAGCGGCTCCGCATACCGCTCCCGCGTCTTGCCCAGCGGGTCGTTCGCCAGCATGCGGACGATCGCCGGAAGGTCGGCGCCGGTCGCGCGCCGGATGGTCAGCTCGTCGCTCATCGGAGGCACTCCACCCAAAAGCAAAACGGCGCCGGATCCGTGGACCCGGCGCCGCCTCGCACTCCGTAAGTCTAGGGCCGTTCGGGGGGGAAGAACTCAGCCCTTGTCGATGCGGAGCGCAATGAACCGCATCTCGCCCTGGCGATCGACCAGCAGCAGGACCGACTTGCGTCCGGCCTGCCGGGCCTTGTCGACCTTCGCCCTGATGTCGGCGGGGGATTTGACCTCCTCCTGCCCGACCTCGACGATGATGTCGCCCGGCCGCACGCCCTTCTCCGCGGCGGGTCCGTTCTGGTCGACCTCGGTCACGACCACGCCCTGGCTCGTATTCTGATCAATGTCGAACTTCTGCCGGAGTTCCGGAGAGATCGGCGCCAGCACTACGCCCAGCGCGTCGACCTTGGACTGGCCGCCGCGCTGGTTGGTATTGGGGTCCGCCTTGGCCGGGACCGCGGCGACCTGCTCGTTCTCGTCGAGCTCGCCGACGCGCACCGTGACCGTCAGCGGCTTGCCGTCGCGCCAGATCTGGACCGGCACGTCCTTGTTGACGCCGGTCTCCATGACGATGCGCGGCAGGCGCCGCATCTCGGTCACGTCCTTGCCGTCGAAGGTCAGGATCACGTCGCCCTGGCGGATCTTCGCCTTCTCGGCCGGGCCGTTCTCGGTCACCGACGCGATCATGGCGCCCCGCGCCTTGCCGAGGCCGAGCGATTCCGCGATCTCCTCGGTGACGCCCTGGATCTTGACGCCGAGCCAGCCGCGCTTGGTGCGGCCGAACTCGCGCAGCTGCTCGACCACCGGCTTGGCGAGGTTCGCCGGCACCGAGAAGCCGATGCCGATCGAGCCGCCGGTCGGCGAGTAGATCGCCGTGTTCACGCCGATCACGTCGCCCGCCATGTTGAACAGCGGGCCGCCGGAGTTGCCTTTGTTGATCGAGGCGTCGGTCTGGATGAAGTCGTCGTAGGGGCCCGAGTTGATGTCGCGGGCGCGGGCCGAGACGATGCCGGCAGTGACCGAGCCGCCGAGGCCGAACGGATTGCCGATCGCCAGCACCCAGTCGCCGACGCGCGACTTGGCGGAGTCGCCGAACTTCACGACCGACAGCTTCTTGTTGCCCGGCTCGATCTTGAGCAGCGCCAGGTCGGTCTTGGAGTCCTTGCCGATCAGCTTGGCCTTGAACTCGGTGTCGTCCTGCAGCTTGACGGTGATGCCGTCGGCATCCGCGCCGTCGATGACGTGGTTGTTGGTGACGACGTAGCCGGCGGCGTCGATGACGAAGCCCGAGCCCAGCGAGGTCGCGCGCCTCGGCGCCTGGTCGGGGCGCTGGCCGCGGTCGAAGAAGTCCTTGAAGAACTCCTCGAACGGCGAGCCCGGCGGGAACTGCGGCACGTCGGGTCCGCGGCGCTGCCCTTCGCGCTGCTGGCCCTGGCCCTGGCCGCTGCGCTCCTGGCGCTGCACGGTCTGGGTGGTCGAGATGTTGACCACCGCCGGCAGCAGCTGCTCGGCGAGATCGGCGAAGCTGTCCGGCGGCGTGCGCGCCTCGAGGCCGGCGACCGGAGCCGCCAGCAGGGCCGCGCCGAGCGCCGCCGCCACGCGCCAAGAAGACCTGGTGCGCCGGGTTTCAGATGTGCCGCGAACGAGAAGGGCTGCGACCACGAGGAACTCCTTTGACCGACGAAATCGGTGTCGACCGGATATGCCGAGAGGGCCCAGGCCACCCGGCCGGGACCTTTGGGACCATCACTCAACAACCGTCATGTGGTCGAATTATGGCACGCTCGCAGGGTGCCCGGGGAGCGGCCTCACAGGCTCGTGAGAGCCTCAGCCGCGGATCAGCCAGACGATCCCGACGCCGATCACGGCGGCGGCCAATCCTGCGAATCGGAGCTGGTCGGGCGGCAGCGACACCGCCATCGCGAGGGCCCGGCGCATCCCCTCGGGGAAGAGCGCGTAGAGGACGCCTTCCAGCGCCAGCACGAGGCCGACGGCGAGAAGGGCGTCCTCCACGAATGTGCGCTTACGGCCTCTGTCCGCGGCCGCCGAGGTCGTTGAAGAAGCGGAAGAACTCGCTGTCCGGCGTCAGGACCAGGGTGGTCGAGCCGTCGCCCAGCGACTGCTTGTAGGCTTCCATCGAACGATAGAAGGCGAAGAACTGCGGATCCTGGCCGAAGGCGTCGGCGTAGATCTGGATCGCCTGGGCGTCGCCCTGGCCGCGCAGAGTCTGGGCCTGCTGCTGGGCGGTCGCGATGGTGACCACGCGCTGGCGATCGGCATCGGCGCGGATCTGCTGGGCGACCTCCGAGCCTTCGCCGCGGAACTCGCGCGCCTCGCGATCGCGCTCGGACTTCATCCGCGCATAGATCGCCTGGCTGGTCTGGTCGGGATAGTCGGCGCGCTTGATGCGCACGTCGATCATCTCGATGCCGAGCGAGGTCGCCGCCTGGCTCACTTCCTGGAAGATCGCCTGGGTGATCTGGCCGCGGCGGGTCGAGAGCAGGTTCGCCAGCGACTCGTTGCCGAGCACGCGGCGCATCGCCGAGTTGATGATCGCACCGAGACGGGCGCGCGCGCCGGCCTCGTTGTTGACCGTCTGGTAGAAGCGGAGCGGGTTCACGATCCGGTAGCGGCCATAGGCGTCGACGTCGAGACGCTTCTGGTCGATCAGGATCACCTGCTGCTTCGGCGGGTCGATGTCGAGGATCCGCTTCTCGAAGTACTGCACGTCCTGGATGAACGGCAGCTTGATCTTGAGGCCCGGGTCCTGGATCGAGCGCTTGGGATCGCCGAACTGCAGCACCAGCGCCTGCTGCTGCTGCGGCACGGTGAACAGCGAGCCCCAGGCGACGACGATGAGGGCGACGACGGCGGCGCCAAGAGCGCCGAGGAACTGGCGGCTCATGGCTTCTTCTCCTCGGCCTTCTTTCGGAGCTCAGGCAGCGGCAGATAGGGCAGCACGCCGCCGGAACCGCCGGCCTGCTTCTCGATCACCACCTTCTGCGCCCCGCGCAGGATCTCTTCCATCGTCTCGAGGTAGATCCGCTGCGTGGTCACGTCCTTGTTGACCTTGTAGGCCTCGTAGATCGACTTGAAGCGCTGCGCGTCGCCGGTGGCGCGCGCGACGACTTCCTCGCGATAGGCGCGCGCTTCCTGGATCAGCTTCTCGGCCTCGCCTCGGGCCCGCGGCACCACGTCGTTGCGGTAGGCGTCGGCCTCGTTGCGCAGCCGCTCCTTGTCGGCGCGGGCGCGCTGGACCTCGTTGAAGGCGTCGACCACCTGGGTCGGCGGATCGACCTCGAGCAGCTGCACCTGGCGGATCTCGATGCCGGCCTTGTAGTCGTCCAACAGACGCTGCAGGAGTTCGACCGTCTGCTGCTCGATCTGGGCGCGGCCCTCGGTGAACACCGACTGAATCGGCTTCTGGCCGACGGATTCGCGCAGCGCCGACTCGGCGGCGGCCTTCACGGTCGTCTCCGGCTGGCGCACGTTGAACACGTACTGGCCCGCGTCCTTGACGCGCCAGAACACGACGAACTTGATGTCGACGATGTTCTCGTCTCCGGTCAGCATCAGCGCCTCGTCCTGCACCTCGCGGCGCGGACCCTGGCGGCTGGAGCCGTCGGAGGAGCGGAAGCCGATCTCGATCCGGTTCTCGCGCGTGACGTTCGGCGTCAGCACGGATTCGATCGGCTTCGGCAGGTGATAGTTGAGGCCGGGGGTCGCGGTGCGCACCCACTGGCCGAAGCGGAGCACGACGCCCTGCTCGTCCGGCGCCACCCGGTAGAAGCCGCTGGCGAGCCAGAGCACGAGGCCGATCAGGATGGCGAAGCCGACGCCTCTGGCGCCGCCGACGCCGCCCGGGAAGATCCGGCGCATGCGGTCCTGGCCCTTGCGGAGGATGTCCTCCAGGTCCGGCGGCTGGATGCCGCCCGGGCCCCGACCGCCCCATGGGCTCTTGGGCCCGCCGCCACCGCTGCCTGAGCCCCAGGGACCGCCGCCGCCGCTATTGCCGCCGCCGCCACCCCAGGGACCACCGCCCCCCTGATTCTGCCAAGGCATTGCCCCTGCTCCTCTTCCACCCGGCTTCTTGAAGTGTGTGGTATTGCCGGGGGCCACACGCATATTGTGATAACCCCCCTCTATTCAAGCGCAAACGGCCAGACCAGACCGATGACCCAGGTGACCGAAGCCGCCGTTCTCGACGCCCTGAAGCGGGTCCCGGACCCAGATCGCGGCCAGGATGTGGTCTCGCTCGGCCTCGTCCAGGGCGTCGCGATCAAGGGCGGATACGTGCATTTCACGCTCCAGGTCGAGCCCGAACGGGGGCCCAGGCTGGAGCCGCTCCGCAAGACCGCCGAGAAGGCGGTCGAGGCCGTTCCCGGCGTGCTCTCGGTGACCGCCGTGCTGACGGCCGACAAGCCCGGCCGCGCCGCACCGCAGCAGGGCGGCCACCAGCACCCGCCCGGACACGGCCATGCCCATGGACACGGCCACGCGCACGGCCAGGGCGGCCAGCAGCAGCCGAACAAGCCGCTGATCCCTGGCGTGAAGACGATCGTCGCGGTCGCCTCAGGGAAAGGCGGCGTCGGCAAGTCGACGACCGCGGTGAACCTCGCCCTCGCGCTCAAGCAGAAGGGCCTCAAGGTCGGCATTCTCGACGCCGACATCTACGGGCCTTCGCTGCCGCGCATGATGGCGATCACCGGCAAGCCCGACACCAAGGACGGCAAGGTGCTGGAGCCGAAGGAGGGCTACGGCGTCAAGACGATGTCGATCGGCTACCTGATCGCCGAGGACACGCCGATGATCTGGCGCGGGCCCATGGTGATGAGCGCGATCGAGCAGATGCTCCGCGACGTCAACTGGGGCGAGCTCGACATAATGGTGGTCGATCTTCCTCCGGGAACCGGCGACGCGCAGCTGACCATGGCGCAGCGCGTGCCGCTCTCGGGTGCCGTGATCGTCTCGACGCCGCAGGACATCGCCCTTCTCGACGCACGCAAGGGCCTCGGCATGTTCCGCAAGGTCGACGTGCCGGTGCTCGGCATCGTCGAGAACATGAGCTACTTTCTCTGCCCGCATTGCGGCGAGAGGAGCGACATCTTCGCCCATGGCGGCGCCCGCCGCGAAGCCGACCGCCTCGGCTGTGAGTTCCTGGGCGAGGTTCCGCTCGACATCGCGATCCGCGAGACCTCCGACCAGGGCTATCCGATCGTGATCTCGAAACCCGACCACCCGCAGGCGAAGATCTACCGCCAGATCGCCGACCGGGTGTGGGGCAAGCTCACCGGCGAGGCGCCGGCGAACCGGCCGGCGCCGAGGATCGTGGTGAGCTAGCCGCATGGACGCCACGGCCGACGTCGACTGGCGACTCAAGATCCACCCGCTCCTTAGGGCGGCGAACGTCCGTCAGGTCGCCTATGTGCCGGACGCCGGCCACACGCCGCTGATCGAGGCGTGCCATGCCGATCCGTCGATGAAGGCGATCGTGCTCACCAACGAGGCCGAAGGCATGGGCGTGCTGGCCGGTGCCTGGCTCGGCGGGCAGCGCGGCGCGATGCTGATGCAGTCCTCGGGCGTCGGCAACTGCATCAACGCGCTGTCGCTGACGCAGATCTGCCGCTTCCCCTTCTTAGGCCTGATCACGATGCGCGGCGAGTGGGGCGAGTTCAACGGCTGGCAGGTGCCGATGGGCCAGAACACCGAGGCGTCGCTGAAAGGCGCCGGCGTGATCGTGCAACGCTGCGATGATCCCGACGACGTGGCGCCGACGGTCGAGGCCGCAGCCCATCTCGCCTTCGACAGCGAGGTCGCAGTCGCGGTGCTGCTCTCGCAGCGCCTCATCGGCCGGAAGAAATTCTGATGGCGCTCGATCGCAGAGAGGCGGTGCAGCGCCTGCTCGCCGATCGCGGCGAGATGCTGGTGGTCTCGGGCCTGGGATCGCCGACCTACGACGTGGCGGCCGCCGGCGACGACGACCGCAACTTCTACCTCTGGGGCGCGATGGGGTCGGCGGCACCGATCGGCCTCGGCCTGGCGCTGGCGCAGCCGGCCAAACGCGTGCTGGTGGTCACCGGCGACGGCGAGCTGCTGATGGGCTTGGGAGCCCTCGCCTCGATCGCCGCCCAGCGGCCGGCGAACCTCGCGATCGTCGTGCTCGACAACGAGCGCTACGGCGAGACCGGCATGCAGAAGAGCCACACCGCGCATGGCGCCGACCTCGCCGCGATCGCGCAAGGGGCAGGCTTCCCGGTCGCGGCGACGATCACCGACGAGGCCGACCTCGACCGCATCGTCGGCGAGATCCGCTCAGGCCAAGGCCCGATGCTGGTGGTGGTCAAGATCACCGCCGGCGAGGCGCCGCGCGTGCTGCCGAGCCGCGACGGCGTCGAGGTGAAGAATCGCTTCCGGCGCTCGCTCGGGCTCTAGGCCGACGCGGTCCGGTTATCGGCCTATCATCGGGCCGTCATGCGGCGGGATCACACTGGTCTCGAAATGACGCAAGGAGACCGACCATGCCGTCCATGCTCGATGACGTCCGATCGCTGTCGCGCCGCGGCCTGCTGAAGGGCGCCTCGGCGAGCGCGCTGCTGGCGGCGCTCATGCCCGCTGCCTCGCGCAGCGTCTGGGCCAACCCGGTTTTCGCGAGCAACCCCTTCTCGCTCGGCGTCGCCTCGGGCGATCCGCTGCCCGACGGCGTCGTCATCTGGACGCGCATCGCGCCCGATCCGCTCAACGGCGGCGGCATGCCGATGCAGGCGGTGCCCGTCTCCTGGGAAGTGTCCTCCGACGACCGCATGCGCACCATCGTTCGGAAGGGCGAGACCCTCGCCCGGCCGGAGCTCGGCCACAGCGTCCATGTCGAGGTCGGCGGCCTGGATCCGGGCCGACCCTATTGGTACCGCTTCCGCGCCGGGCGGGACGCAAGCCGGGTCGGGCGCACCAGGACGGCACCGGCGCCCGGATCGATGCCGGCGTCGCTGCGCTTCGCCAATGTCGGCTGCCAGCGCTACGAGGACGGCTACTTCACCGCGTTCCGTCATCTCGCACGCGAGGAGCTCGACTTCGTCTTCCACTACGGCGACTACATCTACGAATACCGGGCGCGCAACAGCCCGACGCCGACAGTGCGCGAGATCGCCGGCGACGAGCTCCACACCATCGTCGACTATCGCAACCGCTACGCCCTCTACAAGCGCGACGCCGATCTGCAGGCGGCGCATGCGGCGCACCCGTTCCTTTCCAGCTTCGACGACCACGAGGTCGACAACAACTGGGCCGGCGAGTTCAGCGAGGAGGACGGATCGGGCGCCTCTCCGGCGGTGCCGCCGGAATACTTCGCCCTCCGGAAGCAGATGGCCTTCCACGCCTGGTACGAGAACATGCCGGTGCGCCGCGCCCAGCTGCCGCGCGGCCCCTCGGTCCAGGCCTATCGCCGGCTCCGCTACGGCAGCCTCGCCGAGATCAACGTGCTGGATACGCGCCAGTATCGCGACGACCAGCCCTGCGACGACGGCACCAAGGAGGCCTGTCCAGCGGTCTCGAACCCGAAAGCGCAGATCCTGGGCGAATACCAGGAGCGCTGGCTGTTCGACGGCCTCGCCAGGTCCGACGCCACCTGGAACGTGCTGGCGCAGCAGGTGATGGTGATGCGCCGCGATCTCGGCACGGCCGAGCCGTCCCTGTTCTCGATGGACAAGTGGGACGCCTATCCGGCGGCGCGCAACCGCCTGATGCGCCACCTGGAGGCGACGCGGGCGAAGGGCGTCGTCGTGCTGACCGGCGACGTCCACAACGCCTGGGCCGGCGACCTGAAAGCCGATTTCCTGAATCCGTCGAGCGCGACGCTGGCGACCGAGTTCGTCGCGACCTCGATCTCGACGAACGGCGACGGCTTCGAGATCGACGACCTCCGACGGGCGGTTCTCGCCCGCAACCCGCACATCAAGTACTTCAACAACCGCCGCGGCTATTCCGTGCACGAGGCGACGCGCGAGCGCATGGTCATCCATCATCGTGCGGTCGACACGGTGTCGCAGCCGGGCGCGCCGCTCATCACCAAGGCGAGCTACGCGGTCGAGGCGGCGAAGCCCGGCGTCGTCGGCGCGTGAGATCTCACGCCGGCTGCAGCTTCGGCTCGGCCGGCTGGCGGTTCTCGCGGATGGTGAAGACCATCAGGCCGGCGGCGACGGCGACGCCGATCGAGGCGAGCCACACCGCGTCGTACTGCGCATAGAGGTCGTAGAGGATGCCGGCCATGAAGGCGCCGGCGGCGCCGCCCAGCGCATGGCCGGCCGAGAGCAGGCCCATCGCCAGGCCCATGATGCGCTTGCCGAGGTGGGATGCGACCAGGCTCGCGGTCGGCGGCACGGTCGAATAGTCGAAGATGCCGAAGGCGACGGCGAAGATGAACAGCATCTGGATGTCGCCGGTGATCCGCATCAGCAGCAGGAAGCAGAGCCCGCGGCCGATGTAGATGACGCCGAGCAGCAGCGGCCGGTTCATGCGGTCGGTGAGGTAGCCTGAGAGCATCATCGCCAGCATGTTGACGCCGGCGAGCACGCCATAGGCGGTGGCGCTGGTCAGCGGCGGGAAGCCGCAGGAGATCGCGTAGGGGATCAGGTGCACCTCGACCGTGCCCGAGGTGGTGAAGCCGCAGATCACGAAGCTCCAGAACAGCGCATGGAATACCGGGCTCGTGAACAGGAACTTGAGGCGCTCGCCGAGCGGCGCGTCCGGCTCCTGCGGCGTCTTCGACTGCGCCATGATCGCGTCGCGGCTGGGGATCAGGAAGAACAGGATCGGCGCCACCACCAGCGCCGCCGCTGCGAGATAGAGATATCCGATGCGCCAGCCAGACGACTGCAGGAGGAGCGCCAGCAGCGGCACGATGATGAGCTGGCCGGCGGTGAGGCCCGCGGTCGCGATGCCGGTGGCGAGGCCGCGGTTCTTCTCGAAGAACCAGGCGAGCGTCGGCGCGATCGTGTGGTTGCCGAAGAAGCCGAAGCCCAGCGCCGTGACGATGCCGAAGGTGACGAAGAACGCCGCCTGCGATTCGATCATCGCGGTCAGCGCCGTGCCGACCGTGATCAGCAGCATGCCGGCGACCAGCAGCGGGCGCGGCCCGAAGCGGTCCTGGAAGTTGCCGGCGAGCGGCGCCACGGTCGCGACCGAGATCAGCATCATCGCGCCGACGAAAGAGACGAAGCCTCGCGTCCAGCCGAGCTCGGCCTCCCAGGTCGGCATCACCAGGCCGATGGTGCCGCGCGCCGACGCGGTCAGCGCCAGGCCGAAGAAGCAGAGGACGACGATGGTCCAGCCGCGGCGGTCGCGGTCGGTCATGGGAGGATCTTTCGCTCGCGTGAAGCCTGGACGGGCCTGGGGGAGGCGGATGGGACACTGCCCGCCTCGCCCCCGCAAGCGAGATTTCGGCATGGACGGCATGAGCGGGAGTAATGGGTAGGGCCGCTCCTACTCCGCCGGCCCGAACGGCCGGATCGGCGGCGACAGCTCCTGGAAGTCGGTGCTCCCCTCGTCGCCATGGATCACGTAGCTCTTGCCGAGCTCGGGGTAGTCGATGATGTCCATGTCCGGCCGGCTGCCGCCGACGAGATAGACGCAGGTCTTCTCGAACGGATTCTTCAACAGATGCGCCACCGACGGCACCGGGAATCCGACGAAGTCGCCGGCATCGAGCCGCGTGTCGGTGCCGTCGATCGTGCAGACGGCCGAGCCGTCGAGGATGTAGATCCACTCCTCTTCGACGCGGTGCGCGTGATAGGCAAAGGACTGCTTGCCCGGCGCCAGCTTCACGATGCTGACGCCCGCCTGCTTCAGGCCGGCGCGGAGACCGAGGCGGAAGATGCTGAAGGCCGACCCGGGATTGAGGCGCTGGGTAAAGGCCTGCGCCTTCTCCTGCATCTCGGCCGGGCGGAAGATCACCGCAGGCCTGCGCTCCACCGTCATTGCCTGACCCTCACTGATAGAGTGTCGGCGACAGCACGCGATCGGAGGCGATCAGGTCGTCGGCGACCTTCTTCACCGCCGGACGGGCACCGACCCGCGCATACCACGCCGCCAGCTTCGGATGCCCGTCGAGCCGCGGCCCCTTCAGACGCTGCGCGAAGATCAGCGCCATGAACGTGCCGATGTCGGCATAGGAGAAGTCGCCCACCAGGTACTCGCTGTCGCCGATACGATTCTCCAGCGCCTGGTAATGTTCCAGCAGCACCAGCTCACCGCGCTTGCCGGCCTCCTCTTCCTTGGCGCGTGCCTCGGCAGAGGTCGGCGGCACGCTCCGGTGCATGATCGGGCGCACCGCCGGCAGCAGGATCTCGTCGGCGAAGAGCTCCAGCATCCGGCCGCGGGCCCGCTCCTTCGGATCCTTCGGCCACAGCGCCGGCACCGGATAGGTCTCGTCGAGGTATTCGAAAATCAGCGTCGAATCGAACATCGTGAGGTCGCCGTCGACCAGCACGGGCACCTGCGCCTTGGGATTGGCGGCGAGCACGTTCGGGTCCTTCGGCGAATACCCGGCGGCTTGCGTGAACGGCACCATGATGCGCTCGAACTCGAGGCCCTTCTCGCCGAGCGCGATCTCGGCCTTGCGCGCGAACATGCTGATCGGGCCGGAATAAAGCGTGATCGTCACTTGGTTCTCCGTTTCCAGCCGGGCGGGTAGTCGACGACCAGGCCGTCCTCGTCGAAGTCGACCTCGGCGGTGAAGCCCGGGCTCGTGTAGCGGAACCGCTTGGGCGGCTCGCCCGGATCGAGGCGCGTGTATTCCTGGCTCATCGCCGCCACGGCGAGCGACGGCAGCTTCACATAGGCTATGCGGAAGGACTTGGTCTTGCAGGACTTGAGGCCGAGCTGCTTGATCGCCTGCGTGTTGGTCAGCGGCGTTCCGGAGATGTCGATGTCGTCGGCGCCGGCGAGATCGGCGCGCACGACGCCATCGACCTTCCAGCCGCCGCCATCGCGCGCGATCTCGAGCGTACGCCGCGCCTTGCCCTGCGCCAGCTCGAAAGAGGCCTGGTGCGTGCGCCAGTCCTTCGACATGGCCAGGCGATAGCGGAGCTTGACCAATCCGCCGTCGTCGTCGAGCAGCAGCAGGCTCTCGGCGCTTATGCCGTCCGCCCCGGTCTCGAGCACCAGATGCTCGAGACCCGGGCGGTCGAGCCGTTCCCAAACGATGTCGCGCCTCATCGCCGCCGGATCTCCTGCCAGAACGGCCGCACCGTCTCGACGCCGATCTCGTCCGCCGTGAGGCCGATGTCGCGGGCGAAGCGCGGATCGGTCGCGAGGCAGTCGCGAAGCAGCCGCCGGGCGGCGCGTCGCTCGCGCCACCGGGCGAGCCATGCCCGCCAGCCACGCGGAGGCTTAACCCGCGGCTGGAGGACAAAGCTGCCGTCAAAAGGCATCGCTACTCCGCGGCGCTGCAATGCGCCTCGATCCGATAGCCGTCCGGGTCGATGACGAAGGCGGCGTAGTAGGTCGGGCCGTAGTTCGGCCGGATGCCGGGCTTGCCGTTGTCGCGGCCGCCGGCCTTGAGGCCCGCGGCGTAGAAGTCGTCGACCGACTTCCGCGTCGGGGCGACGAAGCAGAAGTGCAGGCCGGACGCCATGTCCTCCTTCACCGGCTTGTCGGTCTGGCCGAGCCAGAGCTGGATCCCATCCCTGCCGTAGCCGGCGTCGGTGCCCTTGGCGTATTTCGAGACGTAGCCCAGCGGCTTCAGCGTCGCGTCGTAGAAGCGCTTGGACGCCTCGATGTCCTTCACGCCGATCGAAACATGGTCGAGCATTCTCTTGTTCTCCTTCAGTTGAAAATCAGACGCGCCAGAATGGCTTCCGGGATTCGCGCACGGCCTCGCCGCGGCCGATCCCGAGGTCCTTCAGCATGTGGTCGGACATTTCCGCCAGCATCCGGCGCTCGCGCGCGCGGCGCTCCCAGGCGCCAAGCAGGTCGGACAGGTCCTGGAGCACCTGCAGCGGGCTCGAGAGCGACGACCTCGCGGTCGAGCGTAAACGTCGGCCGAAGCCGATCGAGAGACGATCAGGCATGGTTCTCTCCGTGGTTTGGAAGATCAGATGTCGGCGTCGAAGCGACGGCCGAGATAGAGATCGAGATCGGGGCCTGCGGGATTCGCCAGCACGTCCTCGAGCCAGGCGCGGCGCTCGAAGTCGACGATGCCGAGCTCGTAGACGCAGCCGGCGCCCGGCTCGGCGAGCTTCGCCATCTGCTTCGGGTCGTGCTTGGGTCCGACGAACATCCGCTGATGCAGCTCGTTCACCGAGGCCCACCAGTAGACGATGCCGATCGAGGCGGTCAGCGAGTCATGCACGATGACGAAGCCGATGCCGGTGCGCTCGTTGCCGGTCGCGTCCTTGGGCAGCACGTCGCGGGCGATGTCCATCGTCGCCTCGATCAGCTCGGGCCGGGCGGTCTGGCCGAGCAGCGAGATGGCGTAGACCTTCATCCGCCAGCCGCCGATGTCCTGGCGGCGGACGAAGCGGAGATGGCGCGGCCGGTACGGGCGCTGCGCCAGCATCTCCATGCCCTGGGCAGGGGGAGACTGGGGTCGGGAGGTCGTCGCGGTCATCTTCAAGTCTCCTTCGCTGGAGAGCACTCTACGCCCTGCCTCCTGACAGCATCATGTCAGGTATCTCTGAAAAAATTTCATATTGCTTGGGATTTTTGATGATATCTCTGTCATCATTCGGAAATGACGAGGATCGAAAGGGGCTTCGCCATCCTGCTGATCTTGAGCGACGGCCGCCTGGTCACGGCGCCGGATCTCGCGGAGCGTTTCGAGGTCTCGGTCAGGACCATCTACCGCGACATGGAGATGCTGAGCGCGACCGGCGTCCCGGTCTATGCCGAGCGTGGCGTCGAGGGCGGATTCCGGCTGATGGAGGGATTCTTCCTGCCGCCGGTGTCGTTCGCACGCGACGAGGCGGTCGCGGTGCTGATGGGCCTGGCGCTCGCACGCGGGCTTCGGGTGCCGCCGTTCCCCGAGAAACTGGAGAGCGCCGAGCAGAAACTGATCGCGGTTCTCCCTGAGCGGATGCGAGCGCTCCTGACCGAGACGCGGCGCCTGATTGGATTCGAAGGAAGACCGCTCGATGCCTTCCATCCGGAGGAATCGCCGAAGGGCGATCCTGATGCAGCACACGCGACCGAGACCCGCGCGGTCGAGACCTTCCTCAAATCCGTGCTCGACGGAACGCAGGTGCGCTTCACCTATCGCTCAACATATCGCCGCGGCGACAACGAACCGCCGGTCGAGGCCGAGCCGCAGGGCCTGCTCTGGGACCGCGACCGCTGGTACCTGATCGGCAACAAGATCGGCAGCACGCGCTCCGGCGGCCAGCGCTTCTGGCGTGCCGACCGCGTCGTCGACATGGAATCGACGACGCTGAAGACGAAGCCCACGCCGAACTTCGACGTGCGCCGCCATCTCGGCCGGCGCTGGCTCGCCGACGCGATGAAGGCCTGGGCGAAATCATCGCCTGTGCGCATCCGGATGACGTCGGCCCAGGCCGAGCGCCTGAAGCTCGACTGGTTCTTCGGCTTCGGCCTGTTCGAGAAGAGCGGCGACGAGGTGGTGATGACCTATGGCGAGGTCGACGCCGAGAAGGCGCTGGAGCTGGTCCGCTGGCTCGGCCCGGGATGCGAGGTGATCGACCCGCCCGAATGGCGCGACCAGATGAAGGACGAGCTCAAGAAGATGCTGGCGGCGTACGCCTAGCGCTACTCCGCCCGCCCCAGCAGCGCCATCAGCTCGCGCCATTCGCGCTTGGAGAGGCCGGAGGCTTCCTGGGTCGTGCTCTTGCCGTCGATCAGGCCTTTCACAATGTCCCAGCCCTTCGCCGAGAGGCTCACGC
Organism: Rhodospirillaceae bacterium; assembly: GCA_016792585.1. Classification (GTDB taxonomy): domain Bacteria; phylum Pseudomonadota; class Alphaproteobacteria; order SHVZ01; family SHVZ01; genus SHVZ01. The sequence continues at coordinate 41,535 of JAEULB010000058.1, forward strand.
CCTTGAGGCGATACTGCTCGAAGGCCTCGTAGGTCCAGGGGACCCATCGCTTCACGATGTCGAGCATCGCCTCCGCATAGACGCGAATCTCGTATTGCGCATGCGGGTCGGCACGGAGCGAGAGGAAGTTGAGCAGGTTCAGCAGATCGGTCTTCCAGTACCACTGGGTGTAGTAGTTGAGCGTCAGGTTCATCCGAGCCAGCTCGCGCGCGAGGCCCTGGCGCTTGTCGTCGATGACGGCACCGGCGTCGTCGACGTTCATCATCTTCTGGTAGTGCGCGTAGACCTGCTCGGCGTCGTCCTTGAGCAGCTTCATCACCTCGGCGGCCTCATCGCCTTCGAGCACGTCGCCGCGGCCCTGGCGGTTGATCTCGGACTGAACGCCGAGCTGCGCCGGCGACGGCATGTAGAACTCGCGGTCGAGGATCGAATATCGGGCCGAGTACTCGTTCACGTTCGCGGTGCGGTGCCGGATCCACTGGCGCGCAACGAAGATCGGCAGCTTCACGTGCAGCTTGATCTCGCACATCTCGAACGGCGTCGAGTGGCGATGACGCATCAGGTACTGGATGAGGCCGCGGTCCTCGCTGACCTTCTTGGTGCCGCGTCCATAGGAGACGCGCGCCGCCTGCACCACCGCCGCGTCGTCGCCCATGTAGTCAATGACGCGAAGCAGCCCGTGGTCGAGCACCTCGATCGGCGTGTAGAGGATCTCCTCGAGCGCGGCGACGGTCGGGCGCAGCGTCGGCTGGGTCTGGGAACGGAGCGCCTCGATCTCGCGCGCCTGCTCAGGCGAAAGGGGCATCAGCCCGTCCTCGAAAACACTTAAGGGGCGCGGAGAGTAGCGGGCGCCATGCCCCGGCGGTAGGCCGGCAGGAAACGTCTTTCTTCCAAGGGCTTCCGAAGCCCGAGATTAAGTCCCGCGGCGAAGGCCTGGGCGCCGATTCGCCCTGAAAACAGAAACGGCGCCCGAAGGCGCCGTCCCCGTGGAGACTGGAGGGCCTCCCCCGGCGTTACGCCACGCCGCGATCCTTGAAGTAGGCAAGCGCCTTCTCCCAGCCGTCCTTCGCCTTGTCGGCGCGGTAGGTCGGGCGGAAGTCGGCGTGGAAGCCGTGCGGCGTGTCCGGATAGAGGATGATGTTCGACGGATTGCCCGCCTGGCGAAGGGCGGCGCGCATCTTGTCGACCGTGTCGTTCGGAATGCCGCCGTCGGCGCCGCCGTAGAGGCCGAGCACCGGGATCTTCAGCTGCTCGACGATGTCGATCGGGTTCTTCGGCTGGAGCTCGGTCGCCGGGCGCGCCAGCGGCCCGTACCAGGCGACGGCGCCGCGCACGCGCGGGTTATGCGCGGCGTACATCCAGGTCATGCGGCCGCCCCAGCAGAAGCCGGTGACGCCAAGGCGAGCGAGGTCGCCCTTGCCGGTGGCACCGGCCCAGGCGGCCGTCGAATCGAGGTCGGTATAGACCTGCGCGTCCGGCACCTTCGAGACGATGGCGAGGATCGCCTGGATGTCCGGCGCCTTGGTGGTGTCGCCCTGGCGGCCATGCAGATCGGGGGCGACGGCAAGGTAGCCCGCCTTGGCGAAGCGGCGGCAGACGTCCTTGATGTGCTCGTGCACGCCGAAGATTTCCTGGATCACGACGACGATCGGGAACGGCCCACCGGTACCCGGCATCGCGTAGTAGCCGTAGATGGCGCCGTTCGGTGTCGGAATCGAGGCGTCGCCGGCCATCAGGCCGTTGGCGTCGGTGGTGATGACGGTCTGCGCCTGGATCGGCTGGGCCGCGAGCGCGAAGCCGGCGCCGACCGTGGTGGCGGCAACGAAGCCACGGCGCGACACGTGGGTCTTGGGATAAAGGCTCTTGATGTCGTCCATGACTTCGATCCTCCTCGGATTTCTTTAGATTGGACGCCCCCTATGGGTCGGGGATTGTGGCCGGGCGTCCACGCTGCCGCAAGCGCGATCCGGTCGCGTTCACGCGATTGCTAGGGTACCGTGCGGATCAAGCGCGCGGCGGGAAACAGCACGGTCGCGACGGTTCCCTCGCCCGGCTTGCTGTCGATCCCGAAGGTGCCGCCGTGGAGGTCGACCAAGGCCGCCACGATGGCCAGGCCGAGTCCGGTTCCGGCCTGCGCCGCGTCGTCGTCGCGACGGACCTGAGAGTAGGCCCTGGTGATCTTCGGCAGATCGACGACCGCGATGCCGACGCCGGTGTCGCGCACCGCAAGCCGCGCTCGCTTGAGGCTGTCGATGCCGATCTCGATCTCGATCGAGCCGCCCGGAGGCGTGAACTTGATCGCGTTGGCGACCAGGTTGAGGAGTATCTGGCGAACGGCACGCGCGTCCGCGGTCACCTGCACGCGATCCAGCGCGAAGACCGTGAGCTTGAGGTTCTTGGCGTCCGTCTGCTGGGAGAGAAGGCTGGCCACTTCCTGGGATGCCTCCCGCAGGCTGACGACCTGCTCGGCCAGCTGGAAGCCGCCCTCGTCGATCTTCGACAGGTCGAGGATGTCGGTGACGAGCGCGAGCAGGTGCTTGGCGCTGGCATGGATGTCGCCGACATAGCGTGCGTAGCGGTCCGGCTTGATCGGCCCGAACGCCTCCCCGACCATCAGCTCGGTGAAGCCGAGCATGGCGTTGAGGGGGGTCCTCAGCTCATGGCTCATGCGGGCGAGGAACATCGACTTGACGTGGTTGGCGCGCTCGGCCTCGGCCTTGGCCTTGTCGAGGTCCCGGGCGAGCAGCTCGAGCCGAGCCGTCTGCCAGCGCCGCTCGGAGAGGTCCGTGAGCGAACCCGCGAGCCGACGCCGACCGTCGAAGGCGACACCGCGGATCAGCCTCCAGGATTCAGGATGTTCGACCAGCCGGAATTCCTCGTGGATCTGGGCGACCTCGCCGGCGAGGTGCCGGGCGATGGCGTGCTCGAGCCTCAGCCGATCGTCGGTATAGATGAGGCCGAGAAAGGCGCTTGCCTCGGTTATCTCCTCGCCAGGGTCGAAGCCCATCAGCTCCGCCATCCTGGGCGAGGCATAGAATGAATCGTCGACCAGGTTCCAGTCCCAGATGCCGTCGCGGCTGCCTGCGGCCGCGAGCCGATAACGCTCCTGCTGGGCGGCGAGCGCCAGATCGGCCGCTCTTCTCGCCCGCTCGACCACCACATAGCAGGCGGTCCCGACCACTGCCGCCTCGATCGCGATCGCCAGCACGGGGTGCAGAAGGTTGAGCCAGACGCCCCAGATCTCGAAGGCGGCGTAGTTGCCGACGAGGGTCGAGGCGAGCAGAGCCAGGATCGCGATCGCGGCCCGGCTCGGCTGAAGGCGCCCGGCGGCGAGCGCGGCCAGCCCGCCGACGACCAGGATGACCGCGATGTCGACCGTCGACGCCCATGGCGGCCGGACGACATAGCGCTGGCTCAAGATGTTGTCGATGATGGTGGCGTAACGCTCGACACCGGTCAGACGCTCGCCGAAGGGGGAGCGGTGGAAGTCCCTGATGCCGATCGCCGAGCCGCCGATCAGCACGATCTTGTCCTTGAAAGTTCCAGGCGGCGTACGGCCGTTGATCAGGTCGACGAAGGAATAGGTCGGCACGATGCCGGGTGGGCCGAGAAAGTTGACCAGCATCCGGTTCGCCCGGTCGAGGGGGAGCACCCGATCGCCGAGCCAAAGCTCGCGACCCGAGAAGATCGTCAGCTCGCTCCACGATACGCCCAGATAGGCGGCCGTGGCGGAAATCGGAAGGGACGGGAATATCGCCGAGCCGTAGGCGAGCGCCGCGAGCTCGTGCCGGAGCCCGCCGTCGGTGTCGTGCAGGATGGTGACGTGACCGGAGTGGGACGCCGCGGCCGCGATCTCGGGAACGGTCGCGAGATATCCGTCGATCGGGAGGGAGACCTCCGTCGTGTCGACGGAGAAGACCCGGCGAAAGGCGTGCCGGACCATATGGCCCGGCATCGGACCGCCGACGCCTTCGCTGCGGTCGCGGACCAGAGCGAAAGGGATCACCGTGGCGGTCTCTCCGGCACGCGCAAGGGCGCGGGCCACCGCTCGATCGGCCTCCTCGGGGCCGGGCTCGACCATCAGCACGTCGAGCCCGATCACGCGCGCACCGTCGGCGGCAAGCCGGTCGATGGCGCGCGCGTACCATTCACGGTCGATCGGCAGGCGGCCGAGCTCGAGGAGCGTGCGGTCGTCGAGCAGAACGATCGCGGTCTCGTCGCCCGGCTTTATTGGCCCTCGCAGGCGGAAGCGATGATCGAGCGCCTCCGCCTCGATATTCCTCAGCAACACCACCGCGTCGCTGACGAGATAGGCCGCCAATACCGCAACCAACGCGAACGCCGCGGCGAACCAGGCCCGCCTAGGTCTGGCGTTGGCCATCCGCCGTCTTCTGCCGGCTCACGCTCACTCGACGGTGGTCCGCTCCGTGAAGCTGCGGATCCGAGGCGGACCCCATTTGACCGGGCCGATCGGCGCCGCGTCGACGCGGACGTCGGTACCGTCGCCCGGCGTCAGCACCACCTCGGTACGAACCGCCGGATTGAGGTTGCGCACGGCCACCGCGCCCTCGCCGACGAAGACCTCGGTCAGGTCGGCCCGTGCCGCCAGCATCCAGTCGGTCGAACGCACCGCGGCGACCGCCGTCGGCGTGCGCACCGCAAAGACCGAATCGCCGGTGAGCGGCGAGACGACGGCGCGGAAGATGCCGTTCAGCATCTCGAAGATCGCGGTCCGGTTGTTCCCCTGCTGCGTGTAGGTGTGGACGGTGATGAGCGAGTTCTCGCCGAGCGACATGGTCGCGCCGTCGGTGAAGCGAAGTTTGACGCCGCTGGCTGTCGGCGCGTGAATCTGGTCGCCTTGGAGAACGGCGCCACCGAGAGCGGCCGACTGGGTCCTGCCGCCGCTGGTGATGAATGCCACTCCCTTGATCGCCACAACCTCGGCGACCCGGGTCTGGGCAAAACCGTCCCCGATGCTGCCGAACAGCGCCGCGAGAACGGCGATAACTGGCAGAAAACGCAAGTATATCTTCATGTTATCCCCCCTGTTTGGATGCCGCTTTGCACCCCGCGCAATGCATCCCGGGAGGAGACTGCCTCAAATTTCAGCAAAATTATATATGTATATTCGTTTTGATGTTGACGGCCAGAACCCCGTCTAGCGCTTTGCGCCGCTCCGCCGGTGGGAGCGCTTGGCCGCCACCGGCGTGCGCTGGTCCTGTTCGTCGAAGAGCTCGGCCAGCTTCTCCATCATTGTGCCGCCGAGTTGCTCGGCGTCCACGATGGTGACGGCGCGGCGGTAGTAGCGGGTCACGTCGTGGCCGATGCCGATCGCCACCAGCTCGACCGGCGAGCGGGTCTCGACCTCCTGGATCACCTCGCGGAGGTGGCGCTCCAGGTAGTTGCCGGGATTGACCGACAGCGTGGAATCGTCGACCGGCGCGCCGTCGGAGATCACCATCAGGATGCGGCGCTGCTCGGTCCTGGCCATCAGGCGGTTATGCGCCCAGAGCAGCGCCTCGCCGTCGATGTTCTCCTTCAGGATGCCTTCGCGCAGCATGAGGCCGAGGCTCTTGCGCGCGCGCCGCCAGGGCGCGTCGGCGGACTTGTAGATGATGTGGCGGAGGTCGTTGAGGCGGCCCGGATTCGCCGGCTTGCCGGATGCGATCCAGCGCTCGCGCGACTGGCCGCCCTTCCACGCCCGCGTGGTGAATCCCAGGATCTCGACCTTGACGCCGCAGCGTTCCAGCGTGCGCGCCAGGATGTCGGCACTCATCGCCGCGATCGTGATCGGCCGGCCACGCATGGATCCTGAGTTGTCGATCAGCAGCGTGACGACGGTGTCGCGGAATTCGGTGTCGAGCTCGACCTTGTAGGAGAGCGCATGCGTCGGGTTGACGACGACGCGCGCGAGACGGCCGGCGTCGAGCAGGCCTTCCTCGAGGTCGAACTGCCAGGAGCGGTTCTGCTTCGCCATCAGGCGGCGCTGAAGGCGGTTGGCGAGCTTGCCGATCACACCCTGCAGGTGCGAGAGCTGCTGGTCGAGGAGCTGGCGGAGCCGCGACAGCTCGTCCGGATCGCAGAGGCCGTCGGCGACCACGACCTCGTCGAACTCGGCGGTGAACGGCTTGTAGAGCTCGAGGTCGCTCGGGGCGTTGCGGCCGTGCATCTGCGGCATGCCGGGATTGCCCGGCTGCTCGTCGCCCATGCCGGGCTGCATCTCGCCGTCGGCCTCTTCGGCCCCGTCCTCGCCGTCCTCGGCCGGCTGCATGTCCGGCGCCATGGTCTGCGAGGCATCCGAGTCGGAGGCGCCGCGCTGGCCCGCTTCCGAGTTCGGGTCCTGGGCGTCGGAATCCTCGCCGCCCTCCTCCTCGTTCGGATCGTCCTCGAGCTCCGCCTCCTCGGCGGATTCGAGGTCGAGGTCCTGGATCAGCTGGCGGACCCAGTGCTGGAACTTCTCCTGGTCCTCGACCGAGCGGTTCATCTCGCGGAAGTCGGCGCCGCAGCGCGATTCGATGAACGGACGCCAGAGATCGACGACGTGACGCGCGGAGGCCGGCGGACGGACGCCGGTCAGCGCCTCGCGGGTCATCAGGCGGACGACCTCGACCAAGGTCGCATCCGAGCGCTCGGTGATCCGCTCGAAGCCCTTCTTGCGATAGCGCTGCTCGAGCGCCGCGGTCAGGTTCTCCTGAACCCCGGCCATGCGGTTCGAGCCGATCGACTCGCAGCGGGTCTGCTCCACCGCCTCGTAGATCGAGCGCGCCATCTGGCCCTGCGGCATGCGCTTGGCGTGGAGCTGGCGGTTGTGATGGCGGACCTTGAGCGCGATCGAGTCGGCCTCGCCGCGGACGTGGGCCACCTCGGTCGAGGTGAGGTTGCGGGTCGGCTGCGGCACGCGGGCGCGATTGCCCGAGAGCCCCGGCGGCTCGGCGCCGAAGGCGACTTCGAGGTCGTCGCGATGCGACATCGCGCGAAGCGTCGCGGCGGTCGACTGCTTGAAGGTCTCGACCGCCGCCTCGTCGGCGTTGCGGTTCGGCGCGCTCATCGACGTCTCTTACCTCTTAGACGAGGTTCGCCTTCACGCCCGACTCCGGCAGCTCGGTGCCGAAGCAGCGCTGGTAGTACTCGGCGACCGTCGCCCGCTCCATCTCGTCGCACTTGTTCAGGAAGGTGAGACGGAAGGCGAAGCCGATGTCGCCGAAGATCCGCGCGTTCTCGGCCCAGGTCATCACCGTACGCGGGCTCATGACGGTCGAGATGTCGCCGGCGACGAAGCCCGAGCGGGTGAGGTCGGCGAGAGCGACCATCGCGGAGACGGTCTTCTTGCCCTCGTCGGTGTTCCACACCGGCACCTTGGCAAGAACGATGTTCACCTCGGCGTCATGCGGCAGGTAGTTCAGCGTGGCGACGATCGACCAGCGGTCCATCTGGCCCTGGTTGATCTGCTGGGTACCGTGATAGAGGCCGGTCGTGTCGCCGAGGCCGACGGTGTTGGCCGTGGCGAACAGGCGGAACGCCGGATGAGGGCGGATGACGCGGTTCTGGTCGAGCAGGGTCAGCTTGCCCTCGACCTCGAGCACGCGCTGGATCACGAACATCACGTCGGCGCGGCCGGCATCGTATTCGTCGAAGACGAGCGCGGTCGGGTTCTGCAGCGCCCAGGGAAGGATGCCTTCCTTGAACGCGGTCACCTGCTTGCCGTCCTTCACCACGATCGCGTCCTTGCCGATCAGGTCGATGCGGCTGATGTGGCTGTCGAGGTTGACGCGGATGCAGGGCCAGTTGAGGCGCGAGGCGACCTGCTCGATGTGGGTCGACTTTCCGGTGCCGTGGTAGCCCTGGATCATCACGCGGCGGTTATGGGCGAAGCCGGCGAGGATCGCCAAGGTGGTGTCGCGGTCGAAACGGTAGGCCTCGTCCAGGTTCGGCACGTGCTCGGTCGGAGTCGAGAACGCCGGAACCTGCATGTCCGTGTCGATGCCGAAGACCTGGCGCACAGACACCTTGATGTCAGGCGTATTGGGCGCGTGAGACGTGGTGGCGGCAGCGTTCGGCATGGGTCCTCTGGGGGTGGAAAAGCCGGTCGTCTGGGGAGGGCCGGGTAGAAAACGCTCCCCACGCCCGGCCGTCAAGCGGCAAGGCGCTTGCGTAGCGTCGAATAAGCCCGGTTTATCGCCTTAAGTCGTTCTTCGGCCTGTTTATCGCCGCCATTGGCGTCCGGGTGATGGCGCTTCACCAGGATCTTGTATCGGGCCTTGAGCTCTTCAAGCGTTACTTCGGGGGGCAAATCGAGAATCGCCAATGCTTCCCGTTCCTCGGGCGGGAGGTCCCGCATCCGGGAATCAGCTCCCGGCCGGGAACCGGGCGCCGGGCCTTCGCCGAAGATCTCGAAGGGATCCTCGATCTCGATGTCGTCGGAGGTCCGCTGGCGCTTGCCGCCGAGCGGCCACGTCGGGCGCTGCCAGACGGTGTCGTTCCGGACCTGGCGCTCGATCTGGTCCGGGGTCATGCCGGCGTAGTAGTCCCAGGCGGCGTTGTAGGCCCGCACATGCTCCAGGCAGAACCAGTAGTAGTCGTTGAGGCGATCGCGGGCCTTGGGTGCGCGGAACATGCCCTCGCCGATGCAGCCCGGCTGGTCGCAGGCGCGCAGCCGAGGGTCGATCGGCTCGGCTATCGCATGGGCGTGGCGGCGGGCGCGGGTCATTGCGACCTGGAATTATGGGAGTGCCGGATGACAGGTGCAACCGATTGACAGATGCGGCGGAGCGGCGCATGCGTCCGGTCCGTTTGAAGGTGGCCCGATGAAAGTCGCCCAGTCGATAAGAGCCAAGCTCGAGGCGGCGTTCCAGCCGCAGCACCTCGTCGTCGAGGACGAGTCGCACCGCCATGCCGGCCATGCCGGCGCCAGGCCCGAGGGCGAGACGCATTTCCGCGTGACGATGGTCTCCCCGGCGTTTGCCGGCGTCAGCCGCGTCGACCGCTCGCGCCGCGTGCACGAGGCGCTGGCGGACGAGCTCAAGGGCCCGGTCCATGCGCTGGCGCTGAGCCTGAAAGCGCCCGGCGAAGGCGTCTAGCGCACCTCCCGTTACCGCGTCGCCGCGGGGCCACAGCCAGCCGAAAAGCGAGAGGCCACGCATCCGGAATCAGCCGCCGGTTTTCCTTGAGCATCGGGAAACCAGGGGAAGCGGGTGCCGCACCTCTCGCGCATGCTTCGCCGTATCGCCGTCGCTCTCTGGGCCGGCCTTCTCTTCGTCTCGCCTGCCGCCGCGTGGCAGGTGCTCGAAGGACCGTCCGTCACGCCGGAAAGCGGCATCTGGTGGACGCCCGCGGAACCCGGCCGCGCCATCGTCATCGAGGTGATGGAGCCCGACCTGCTTTTCGCCGGTCTGCTTCTCTACTCGAGAGACGGGTCGCCGACGTGGTACGTGGTCGAGGCAAGGGGATCGGGGGCGACGCGCACCGGCGCGCTCCAGGCCTTCACCGACGGCCAGACCCTGGACGGCGCCTGGCGGCCGAACGCCTTCGCGGGGTCTCCCGGCGTCGCCAGCTTCACCTTCGAGTCCGCGACCGCGGGCTGGCTCGAGTTGCCCGGCGGCCGGAGCCGGATCGAGCGATACGACGTCGCCATGGGCTTCGGCGGCAGTGCCGCGCCGCGCGAGCGCGGCGCCTGGTGGTTCAACGGCACGGAGAGCGGACGCGGCTTCTTCGTCGAGACCCGCGGCAACATTCTCTTCGTGCTCGGCACGATGTACGACGAGCGCGGCCGCGCGGTCTGGTATGCAGCGCAGGGACCGATGACGACGTCGACGCTGTTCCAGGGCGCGCTGACCAGGACGGCCGTCGGCCCGCCTCTGCCTGGCGATCATCTGCAGCCGCCGCATACGGCCGCGATCGGAACCCTGACGCTCAGCTTCAACGACCCGAACACCGCCGCGATCACGACCCCGGGCGGGCGCCAAGTGCCGGTGGTCCGCTATGGGCTCTGCCGGGAGGTCCAGCGACTGGTGCGGATCGGCGCCGCCGCCTCGCAATCGGTGCTTCCCGGCTTTCCCTGGCCGGGCTGCGGCCCCTTCCCGAACGACTGAGGCGTCAGCGGCCGGTGTAGAACTCCGGCCACTCGACCTTGGTGACCGGGCTGTCGGACGCCAGCGCGTGGCAGGAATCGAGCAGCCGCGGCTTCTTCCTGGGCTTGGACTCGTCCTCTTCGGCGGCGCGCCGCTCGCGCTCGCGGCGCGAGTACATGGTCTGGAACGCCGTGGTCGCGACCGGGCCCAGAAGCTCGACGATATGCGTGCAGCCCTGGGTGCCGCCCAGGAGCTCCTTAACCTTCTTCTTCCAGCCGGGGCCGATCGAAAGCCCCTCCAGCTTCTTGAAGGCCGGCGCGATGTCGCCGCAGATCTTGAACGGACCGTACTCGGTCACCGCCTCGACCGCGCGCACCGTCAGGTGATCGTCGATGGTGAGGCGGATCCACATCTCGTGAAGCGGCACGCCCGGCTTGATCTCGCCGCGGTCGCGGTTGGAAAAGGCGTAGGTCTTGGTGTCGACCAGATGCCCTTCGATGTCCCAAAGACCGTCTTCGCGCCTGAAGCCGCGGCACTCGACGCGACGCACATGGAGCGGCTCGCGGGGAGCCGGAGCGGACAACGGCATGGACGGCCTCGGGGGAGGATTTCGCAACTGCGAAGGAACATAGCCCCTCCCCAGGGGCCGTCAACCGCGGCGCGGGACGCGTCTCTTAGGCGGCGGTGGCGCCGAAGATGAAGGCTTCCCGCTCCTGGATGTCCTCTTCCAGCTCGCGCTTGACCGCGCTGAAGAGGTCGCGGACCGAGACGATGCCGACGAGCTCGCCGTCGTCGAGGACCGGAAGATGGCGGTAGCCCTTGCTCTGCATCAGGATCAGCGTGTCGAGGGCGCTCGCATCCGGGGAGACCGTGTCCGGATTCTTGGTCATGACCTCGCCGATCTTCACCGTTTCCGGGTCCTTGCCGGGGGCGACGACCCGGTTCAGCACGTCGCGCTCGGTGAAGATGCCGTCGAGCTTGCCGTCGCTCATGATCAGGACGGCGCCGATGTGCCGCTCGGCCATCACCCTGGCCGCCTGGCGCACGGTGACGTCGGCGCCGAACGTGGTCAGCACCTGCTTTTCCGAGATGATGTCGGGGACGATGCTTTTGTGCATGAGCCGTTCCTCCCTTGGAAGGCACGGGCTCTGGCGCCGGGGCTCGTGTTCTACGCCCATCCTGGTGGAGGCGCCGCCCGAAGCATGATCATGCACCGGCACCCGGCCGGGTTCAACGGCTCTCCCGCCCGCCGGACGGAGCAAATCTGTGACATGGCCCGGCCCTGGGCCTCACCCTCTTGATTTCGCCACTTTTTCGGCGATCTATCGGGCCATGACCGTAAAGTCCCTCCTCCTTCGGGCCGGGCTGGCGCTGGCTTTGGCACTCGCCCTCGCCCCCTCCCAGACGATGGCCAAGCCGGCGGTGGCCGCCAAGCTCACCGACCAGGACCGTGCCGACCTGCAGCGGATCGAGAAGTACCTGAACGACATCCGCACCCTCACCTCGCCCTTCCTGCAGGTCGCGGCCGACGGCAGCCAGTCCAAGGGGACGGTATCGATCGCGCGCCCGGGCAAGATCCGGATCGACTACGAGCCGCCGACCAGCCTGCTGGTCGTGGGGTCAGGCGGCTCGATGGCGGTCTACGACCGCGACCTCAAGCAGACGAACTACGTCAACATCAACCAGACACCGATCGGCGTCCTGGTGCGCGAGCAGATCCGGCTCTCCGGCGACGTCACCGTGACCCGCTTCGAACGCGGCTCGACCGTGCTTCGGATCACGATCGCCAGCACCGCAGACGCGGATGCCGGCCGGGTCACCCTGACCTTCGACGACAAGCCGATGCAGCTGCGCCAATGGGTGGTGTTCGATCCGCAGGGGACCGAGACGCGGGTGTCGCTGCTCGACCCCAAGCTCGGCGTCCCGATCGACAACAAGATCTTCGACTTCAGGGCGCCGGACCGGGCGCCCACGACCGGCGGCAGCAACTAGCCCTCAGGGCTGGACGAAGCCGCCGGCGAAGGTCTCGGGGGAGCCGAAGCCGCCGGTCAGCATCAGGTTGAAGGCGATGCTGATCCTGGGCGAGCCCGAGCGGTTGGTCTCGGTGAAGTGCTCGAGCCACGACGGGAACAGGATCATCTGTCCCGCGACCGACGGCAGGCGGATCGCCGTCGAGTTCATGTCGGTGAGCTCGGCGATCGTCGGCACCAGCACCTGGGCCTGCTTGCGCGGATCCTGGAAGATGATGCCGCCGGCATTATCGGGTGCGCTCACGTAGTAGACACCCGAGATGAAGTTGTTCGAGTGCGCGTGCGCCATGTGCTGGTAGCCCGGCCGATTGGTGTTGCCCCAGAAGCCGGTGATCGCCAGATTCGCCGGCTTGTAACGAAGCGCATCGAAGCGCGCCGCGACCGCCGCCCGGACGAAGTCCGCGAGCTCCTTGAACACCGGATCCATGTGCAGCTCGTGGCTGCTCTGCCATTGGCCGTCCTTGAGCGTGCCGGTGCCCTGCCGCTCCAGCTCCTCCAGACGCGTTCGCGCACGCGGATTGAACTCGGCCGCGCGCTCGTAAGCGACGAGCGAGACGAAGGTCGGGAACATCGCGACGATCTGATGGGACATCGCACCTTCACGGATCCGAGAGCGCCGCTTTAGCAGATCCGTGACTTGCCGCGAAGCCCTGCGCGTGCGACTTTGACGTGTCCCTTCCAGCGTCGAGGCTCATCGATGACGCCGTTGATCGGCATCCCTGCCAGCGTCAAGCTCGATGGCAGTTTCCCGCAGCATGTCGTGTCCGAGAAGTACATCACCGCCGCCGTCCAGGCGGTGGGCGCGTTGCCGGTCCTGATCCCGGCGCTCGGCGTCGAGCAGATCGAGATGGCCGATCTCGCCCGACGCCTCGACGGCCTTCTGCTCACCGGCGGCGTCTCGAACGTCGAGCCGCATCGCTACGGCGGCGGGCCCAGCCGCGCCGACACCCCGCACGACCGCCAGCGCGACTCGACCGTGCTGCCGCTGATCCGCGCCTGCATCGACGAAGGCACGCCTGTGTTCGGCATCTGCCGCGGCATCCAGGAGATCAACGTGGCGCTCGGCGGCACGCTGCACCAGCACGTGCACGAGGTCGACGGCAAGCACGACCATCGCTCCGACAAGGCCAAGCCGTGGCCTGAGCGCTACGGCCATGCCCACGCGGTCAAGCTGACGCCGGGCGGCTTCCTCAACCGCGCGCTCGGCACCACCGAGGCGCAGGTCAACTCGCTCCACGGCCAGGGCATCGACCGCCTGGCGCCCGGCCTCGTCGTCGAGGCGACAGCGCCCGACGGGCTGATCGAGGCGGTCAGGGTCGAGGACGCGGCCTTCGCGATGGGCGTGCAATGGCACGCCGAGTATCCGAGCCTCGCCGATCCGGTCTCGAAGGCGCTGTTCGACGGTTTCTCCAAGGCCTGTCACGACCGCGCCGAGGCGCGGGTGCGCGCGATCCTGAGGGCCCGCGCCGCCTAGCCGCCGTAGCTGACGCGCCAGATCGTCTTGCCGGTGTCGTCGGTGACCAGGATGCTCCCGTCCGGCATCTCGGCGACGCCGGCGGGGCGGCCCCAGACTTCGGCGCGCTCGGTGCCGCCCGAGCGGAAGCCGTCGAGAAAGACCTCGTAGCCGCCCTCCGGCTTGCCGTCGCGGAACTTAACGCGGACGAGCTGGTAGCCGAGCGGCTTCCCCGAGTTCCACGATCCGCGCAGCGTGACGAACGCATCGCCGCGATACTCGGCCGGGAACTGGCGGCCCTGATAGAAGATCAGGCCGATCGGCGCCGAGTGCGACTTGAACAGCACGTCCGGAACCACCGCCTGACGCACCAGGTCGGGCCGCCGATCGGCATAGTTCGGCTGCGGGTTCTGGCCGATATACGAATAGGGCCAGCCGTAGAAGGCGCCCTGCTTCACCTCGGTCAGGTAGTCCGGCACCAGGTCGTCGCCGAGTCCGTCGCGCTCGTTGACCACCGTGAAGAGGCGATTGCTGCCCGGCAGGAAGGCGATGCCGACGGGATTGCGAAGTCCGGTGGCGAACGTCGCCTGGCCGCGCGCGGCGCCGCTGGGCCCGTCGATACGGAAGGACTGGATCGTCGCGCGCGGCGCCTGCTCCTCGCCGATGTTGCCGGCCGAGCCGATCGAGACGAAGAGCTGGCTGCCGTCGGCCGAGACGGCGACGTTGCGGGTCCAGTGACCGCCGCCCGAGCCGATCGCGCCGTCCGAGGTCACCGGCTCCTTGGGCCCGCGCGGCTTGAGGTCGCCCGCCTGGTAGGGCACGCGCCAGACGCGGACGGTATCGGCGAAGTAGAGATATCCGCCGTGGATCGCGAGTCCGTGCGGACGGTCGAGATCCTCGATGAACGGCTGCACGACATCGGCGCGGCCGTCATTGTCGCTGTCGCGGAGGATCGTGATCTGATCTTCCGACGGCTCGGCGAGAAGCACGTCGCCGTTGCTTGCCGCGATCAGGTGGCGCGGGTGGCTGAGGCCCGCGCGGAACAGCGTCACCTTGAAGCCGGCCGGCGCCTTCGGCATCGCGTCCGGCGGCCGCGTAACGACGCGCGGCGCGTTGCTCACCGAGCGCGTGGCATAGGGCTGCGGCATGTCCGAGGGCATCAGACGAATGCGCTCGCCGACCTCCGCATGAGCCGCGGAGGCGATACTCGCGAAGAGCAGTCCGGCGAGCGCCGCTTTCATCGGGTCAAGCCTGCATCAGGGCCGCGACCCCCGGCAAGGTCTTGCCTTCGAGCCATTCGAGGAAGGCGCCGCCGGCAGTGGAGACGTAGCTGAACTTCTCCTCGACGCCGGCTGCCGCCAAGGCCGCGACGGTGTCGCCGCCGCCGCCGACCGAGTTGAGCTTGGCCGCGCCGGTGAGATCGGCCGCGGCGCGCGCGACCAGGACCGTTGACGCGTCGAAGGGCTTGGTCTCGAAGGCGCCGAGCGGGCCGTTCCAGACCAGCGTCTTGCACTCGCCCAGCAGCGTCGCCAACTCGGCCGCGCTCTTCGGGCCGACGTCGAGGATCATCTGGTCGTCAGGCACCGCGTCGATCGCGACCGTCTTCGTCGCGACGCCGGGTTTCAGCTCGGCCGCGACCACCGCATCGACCGGCAGCACGATCCGGCACTTCCGTTCCTCGGCCTTCTTCATGATCTCGCGCGCGGTGTCCGCCATGTCGCGCTCGGCCAGCGACTTGCCGATCTTCACGCCCTTCGCGACGAGGAAGGTATTGGCCATGCCGCCTCCGATGGCCAGAACGTCGACCTTGCCGACGAGGTTGCCGAGCAGGTCGAGCTTGGTCGAAACCTTGGCGCCGCCGACGATCGCCATCAGCGGACGCTTAGGGTTCTCGAGCCCTTTGCTCAAGGCTTCCAGCTCCGCCTGCATCAGCCGCCCTGCGGCCGCCGGGCGGCGCTTCGCCAGCGCGTCGATCGAGGCATGCGCGCGATGCGCAGCGGAAAACGCGTCGTCGACATAGAGGTCGCCGAGCTTCGCCAGCGCATCGGCGAAGGCCGGGTCGTTCGCCTCCTCGCCCTTGTGGAAGCGCAGGTTCTCCAGCAGCGCGATCTCGCCGTCTTTCAGCGCCGCGACCGTCTTCTCCGCCTCGGGCCCGATGCAGTCGCCACCGAAGGCGACGGGCTTGCCGACCGCCTTCGAGAGATCGGCGACGATGTGCTTGAGCGAGTTCGCCTCGTCCGGTCCGCCCTTCGGCCGCCCGAAATGCGAGAGCACGACGACGCGCGCCCCTTTCTTCATCAGCTCGGTCAGCGTCGGCGCCAGGCGGTCGATCCGGGTGGTGTCGGTGACCTTGCCGTCCTTCATCGGCACGTTGAGGTCGGCGCGCACGAGCACGCGCTTCGACGCCACCTGGAGATCGTCGAGGGTCTTGAAGCGGGGCATGGGGTCCTTCGGAACAGTGATACGAGAATTTGTGGAAAGGGCGCCTCCGGAGGCAACCCCCTCCTGGACGTCGAACCGGCCCTTCCGTCAATAGTCTAGCGTCACCCGAGGGCGTTGCGGCGCCTCGAGGACGGAGCGGATCGGGGCGACCTCTTTTGCCCGCCGCTAGAAGCTGGGCCGCTTCGCCATCCACGGGCGCGCCTTGGCGAAGGCCTGCGAGGCCTGCATCACGCCGAGGTCGTCGAAGCGCCGGCCGACGATCTGCAGGCCGACAGGAAGGCCCTCGCTGGTGAAGCCGCATGGCACGGTCGCCGCCGGCATGCCGGAAAAGTTGAACGGGTAGGAGAACTCCGCCCACTGGATCCAGTCCCACGGATGCTGCGGCCAGTGCTTCGGCGCGATGAGCTCGGCCGGGAAGGCCGCCACCGAGACCGTCGGGGTCACCAGGAAATCCCAGTCTTCCATGAATCGAGCCATGGCGGTGACGTAGGC
>JAEULB010000092.1 GCA_016792585.1 Rhodospirillaceae bacterium
GGTTATCCCCAACTGCTGGGTAGGTTCCCACGCGTTACTCACCCGTTCGCCACTCCCCTTGCGGGGCGTTCGACTTGCATGTGTTAGGCATGCCGCCAGCGTTCGTTCTGAGCCAGGATCAAACTCTCAGGTTGATCGGTAGCGCTCCCAAGACCGAAGTCCCGGAAACGCCCCTCAATAGGAGCCATTTCCTGTCATTACGCGTCAGAGACACGCGAGACAGCCAATGGCCCATAAAGGCCCGCCGCCCACGCATCCCTTCCAATTCTATCTACTTGTCAAAGAGCGAGCCCGGCGTCGGTCGGCTTCGTCTGCCGCTCACCGCCGGGCGAGGCGCGGCTTGTACGCCCGTGTCAGAGGAGTGTCAAACCGATTTTCGGCCCTGTGGAAAAAGAATCTGTAGGGGGTCTTTTCCCTGGGACGACGCTGCATCTAGGGGCTCGGAAATGCGGCGCCGCAGCGGACCGAAGCCGCGGCGCCGCGATTCGAGAGAGTCCTAGTCCGCAGCCTCGGCGAGTTCGCCCGCGATGAGGAGCCCGTCCTTGCCGCCGGAGACCGGGACCGTGTCCCCGTCATTGATCCGGCCGGCGAGGATCATCTGCGCCAGCGGGTTCTGCAGCTGGCGCTGGATCACCCGCTTCAGCGGCCGGGCGCCGTAGACCGGATCGTACCCAGCCTCCGCCAGCCAGGCCTTCGCCGACGCATCGACGCCGAGCGTAATCTTGCGATCGACCAGCAGCTTCTCCAGCCGCTTCAGCTGGATCTCGACGATGCCGCCCATGTCGTCGCGCGACAGGCGACGGAACAGCAGGATCTCGTCGAGCCGGTTCAGGAACTCGGGCCGGAAGGCCCGGCGCACGATCTCCATCACCTGCGGGCGCGCGTTCTCCGACGGCTCGCCGTCGGGAAGGTTGGCCAGCGCATCGCTGCCGAGGTTCGAGGTGAGCACGATCAGCGTGTTGCGGAAGTCGACCGTGCGGCCCTGGCCGTCGGTGAGCCTGCCGTCGTCGAGCACCTGCAGCAGCACGTTGAAGACGTCCGGATGCGCCTTCTCGACTTCGTCGAACAGGATCACCTGGTAGGGCCGCCTACGCACCGCTTCGGTAAGCGCGCCGCCCTCGTCGTAGCCGACATAGCCCGGGGGTGCGCCGATCAGCCGGCTGACCGCGTGCTTCTCCATGTACTCGGACATGTCGATGCGGACCATCGCCTGCTCGTCGTCGAACAGGAACTCGGCGAGCGCCTTGGTGAGCTCGGTCTTGCCGACGCCAGTGGGGCCCAAGAACAGGAACGAGCCGATCGGCCGGTTCGGATCCTGAAGGCCCGCCCGCGCGCGGCGAACCGCGTTGGCGACCGCGACGATCGGCTCGCTCTGGCCAATGACGCGCGAGCCCAGGCGATCCTCCATCTTCAGCAGCTTCTCGCGCTCGCCGGCCAGCATCTTGTCGACCGGGATGCCGGTCCAGCGCGAGACGACGCCGGCGATGTGGCTCTCGGTCACCGCCTCGTTGACGAGGTGGCGCTTGCCGTCCTCCGGGCCCGCGATCTTCTTCTCGAGGTCGGGGATGACGCCGTACTTGAGCTCGCCCGCTTTGGCGAGATCGCCCTTGCGCTGCGCGACCTCGAGCTCGCTCCGCGCCTGGTCGAGCTGCTCCTTGAGCTTCTGGGTGTCGGAGACGCGATCCTTCTCCGCCTTCCACTCGGATGTGAGATCCTCGCTCTTCGCTTCCAGGTCAACGAGCTCGTCCTCGAGCTTCTCGAGCCGGTCGCGCGACGCGCGATCGCTCTCCTTCTTCAGCGCTTCGCGCTCGATCTTGAGCTGGATGATGCGCCGGTCGAGCTCGTCCAGGTCCTCCGGCTTGGAGTCGACCTCCATGCGCAGACGGCTCGCCGCCTCATCGACCAGATCGATCGCCTTGTCGGGCAGGAAGCGGTCGGCGATGTAGCGGTTCGACAGCGTCGCGGCCGAGACGATCGCCGCGTCCGTGATGCGGACGCCGTGATGGACCTCGTACTTCTCCTTGAGCCCGCGCAGGATCGAGATCGTGTCCTCGATCGTGGGCTCAGCGACGAAGACCGGCTGGAAGCGCCGGGCCAGCGCCGCATCCTTCTCGATGTGCTTGCGATACTCGTCCAGCGTGGTCGCGCCGACGCAATGCAGCTCGCCGCGCGCCAGCGCCGGCTTCAGCATGTTGGACGCGTCCATCGCGCCATCGGCCTTGCCGGCGCCGACCAGCGTGTGCAGCTCGTCGATGAACAGGATGATCTCGCCGGCCGCCGCGGAAATCTCCTGTAGCACGGCCTTGAGCCGCTCCTCGAACTCGCCGCGATACTTCGCGCCCGCGATCAGCGCGCCGAGATCGAGCGAGAGCAGGCTCTTCTTCTTCAAGCTCTCCGGCACGTCGCCGTTGACGATGCGGAGCGCCAGGCCCTCGACGATCGCGGTCTTGCCGACGCCGGGCTCGCCGATCAGCACCGGGTTGTTCTTGGTCCGGCGCGAGAGCACCTGGATCGTGCGGCGGATCTCCTCGTCGCGGCCGATGACCGGATCGAGCTTGCCGTCGCGCGCCGACTGCGTGAGGTCGCGCGCATATTTCTTCAGCGCGTCGTAGCCGGACTCGGCCCCGGCGGTGTCGGCTTTCCGGCCCTTGCGGATGTCGTTGATCGCGCTGTTGAGCTTCTGCGCGGTCAGGCCCGCATCCTTGAGGATGCGCTGGGACGGCGTGCCTTCGCCCATCAGGAGCGCCAGCAGCAGGCGCTCCACAGTGACGAAGCTGTCGCCGGCCTTGTCGGCGATCTGGGTCGCCTGCTCGAACAGGCGCGCGGTCTCCGGCGCCAGGTAGAGCTGGCCGGCGCCGGTGCCCTTCACCTGCGGAATCTTCGCAAGCTCGGCCTCGACGCCCTGCTTGATGCGGTCGACATCGGCGCCGGCGGCCTTCGCCAGGTTCGCCGCCATGCCTTCCTTGTCGTCGATGATCACCTTGAGCATGTGCTCAGGGGTGAAGCGCTGATGGTCGCGCGCGAGCGCCATGGCCTGCCCGGCCTGGACGAAGCCTTTTACGCGATCGCTGAGTTTCTCGAGATCCATACCTGATTACCTCCGTTCGCCGCCCGAAATCGGCTCGGCGTGTCTCCGGCCGCCTGACGGCGCACCGGCCAAGTCACATATGGGCTTGGCAAAAAGCCCCGCAAGAGGAGGGGGTTGCCCGGGACGCCCGGTCGGCGCATGGTGCAGCGCAACATGACCGACGCCCCCTCCCGCGTCGCCGCGCTCTATCGCTATCCGGTCAAGGGCCTGAGCCCGGAAGCGCTGGAGTCCGTCGACCTTGCCGCCTCCCGCGGCTTCCCCGACGACCGCCGGTTCGCCGTCGCGCTGGGGACCACGACCTACGATCAGACCGAGCCGGTCTGGCAGCCCAAGTCGGCCTTCTTCCAGCTTGCCCGCCATGAGCGCCTGGCGCTGCTCGAGAGCCGATACGACTCGGCGACCGAGATGCTGACGCTGGCCCGCGGCGGAAAGACGATCGCTCAAGGGAAGGCAACCGATCCACAAGGACGCGCCATCGTCGGCGAGTTCCTCGCGGCCTTCCTTGATTCAGGTCAAGGGCGGCCGCGCCTCGTCGAAGGCCCGAAGATCGGCCTCGCCGATTGCGGCGAGGCCGTGGTCTCGATCATCGGAATGGCGAGCATCGCCGATCTCGCGCGCGTCGTCGGCAAGCCGGTCGAGCGGCTGCGCTTTCGCGCCAACATCTACGTCGAAGGAACGCGCGCCTGGGAGGAGTTCGGCTGGGTCGGCCGCGAGATCGCGATCGGCGGAGTGCGGCTCAAAGTGATCGACCGCATCGGCCGCTGTGCCGCGACCAACGTCGACCCGGCGGCCGCAGAGCGCGACATGAACCTGCCGAACGCGCTTCAGCGCGCATTCGGCCACGCCGACATGGGCGTCTATGCGAAGGTGATCGGGGGCGGGCGCATCGCCATCGGCGACGCGCTCCGCAACGACTAGCTAGATCAGCTCACCGGCTCGGCCGGCGGCGGTGCGACGAACGGCTGGCTGTTGCCATTGCCGGGGTCGACGCCTTCGTCCATGTCCGGCCCGCCCATCGGATCGCGAGATCCGTTGGTCGGCAGGCCAGGCTGCTGCTGCCCGCTCGGGAACGGCTGCCCGGGCTGTCCGCCCTGCGCCTGCGTGTTGGCGAGGTCGGCGGCGATGATGCGGTAATAGTGCTCGGCGTGCTGGAAGTAGTTCTCCGCCGCGACTCGGTCGCCCGACGACTGCGCATCGCGCGCGAGCTGAAGATACTTCTCGTGCACCTGATAGGCGTTGCCGCGGATGCGGACATCAGGGCCGTTGGAGTCGAAGGTCTGCAGCCGCAGCGGCAGATGATGCTTCCGCGGGCCGGACATGCCGCCCCCGCCGCCGCCACCGTTGCCGCGCCCGCGCGACCTCTTCGGATGTGGTCCTTGTCTCATGGTGCCTTAGTTCACCCTATTTCCTGTCGAGGCTGCTCGCGCACACCTGCCGCGAGTCCGCATCAGCGGACTTGGGTCTAAACAGCGGTGGATCGGTTGTCTGGCGCCCCCCTCGGGCGCGCGAGCCTCAGCTCGACGACATAGGGACCCTAGTGGGGATTGCCACAATTTCCAACAAGAATTTTCACGGAACCGGATGGCCCAGGACCAGGCATCGCTCGACGCCCGCGAGATCCTGTCGGCGTTCGAGAGCCCTTAGACCGGCCGCCTCCATGATGCCGGCAATCTCCGCAACCTGACCCTTGCCGAGTTCGATCACCGCGCGTCCTTGCGGTGCCAGGAGACGCAGGAGCGCCGGCGCCAATGCGCGGTACGCATCGAGCCCGTCGGCGCCGCCGTCGAGCGCCCTGAGCGGATCGAAGCTCGCCACCTCGGGCGACAGCCCGGCGATTTCGCTCGATGGAATATAGGGCGGGTTGCTCAAGATCAGGTCGAAGGTTCCGACCAGGCCCTTGTCCCAGTCGCCGGTCTGGAAGTGGGCGCGCTCCGATAGTTCCAGCGTACGTGCATTGGCGCGCGCGACCGCGACCGCCTCCTCGGCGATGTCGATGCCGAGCCCGACCCATTTCGGCCGCTCGCTCAAGACCGACAGCAGGAGACAACCGGTGCCGGTTCCGAGGTCGAGCACGCGCCGGCGCGGCTCGGGCTCGAATTGCGTCAGCGCCGCCTCGACCAGCGTCTCGCTGTCGGGTCTCGGATCGAGCGTCGCCAGCGAGATCGCGAAGTCGAGGCTCCAGAACTCGCGGCGGCCGAGGATGCGGCTCACCGGCTCGCGCCGCGCGCGGCGATCGACCAGCCGGTCGAACGCGGATTCGACGTCGGCGGCGAGCACACGGCCAGGATCGAGCAGCACGGCGGAGGCCGACATGCCGTCGATCGAGGCGAGCAGCAGACGCGCATCGAGACGCGCGGTCTCCACGCCGGCTTCGGCAAGGCGTCGGGTCGCCCGCGACAGTGCTTCCTCGACGATCATTCGAGCGCGGCCAGACGTTCGGCTTCGCTCTCCGCGGTCAGCGCGTCGACGAACTCGTCGAGCGCCTCGCCGGTCATCACCTTCTCGATCTTGTAGAGCGTCAGGTTGATGCGATGGTCGCTGACCCGCCCTTGCGGAAAATTGTAGGTGCGGATGCGCTCGGAACGGTCGCCAGTGCCGACCTGGCTCTTGCGCGCCGCCGAGCGCTCGGCATCGAGACGGTCGCGCTCCGCCTGGTAGAGGCGGGCGCGCAGGATCTTCAGCGCCTTCGCCTTGTTGCGGTGCTGCGACTTCTCATCCTGCTGGGCGACGGCGATGCCGGTCGGGATATGCGTGACGCGGACGGCCGAGTCGGTGGTGTTGACCGACTGTCCGCCGGGGCCGCTGGAACGATAGACGTCGAAACGGAGGTCCTTCTCCTCGATGTGGATGTCGACCTCCTCGGCTTCCGGCAGCACCGCCACGGTCGCGGTCGAGGTATGGATACGCCCTTGCGTCTCGGTCGCCGGTACGCGCTGGACGCGATGGACGCCGGACTCGTACTTGAGCCGTGCGAAGACGTTGCGCCCGATGATCGAGGCGGTCGCCTCGCGGAAGCCGCCGAGCGGCGTCTCCGACATCTCCATCATCTCGAACTTCCATCCCTTGGCCTGGGCATAGCGCTGGTACATGCGGAAGAGCTCGGAGGCGAACAGCGCCGCCTCGTCGCCGCCGGTGCCGGCGCGTACCTCGAGGATCGCGTTCTTCTCGTCAGCCTCGTCCTTCGGCAGCAGCATCACCTGCACCGAGCGCTCGAGCTTCGGCAGCTTCGCCGCCAGCTCCGATCTCTCAGTCTCGGCGAGCGCCTTCATCTCCTTGTCGGTCGCGGGATCGGCGAGCATCGCGTCGAGGTCGGCCGCTTCGGCGCGCGCCCTCTTCCACTCCTCGATGCCGGCAACGATCGGGCCGAGATCGGAGTACTCCTTCGACTGCTTGGCGAAGGAATCGCCGACGACGCCGGAGGCGAGGGTCTCGCCCAGCTCCTTGTGTCGCCGCACCACCGACTCGAGCTTCTCCTCGAGGCTCATCCTTCCTCCTCGTCCTCGCCGAAGAGACGCTTCAGCGCCGCCTCGGCCCCTTCCTCGCCTTCGTCCGCCGCGATCCGCCTGAGGCGCTCCGACGGCTCGTGCAGCAGCCGGTTGATCACCAGCTCGGTCGCCCGTCCCGCATCGCCGGTCTCCGCCAACGCCCGGTTGCGCGCCGCCTCGAAACGCCCTCTCAGCCGCATCACCGCCGAGACACCGCGCCGTTCCGCCCGGCCGGCACGGAACCGGCCGATCTCCTCGGCGAGGATCGCCCGCGCCCGATCGACCTCGGCCTCGCGGCCGGCCCGGCCTTCGGCCGCAACCCGCTCCAGGTCGTCGAGGTCGTAGACGAATGCCCCGTCGAGGGCTTCGACCTTGGGCTCGACGTCGCGGGGCACTGCGGCATCGGCGAAGAAGATCGGCTTCCGGCGCCTCGCCTTCAACGCCTGCTCGACCGCTACGCGGGTCACCACGTAGCGCCCATCGCCTTGCCCCGCAACCACGATGTCGGCGGCCGCCAGCAGGCGCGGCAGATCGGCGACCTCGCCGACATGCGCGGAAAGGCGTTGCGCCAGGGCCTCCGCCCGCCGCCTGCGGGCGGCGACGCAGACGACATCGCGCAGGCCCGCGGCGCGAAGCTGCTCGACCAGCAGCGCCACCATGTCGCCCGGACCGATCGCGAGCGCGGTCGTCCGTGCGAGATCGCCATGGAGGTCGCGGCAGAGGCGGGCGCAGGCGGTCGCCATCGAGACCGGTCCTTCGGCGATCCTGGTCTCGGTCCGCACCCGCTTGGCCGCCGCATAGGCGGCGTCCAGGATCGGCGCCAGGCCGGCATCGGCATGACCCAGATCCTGGGCGAGGCGATGCGCGGCCTTGAGCTGGCCCAGGACCTGCGGCTCGCCGACGATCTGGCTGTCGAGCGCCGAGGCGACGGCGAAGAGATAGTTCTCGGCCTCCTCGCCGACGAGACGAAGCCCGGCGGGAAGATCGGCGGAAGGCTGACCCGCGGCGGCGGCGAGCATCGGCAGCACGGCGACGTCGGCGCCATCGGCGAGCCCGGCGACGACGGTGCGATCGCAGGTCGACAGCACCAGCGCCTCGGCGAAGCCGCCGCTCCTGAAGCGCGCCAGCAAGTCGGGCAAGGCCGCGTCGTCGATCTGCAGCCGATCGCGGAGATCGGCGGGCGCGGTCCGGTGATCGATGCCGGCGACGACCAGTCGGAGAGCTGACATCGGCGCCGGTTGAACCGCTACTCGGCGGCAGTGCGGGCGGCGGCGTCCTTGTCGCGGGCGATCTCCGCCGCCTTGGCCTCGACCAGCTCGACCAGGTGGTCGACGATCGCCTTGTCCTTGAGCCGGTGATGCGGCTGGCCGGCGATGTAGACCTGGTGCGTGCCGTTGCCTCCGCCGGTGAAGCCGATGTCGGTCTCGCGCGCCTCGCCCGGGCCGTTGACGACGCAGCCGATCACCGAGACGGTCATCGGCGTCATGATGTGCTGAAGCCGCTCCTCCAGCACCTCGACCGTCTTGATCACGTCGAACTGCTGGCGCGCGCAGGACGGGCAAGCGATCACGGTGACGCCACGACGGCGGAGGCCCAGCGACTTCAGCATGTCGAAGCCGACCTTCACCTCCTCGACCGGGTCGGCCGACAGCGAGACGCGGAGCGTGTCGCCGATGCCGCTCCACAGCAGCATGCCGAGGCCGATGGAGGACTTGACCGTGCCCATGCGGAGACCGCCGGCCTCGGTCACGCCGATATGCAGCGGATAGTCGCAGGCCTCGGCGAGGCCCTGATATGCGGCGACCGCGAGGAAGACGTCCGAAGCCTTCACGCTGATCTTCACGTCGCGGAAGTCATGGTCCTCGAGGATGCGCACGTGGTTGAGGGCGCTCTCGACCATCGCCTCGGGACAGGGCTCGCCGTATTTCTCCAAGAGGTCCTTCTCGAGCGAGCCGGCGTTGACGCCGATCCGCATCGAGCAGCCATGGTCCTTCGCCGCCTTCACGACTTCACGCACGCGGTCGGCGGAGCCGATGTTGCCGGGATTGATGCGAAGGCACGCAGCACCTGCCTCGGCCGCCTCGATCGCGCGCTTGTAGTGGAAGTGGATGTCGGCGACGACCGGGATCTTCGCCGCCTTGACGATCGCCTTGAGCGCCGCGGTCGAGTCCTCGTCGGGGCAACTCACACGCACGATGTCGCAACCGACCTCCTCGACGCGGCGGATCTGGTCGATCGTCGCTTTCGCGTCCGAGGTCGGCGTGTTGGTCATGGTCTGCACCGAGATCGGCGCCCCGTCGCCGACCGCAACCGACCCGACCATCACCCGGCGGCTCTTCCGCCGGTGGATATCCCGATAGGGACGAACGCTCATGAGGCCTCCATCGCGGGCCTTATATCAGATGGGACGGAAAGCGGAAAAATCGACGCGGAAGCGCCGATCTCAGGGCCGGCCGATCGCGGTCCCGGCCTTCAGCTTGTCGGCGTCGAGCGCAACGTTGCGGCGGACCTGGCCGGGCGCGCCGAGCGAGGGCACCGCCTCGCCGTCGACCAGGACGTCGAGGCCGCCGGCATTGCCGGTCATCAGGGTTAGCCCGTTGCGGTCCGGCACCTTGAGCACGTCGCCCGGTTTCAGCACGCGGGTCATCAGCGGCGCATTGGCGCCGTCGCGGACCTGAACCCAGTTCTCCTCGCGGGCGCGGAGCAGGATGCGGCCGGCGCCGGAGTCGGTGGTCGCGGAAGGAGCCGTCGGCACCGCCGCGACGACGATGTTCTGGGCCGGTGCGGACGCCGTCGCCGGCTCGGGCGCGGGACGCGCGCTTTCCTCGTCCTCGGCCATCTCGGCGTTCTCCGACTCGTCGGCAGGACGCTGATCCGGCAATGCGGCGACGGGGATCGGAGACGCCGGCTGGGCCAGCGGTTGCGGCTGCGGCGCCGCAGCGACGACCGGAGGCACGGGCGGGGTCGGAGCGGCCGATGCCGCGCCGACAGGCGGTGCCGCTTCGCTGCGCGGCAAGCGAACCACGACGGCCTCGCGAGCCTGCGCGACCGCGTCGACGAGCTGCTGCAGCCGCGCCGGCACTTCGGCGACGATCTCGGGCATGCGCCGTTCCTCGGCCGACATCACCCACCAGCCGCCATAGAGCACGACGGCGCTGACCAGCGAGACGAACAGCAGCGCGCCGCCCGGCACGCGGCCTTCCGGCGGCGGCGTCGGCGGCAGTAGGTGCGTGTGGTCGAGCGAGACCGCTTCCGACTTGAAGCGTTCGATCGCGACCGCGGAGTCGAGGCCGAGGAAGGTCGAGTAGGTGCGAACGAAGCCGATCGCATAGACGCGGCCGGGCAGCTTGGCGTGGTCGCCCGCTTCGAGCGCCTCGAGATATTCGGGACGAATCCGGAGCCGCTGGGCGACATCGGCGATGTCGAGCCCCGACGCCAGACGGGCGCGCCTCAAGACCCTGCCGAGTCCGCTCGACTCGCCGGCCTCTTCCGCCCCCCGCATCTGCTCCGGCAAAGACACCATTCCACCCACGAATCCGGACCAGTCGACTTGCCGATTCTTTTGCTAAAATCTTGTATATTCGGTGAGTATTACAGTAACCGATTGTCGGTATTCGCACAACGGCTTAAATCGCAATCTTGTGATCGGCTGCGAAGGCTCTGAGCTTCTCGCGGACGCTCCGGTCGGGGGCGGTGATCAGGCGGCCGAGATAGCTCGACAATGCCCCGACATCGAGGCTCCGGATCATGGCCTTTACCGGCGGCAGCGCGCCGGGGGACATCGACAGGGACGAAAATCCCAATCCGATCAACGTCATGGCTTCCAGCGGCCGGCCCGCCATCTCGCCGCAGACGGTGACGGGCACGCCGCCGGTCGTGGCGTCATCGATCAGGCGGCTCATGACCGACAGCACCGGCGGCGACAGCGGGTCGTAGCGGCCGGCAAGCCTTGGACTGCCGCGATCGGCCGCGAACAAGAACTGAAGAAGATCGTTGGAGCCGACCGAAAGAAAATCGACGCGCGGAAGCAGTGCCGGAAGCTGATGAAGAAGGGCCGGGACCTCGATCATTGCGCCGACCCGAAGCTTCTCCGGCGCCGGCGTCCCGATCCGCCACAGCCGCTCGAGCTCGAGTTCCAATACCTGGCGGGCTTCGACCAGCTCGGCGACTTCCGCCACCATCGGGAACATCACGCTGAGCGAGCGGCCGGCGGACGCGGTGAGCAGCGCGCGGAGCTGCTGGCGAAGCAGCGACGGGCGGTCGAGTGTCATCCTGATCGCACGCCAGCCCATCGCCGGATTCTCGTCTTCCTCGTAAGGCAGGTAAGGCAGCCGCTTGTCGCCGCCGGCATCGAGGGTGCGGAACACCACCGGCCTGTCGCCGGCGATCGACAGCACTTGGCTGTACATCAGCGTCTGCTCGGCGACCGACGGGTATCGGGGGCGCACCATGAAGCCGATCTCGGTCCGGTAGAGGCCGACGCCGTCGGCGCCGGTCTTCTCGAGCTGCGCCAGGTCGACCAGCAGCCCGGCATTGAGGTTCAGCGAGACCCGGATGCCGTCGAGGCTGATCGCCGGCATCTCGCGCAAGCCCGCGTGGCGGATCTCTGCGGCACGCGTGGCGGCGACCATCGTCGAGATCGAGTCGATCACGTCGTCGCCGGGGCGCACATAGACGACGCCGTGGCCGCCATCGACGATCAGCCGGTCGCCGGCCGAGACCTGGTCGCGGATCTCGGGCACGCGCGCGACTGCCGGCAGATCGAGGGCGCGGGCGATGATCGCGACATGCGCGGTCGCCGAGCCCTCCTCCAGCACCAGCGCCTTCAGCTTGGCGCGGTCGTAGTCGAGAAGCTCGGCCGGGCCCATCGTGCGCGCGATCAGGATCGCATCGTCGGGAAGCTCGCGCTTGCCGATGTCGCCGATCAGGTGCTGCAGCAGCCGGTGATGCAGATCATCGAGATCCATCAGGCGTTCGCGGAGATACGGGTCGACCACCTGCGCCAGGCGCGCTCGCGTGTCGTTCTGCACCTTCTGCACTGCGGCCTCGGCAGTCAGGCCCGAGCGGATCGCCTCCTTGAGCTTGGCGTTCCAGCCGCGATCCTCGGCGAACATCCGATAGGCTTCGAGCACGCCTTCGTGCTCGCCGCCGCGGGCGAGCTCGGACGCCGCGAACAGCTCGTCGAGCTGGCGCTGGAGGCCGCCGACGGCGGCTTCGAGGCGGACCAGCTCCGCCGCCGGATCCTCGGCGACGACGCGGCGGACCTCGATATGGGGGCGATGCAGGACCGCGGTGCCGACGGCGACGCCGTAATGGACGTGAAGGCCTTCGAGCCTGGCCGGCAGCGGTTCGCCCTGCTCGGCGGCGATCGCCTCCTCTTCGGTGACGAGCCCGGCCGAGACCAGCTCCGCCACCACCATGGCGACCGTCTCGAGCGTCTCGACCTCGTCCTCGGCGTAATGGCGCTTGGTGCGGTTCTGGACGACGACGACTCCGAGCACGCGGCCGCCTCGGAGGATCGGCGCGCCCATCAGCGAGTGGAAGGTCTCTTCGCCGGTCTCCGGCCTATAGGCGAAGTTCGGATGGCTCTGGGCGTCGGCGAGCGCCAGCGGGCGCGCATGCGCGGCGATGTCGCCGACCAGGCCTTCGCCGATCGCAAGGCGCGTCTTGTGCACGGCCTCGGGCTTCAGGCCCTCGGTCGCGAACAGCTCCAGCATGCCGCCTTTCAGCAGGTAGCAGGAGCAGACTTCGGCGACGAGGCCCTGGGCGATGACGCGGACGATGCGGTCGAGCCGCTCCTGGCCGGCCGCCTCGCCTGCCATCACGTCGCGCAGCCGCTTCAGCAGCTGCCGCGACCCGCCGCCGAGAGTTCCCGACGGCGGCATCAGGCGTCTCCGATCTGATCTCTCGCGGCGAGGGCACAGATCGCCTGGCCGACCAGCTCCTCCAGGATCTCGGCGACGGGCTGCTCGCACGTGACCATGCCGACCGACTGGCCCGCCATCAGCGAACCGGTCTCGACGTCGCCGTCGACGACCGCGCGCCGGAGCGCACCCGCCCAGAAATGCTCGATCGCGAGCTGGGCCTGGTCCCTGGGCAGCTCGCCGCGGTTGAAGCGGTCGATCACGTCGCGCTGGGTCTCGAGGAAGCGCTCGGTCGCCTTGTTGACCAGGGCGCGCACCGGGATCACCGGGAAGCGCGGGTCGAGCTGCTGGGACGGCATCGCATCGCGCGCCGACGCCCGGATGAAGGCCTGCTTGAACTTCGGATGCGCGATCGACTCGGTGGCGCAGACGAAGCGCGTGCCGAGCTGGCAGCCGGCCGCGCCCATCTCGAGGTAGCTGGCGATCGCCTCGCCGCGCCCGATGCCGCCGGCGACGAAGACCGGCACGTCGCGCACCTCGGGCAGGATTTCCTGGGCCAGGACCGAGGTCGACACCGCGCCGATATGGCCGCCGGCTTCAGCGCCTTCGGTGATGAAGGCGTCGACGCCGGAGCGGACCAGCTTCTTCGCGACGATTGCCGCCGGCAGGAAGGTCATGACCTTGGCGCCGCCGTCCTTCAGCTTCTTGACGACGGCGGCCGACGGAAGCCCGCCGGCGAGCACGACGTGGCTGACCTTTTCGGCGAGGCAAGCGTCGACGAGCCCGTCCAGCTCCGGATGCATGACGATCAGGTTCACGCCGAACGGCTTTTTGGTTTTCGCCTGGGTCGCGCGGATCTCCTCGGCCAGCCGGTCCGGCTTCATCGCCCCGCAGGCGAGCACGCCGAAGCCGCCGCCTTCGGAGATCGCCGAGACCAGGTTGCGTTCGGAGACCCAGGTCATCGCGCCGCACATCAGCGCGTAGCGCGTGCCGAGGAATTCGCGGCCGCGCCGCCACAGGCGGTCGAGCCGCTCGGCGCCGCGCCGAGCGGCGCCGTCGGTCAGGCTCTCAGGCGCCGTCCAGGCCATAGGCGGTGTGCAGCGCGCGCACCGCGAGCTCGGTGTACTCCTCGGCGATGAGGACGCTCACCTTGATCTCGGAGGTGGAGATCACCTGGATGTTGATGCCCTTGTCGGCGAGCGACTTGAACATCGTCTGGGCGACGCCGACGTGGCTGCGCATGCCGACGCCGATCACCGACACCTTGGAGACGGCCTTGTCGGAGCCGACGCTGCCGTATTTGAGCTCGCCCTCGCGGCCCTTCAGCACGTGCAGCGCGCGCTCGAGATCGGCGCGGCCGACGGTGAAGGTGAGATCGGTGGTCTTGCCGTCGTCGGAGGAGTTCTGGACGATCATGTCGACGTTGATCGCGGCGTCGGCCAGCGGGCCGAAGATGCCGGCGGCGATGCCGGGCCGGTCCTGCACCTTGCGGACAGTGATCTTCGCTTCATCTCGGCTATAGGCGATGCCGCTCACAACTTCCTGTTCCACGATCTCGTCCTCGCCGACAACAAGGGTTCCGGGCTTGTCTTCGAAGCTCGACAGGACCTGGACGCGAACCCGGTGGTTCATGGCCAGCTCCACCGAGCGGGTCTGGAGCACCTTGGCGCCCAGCGACGCCATCTCCAGCATTTCCTCGTAGGTGATCTTATCGAGCTTCCGCGCCTTCGCAACGATGCGCGGATCGGTGGTGTAGACGCCGTCGACATCGGTGAAGATATCGCATCGATCGGCCTTCAGCGCCGCGGCCAGCGCGACGGCCGAGGTGTCGGAACCGCCGCGCCCCAGCGTGGTCACGCGGCCGTCGGGGGCGACACCCTGGAATCCGGCGACGACGCCGACCTGCTTCTCGGCGAAGCCCTTGATCATCTCGGCGCAGTCGATGTCCTGGATCCGGGCCTTG
The DNA here is from genome assembly GCA_016792585.1 of Rhodospirillaceae bacterium. GTDB lineage: Bacteria > Pseudomonadota > Alphaproteobacteria > SHVZ01 > SHVZ01 > SHVZ01. Next base: position 14,401 of record JAEULB010000092.1, read on the forward strand.
CCGTGGACGTTGTCGGTCTTGACCGGGATCTGCCAGCCCTGCCAGGAGCGCGCGTTGCAGCCGAGCTCCTGCAGCGCCAGCGCCAGGAGGCCGATCGTCACCTGCTCGCCGGTGGCGACGACGGTGTCGTACTCGCGCGCGTCGTGCAGCGGGCTGATCTCGTTGACCCACTTAACCAGCTGGTTGGTCGTCCCCGACATGGCGGAAACGACGACCGCGACCTCGTTGCCGGCATCGACCTCGCGTTTGACGCGCTTGGCCACATTCTTGATGCGCTCGACATCGGCGACGGACGTGCCGCCGAACTTCATCACGATCCTGGCCATGGCGGGGGGAGGTCTGCTGAAAGTGGTCGTTTTCGGGCCCCGGACATAGCGGTCCGGGGTCCGCGCGGGTTATAGAGGAGGTATACGAGATTGCAACGGTCTTGGGACGTTTTGCGGCAATGACAGCGTTGGGCAGCACCGTCGATCCGGCCGAGATCGAGAAGTTCCGGCGGATGGCCGAGGAGTGGTGGGACCCCAGGGGCAAGTTCCACCCGCTCCACCGCTTCAACCCGGTCCGCCTGCAGTTCCTGAAGGACCGGCTGTGCCGGCATTTCGGCCGCGATCCCAAGGCCGACCGGCCGCTTTCGGGGCTCAGGCTCCTCGACATCGGCTCCGGCGGCGGTCTGGTCGCCGAGCCGCTGACCCGGCTCGGCGCCAAGGTCGTCGGCATCGACGCGACCGCCCGCAACGTCGAGGTGGCGAGGCTCCATGCCGCCGAGAGCGGGCTCGCGATCGACTACCGCCATGCCGCGGCCGAGGAGCTGGCCGAGGCCGGCGAGAGCTTCGATGCGGTGCTGGCGCTCGAGATCGTCGAGCACGTCGCCTCGCTGGAGGCCTTCGTCGCCGCCGCGGCGCGGATGACGAGGCCCGGCGGGCTCCTGGTGGTGGCGACCCTGAACCGGACGCTGAAGGCCTTCGGCCTGGCGATCGTGGGCGCGGAATATGTGCTGGGGTGGCTGCCGAAGGGCACGCATGACTGGCGGAAGTTCGTGCGCCCGTCGGAGCTGGAGGCGGCGATGCGCGCCTCCGGCCTAACCTTCGCCGAGACCGTCGGCGTCTCCTACAACCCGCTGCTCGACCGCTGGTCGCTCGGGTCCGATCTCGACGTGAACTATCTGGCGGTGGCGACGAAAGCGTAAGGGCGGGAGCCTAGTTGTCGGCGAGCGGCACCCAGGGGATGCGGCCGACCTCGATGCCTTCGTCGGCGAGATCCTTCGAGTCCGACTCGCTCGCCTCGCCGTAGATCCCGCGCTTCTCGGTCTCGCCGTAATGGATCTTGCGGGCTTCCTCGGCGAAGTTCGGGCCGACATAATCGCAATTGGCCTCGACCTGCTTGCGCATCTCGCGAAGCGCCGTCAGCGCCTCGGCCTCGGTCGGGCCCTTTCCGGACTTGGCAACGGCCCCCTTCGAGAGCCTGGGCGCCATCGGCGCCTTCCGGACCTTCTTGTCGCCGCAGATCGGACAGACGACGCGGCCGCCGCGGCGCTGGCTGTCATAGGCCTTGCTGTCGCGGAACCAGCCTTCGAAGCCGTGGTCCTTCCCGCAACGGAGGTCGTAGAGGATCATGGGGCGACTTTAGTCCGAAACCGATTTTCCAGGCGGCAGAGCCTTGTCACATAGTCACGATACCGAGGATAGGCAAGGAGGGACAAGGACTTGACCGGACACCCCGGAAGCCCGGCGACGCCGTCGCCATGGATCCTCCGCCATCTCGGGCTGGTTCCGGCAGGGGGCCGCGTCCTCGATCTCGCCGCCGGCAGCGGCCGTCATGCACGGCTCGCGGCTGAGCGCGGATACCGGGTGACGGCACTCGACCGCGATGTTTCAGACCTCAACCGGATCCCCGGGATCGAGGCGGTGGAGCACGATCTGGAGGCCGGTCTGGCCTTGCCCTTCGGAGATGCGCGTTTCGACGGCATCATCGTCACCAACTACCTGTGGCGACCGCTTCTCGCCGCGCTGCCCGATCTGGTGGCCGACGGCGGTGCGCTGCTCTACGAGACCTTCGCCCGCGGCAACGAGCGCTTCGGCAGGCCGAGCAATCCGGATTTCCTGCTGCAGCCCGGCGAGCTGCTCGACTGCGTCCGCGGCCGTCTCGAGGTTGTCGCCTACGAGAATGGAGAGACCGACATCCCTCGTCCGGCGATGGTGCAGCGGATCGCGGCCGTCCGCCGTTAACCATACCAGGACGTTGGCGCGGCTTCGGGCCGTAGGCTAAGCTCTTTTCGAACGGCAAAATGCCGAGGGGCGAGGGAGGCGTGTCATGAAATCGCGAATCGCGATGGTACTGGCATTGGCATTGATGCCAGCGGCTGCGGTTGCTCAGAAGGAAGCGCCGCCCAAGCCGGGTTTCCACATCATCAACGAGACGCCGGCGCGCGTGTATTACCGGGTCAAGATGTGGCAAGGCGACTTTGCGTTCGTGCAGGCCGGCAAGGAACTCAAGATCGAGATCCCCGAGAAGGTCGGGAACCTGAAGTCGGTGCAGGTCGAGGCACGCTCGGGCGAGCAGTGGGACAATTGCTTCGCCACCGTCACCGTCGGCTCCAAGCTGATCGTGACCCAGGGCCGCGAACGCATCAATTGCCGGGTCGACTACCGCTGAGCTGACCGGCTCAGCCGATGATCGAGCCTTATCGCTTCACGACGGGCACGACGCCGCTTCTGGTGAGCTGCCCGCATGTCGGCACGCACATCCCGGTGGAGATCGCCGCCCGGATGACGCCGGCGGCGCATGATCTCGCCGATACCGACTGGCACATCGAGCGGCTCTACGACTTCGCCCGCGACCTCGGCGCCTCGATGCTGGTCGCCACGCATTCGCGCTACGTGGTCGACCTCAACAGGCCGCCGGACGGCTCGATCCTCTATGCCGGCGCCAACAACACCGAGCTCTGCCCGACCACGCGCTTCGACCTGAAGCCGGTCTACAGGGACGGCGAGGCACCGGGCGACGCCGAGATCGCCGATCGCGTGCAGCGCTACTGGCGGCCCTATCACGACCGGCTCGCGGCCGAGCTCAAGGCGCTGAAAACCCGTTTCGGCTACGCGCTCCTGTGGGACGCGCACTCGATCGCCTCGATGGTGCCGCGCTTCCACCCGACGAAACTCTGGGACCTGAACCTGGGCTCGGCCGACGGCACCAGTGCCGCGAAACCGCTGATCGAGGCTGCGTCAGCGATCTGCCGGAGCGCCAATCCCTACACCGCGGCGATCGACGGCCGCTTCAAGGGCGGCCACATCACCCGCGCCTATGGCCGTCCGGCCGACGGCGTGCACGCGATCCAGCTCGAACTGTCGCAGGCCACATACATGGAAGAAGCGCCGCCCTACCGCTGGCGAGACGACCTCGCCGACGGCGTGAGGCCGACCTTGAGGCGCCTGATCGAGACGATGCTGGCGTTTCGGCCTTAATTCGCGCCGAAGCGGTAGGCCGCGAGGCTGAGATTGCCGAGCGCGAAGCCGCGATGCAGCGCCTCGGCCCTGGTGCCGGCTCCGGCGGCGCCGAGCGCCACGTAGAGCGGCAGAAGATGCTCGGTCGACGGATGCGCCCGCCGGAACTCCGGCGCCTTCAGGCTCACCGCGATCGCTTCCTCCAGCCGTCCGGCCGCCAGCGTCTGGAACAGCCAGTCGTCGAAGCCCTGGGCCCAGGCCTCGGTCGCGGCATCGCCCTTCCAGCCAAGGGCGCGGAGATTGTGGACAGCCCCGCCCGAGCCCAGCACCAGCACGCCTTCCTCGGTCAGCGGCTGCAGCGCCCGGCCGAGCACGAAGTGATGCGCCGGATCGAGCTTGGCCTGGATCGAGATCGGCACCACCGGGATGTCGGCCGCCGGGAACATGTGGCGGAGCGGCACCCACATGCCGTGGTCGAGGCCCTGGGCCGGCATCATCGCGACCGAGAATCCGACCTCGCGGATCAGGTCCGTGGTCCGCCTCGCGATGTCCGGCGCGCCGGGGACCGGGTATGAGAGCTTGTAGAGATCCTCGGGGAAGCCCGAATAGTCGTGCACCGTCGCCGGCCGCTCGGAGCCGCCGATCCTCGGATCCTCGGTCGACCAGTGGGCGGAGGCGACGACGATCGCCTTCGGCCGCGGCATGGTCCGCCCGATCTCCTGGAGCCGCTGCGCCAGCTGCGGCTCGCCGGGGAGGCGGGGCGCGGCCAGGGTCGGCGCGCCGTGCGAGACGAAGATCGGGTCGATACGGGAAGACATGGGATCTGCCATTCTAGCGCGAAGCCGGGGACGGGAAACTTGATCCGCGTCACATGCCCATCTCCCATCGGCGAGCCTCGCACCGGATGCAGATCGATCGGTCCCGATAACAAGTTCTGACTGGCGTTCCGCCTTTCCATTTGGAAAGATAGGCACAATCCTCACGCCTCAAGGATTCTCCCCAGATGACCGTCCTCACGAAGCTTTCCAACAGCCGGCAAGAAGAGCTGGAGTGGCAGTCGCGCGTCGATCTCGCGGCCGCTTTCCAGCTGACGTACCAGTTCGGCTGGAACCGCGGCATCGGCAACCATTACAGCCTGATGGTGCCTAATTCCGACGACACCTTCTTCGTCAACGCCCGCGGCCTCCTGTTCTCGGAGATCACCGCCTCGAACCTGATCCGCTGCGACTTCAAGGGCAACGTCCTCGAAGGCAAGGGCGAGATCCGGGACGTCACCTACAACATCCATGTGCCGATCCATCGCGATCATCCGAGCGCGAAGGCGGTTCTCCACGTGCATCCGCCAAACATCACCGCGATCTCGCTTCTGGAGAACGGCCGGATTGCGCTGGCGCACCACAACAACCTGATCTTCAACGACCGCGTCGCCTATGACGACGAGATGACCGGTCCTGCCCTCGACCTCGACGAAGGCGACCGCATCGCCCGTGGCCTCGGCGACAAGACGATCATGGTGATGGCGAACCACGGCGTGACCGTGGTCGGCCCGACCGTGCACGACGCCTTCTCCGAGCTCGGCATCTGCGAGAGCACCTGCGGCGACCAGCTCCGCGCCATGTGGACCGGCCTCAAGCTCCGCGAGCAGCCGGCGCACCTCAAGTGGGACCACAAGGGTGCGTTCGGCGACCGGGTCGACGCCAAGCTCAGCTTCGACGCCCAGGTCCGCCAGCTCGAACGCGACGTCGGCACCAGCTACAAGACCTGATCGCCCGCATAGGGCATCATCGACGCCGGCCTGGCCCAGAGCCACGGCCGGCGTCGTCGTTTCTGGAGACAGGGAGGAGCCATGACCATCCGCCTTTTCGCCATGACCAGCGGCTACGTCACCACCTCGCTCGGGAACCTGATGGAAGGCGCCGATGGCGAGGCGGAGCTTCCGATCCCCTGCTACCTGATCGAGCATCCGAAGGGCCGCGTGCTCTTCGACACCGGCATGCATCCCGACTGCCAGTCGGATCCCGGCCGCCGCTACGGCCCGAGGCTGCCGTCGATGTTCAAGTTCAACTACAAGCCCGGCGACGAAGTGTCGGCCAAGCTGGAGGCGATCGACCGCGATCCGGCCAAGGTCGACTTCGTCATCAACTCGCACCTGCATTTCGACCATGTCGGCGGCAATGCGCTCCTGCCCAACGCCTCCGTCCTGGTGCAAAGGCGCGAATGGCAGGCGGGCCTCGATCCCGACGTCGCGAGCCAGCGCGGCTTCTACCGGCAGGACTTCGACCTCGGCCACAAGGTGGTGCAGCTCGACGGCGAGCACGACGTTTTCGGCGACGGCCGGGTGGTCTGCCTGCCGACCGAGGGCCATACGCCGGGGCACCAGTCGTTGAAGGTCTGCCTCGAGGGCCGCGAAGTCGTGCTCGCCGCAGACGCCTGCTATTTCTGCCGGACGCTGAAGGAGCGCCGGCTGCCTCCCCGCGTCCACGACCGGGAGGCGATGCACCGCTCGCTCGACCGCCTGGCCGCGCTCGAGGCCGGCGGGGCCACGATCTTCTTCGGCCACGACGATGAGTTCTGGAAAACGGTGCCGCAGGCGCCGGCGGAAATAACCTAGCCGCGCTTGAAAGACCGGCCTCTCCGGTGGTAGGTCCGGGGCCGTTCCCTGGGAGCCTAGATCATGCAGAACCTGTGGTCCGACGCCGCGGCCGAGGAAGCCGTCGCCCGCTACGCCCAGAAGGGCGTCAACCGCGACCTGGCGCTTCGCACTTACACCACGCGGCTCCTCGGCGGCGTGCCGAAGCTGGTGCTGCATGGCGGCGGCAACACCTCGGTCAAGACGCGCATGAAGGACACGCTCGGCGAAGAGGTCGACGTGCTCTGCGTCAAGGGGTCGGGCTGGGACATGGGCTCGATCGAGCCGCCGGGCCTGCCGGCCGTGCGCCTCGAGCCTCTGCTCAAGCTGCGCAAGCTCGACAAGCTCTCGGACGAGGACATGGTCAACTTCCAGCGCCTCAACCTGCTGGATGCCGGCGCGCCGAACCCGTCGGTCGAGACGCTGTTCCACGCTTTCCTGCCGCACAAGTTCATCGACCACACGCACGCCAACGCCGTGCTGTCGCTCACCGACCAGCCGGACGGCATGAAGATCACCAAAGAGGTCTATGGCGACCGCGCCGCGATCGTCGACTACGTGATGCCGGGCTTCGCGCTGGCGAAGATGGCGGGCGACGCCGCTTCCAAGGCGCCGAAGGCCGAAGGCCTCGTGCTCTACAAGCACGGCATCTTCACCTGGGGCGAGAGCGCGAAAGAAGCCTACGACCGGATGATCGAGCTGGTGAGCCTCGCCGAGGGGCGCATCGCCAAGGGCCGGAAGACCGCGACCACGGTGAAGCTGCCGGCGAAGACCGCGTCGGTCGCCGAGATCGCGCCGATCCTGCGCGGCCTGCTGGCGATCCCGGTCAATCCCGACGACGGCAACTGGAAGCGCTGGGTGCTCGAGTTCCGGACGTCCGACAACATCCGGGCCTTCGTCGACGGCAGCGACCTCGGGCGCTACGCCCAGGCCGGCACGGTGACGCCCGACCACGTGATCCGCACCAAGCCGAAGCCGCTGATCCTGCCGGCGCCGAAGAGCGACGACCTCGCAGGCTTCACGCAAGCGGCGAAGACCGCCCTCGCCGCCTATGACGCCGACTACAAAGCCTACTTCGCGCGCAACAACGCGAACGCGGTCCCGAAGAAGACGATGCTGGATACGGTGCCGCGGGTGATCCTGGTGCCGGGCGTCGGCCTCTTTGCGCTCGGCAAGTCGTCGAAGGACGCCAAGGTCAACGCCGACGTCGCTCAGAACGCGATCGACGCGATCCTGGACGCGGAAGCCATCGGCACGTTCGAGAGCATCTCGGAGGCCGACCTCTTCGATGTCGAGTACTGGTCGCTGGAGCAGGCGAAGCTCGGCAAGGAAGCCGAGAAGCGCTTCGCCCGCCAGGTCGTCGTGGTGACCGGCGGCGCGTCCGGCATCGGGCTCGCGACCGCCGATGCCTTCGCCAAGGAAGGCGCCGAGATCGCCCTGATCGACCTCGACGGCAACGCCGCGGCCGCGGCCGCCAAGAAGTTCGGCGGCATCGGCGTCGGCTGCGACGTGACCAAGCCCGAAGACGTACGCGCCGCTTTCGACAGGATCGCGGCGACCTTCGGCGGCGTCGACATCCTGGTCTCGAATGCCGGCGCTGCCTGGCAGGGAAAGATCGGCGAGGTCGACGACGCGACCTTGAGGAAGAGCTTCGAGCTCAACTTCTTCTCGCACCAGACCGTGGCGCAGAACGCCGTCCGCATCATGAAGACGCAGGGCCAGGGCGGCTCGCTCCTGTTCAACGTCTCCAAGCAGGCGGTGAACCCGGGACCGGACTTCGGCCCCTACGGCCTGCCGAAAGCCTCGACCTTCTTCCTGGTCCGGCAATATGCGGTCGACTACGGCAAGGACGGAATCCGCGCCAACGCGGTCAACGCCGACCGGGTGCGGACGGGGCTCTTGACCGACGAGATGGTCAAGAGCCGGTCCAAGGCCCGCGGGCTCACCGAGAAGGACTACATGTCCGGCAACCTGCTCGGGCGCGAGGTGAAGGCCCAGGACGTGGCCCAGGCCTTCGTCGCTCTCGCCGCTGCCGAGAAGACCACCGCCGCGGTGCTGACCGTCGACGGCGGCAACATCGCCGCGGCGCTGCGCTGATCGTGTTCCCTCTCCCGGCGCTCTCGCGACGGGGGAGGGCGCACGATACGTATCGCGCTACCTCGCGAGCGCGTTCTCGAGCTGCTGCTTGGTCAGCTTCGAGCGGTTCGGGATCCTTTCCCGTTTCGCCCGGGCATAGAGCTGCGCCTTGGTCTTGCCGTCGTCGCGGACGCGGGAGCGGGCCGCGCGCTCGCCGCTCTTGGTGGTCTTCTTCGCATCCTTGCCGCCCATCGCCCGAGAGCTCTCGCGCTGGCCGCGCGCGCCCACATGCGACTTGCCTTCCTTTTCCTGCTGGGCGGTCTCGCCGCGCGCTTCCTTGCGCTTGGTCTTCGCCAGGCTCCGGCGGTTCTCGGCCTTGCTCTTGTCCTTGGACGAACCGGACTCGCTGAGCGCGATCGCGATGGCCTGTTTGCGGCTCTTGACCTTGCCGCCCTTGCCGCCGGGACCGCTCTTCAGCTCGCCATGCTTGAACTCGTGCATGACGCGTCCCGCCGTCTTCTGCTGGGAGAGAGATGACTTGGGCATGGTAACTCCTTGGTCCCCCTGCACTCCTGGAACCGCCTCGAGTCGGCATCGGTTCCCTCTGCGGCACGACGTACAGTTGCCGCGCGCTTAAGAATCGGCGAGAAGTCAGGCATGCGGATCGACGATGCGACGATCGAGGCCTATCGCCGGGACGGGGCGGTGGCGCTTCGCGGCGTCTTCTCCTCCGATTGGATCCGGCTCCTCACAGACGGCGTGGAGGAGAACCTCGCGAGCCCCGGCCCCTACGCCAAGCGCTACACGCCGGACGGCAAGCCCGGGCTCTTCTTCGGCGACTACTGCAACTGGCGGCGCATCGGCGCCTACGAGCGTTTCTTCCGTGAATCCCCGGCGGCGGCGGTCGCGGCCCGCCTGATGGGCTCGTCCAAGGTCAACCTGTTCCACGAGCATGTGCTGGTGAAGGAGCCGGGCACGCTGGAGCCCACACCCTGGCACCACGACCAGCCCTACTACTTCGTTGATGGCCATCAGCTCGTCAGCCTGTGGATCCCGCTCGATCCGGTGCCGCGCCGGACCTGCGTCGAGTACGTCGCCGGATCGCATCGCTGGGGCAAGTGGTACACGCCGAAGCGCTTCGTCGATTCCGCCGAGCACGCGAATGCGACCGGCGAGGAGAAGGTGCCCGACATCGATGGCAACCGCAGCGCCTACGACCTGCTCGCCTGGGACTTGGAGCCCGGCGACTGCATCGCCTTCCACGCGCTGACCTTGCATGGCGCGCCCGGCAATCCGCTGAACACCCGTCGCCGTGCCTTCGCCGCCCGCTTCACCGGCGACGATGCCCGCTACGTGCTCCGCGACGGCTTCATGTCGCCGCCTCCTCAGCCGGGCGCCCCCGAGCCTGGCGGCCCGATGGACAGCGATGCCTTCCCCGTGATCTGGCGAGCCTGAATGGAACTCTGGACTCTCGTCGTCGCCGCGATCCTCGGCCTGGTCGAGGGACTCACCGAATTCATTCCGGTCTCCTCGACCGGGCACCTGATTCTGCTGGTCGACCTGCTGGGCTTCCAGGGTCCGCCCGGCAAGGTGTTCGAGGTGGTGATCCAGCTGGGCGCCATCCTCGCGGTCTGCGTCGTCTACTTCACCCGCCTCTGGCGCGTGCTGATGGGCTTGGCATCCGATCCCGGCGCGCGCCGTTTCGCCGCTGCGGTGATCATCGCCTTCCTGCCGGCCGCGGTAGTCGGTGCCGTGGCGCACGGCTTCATCAAGTCGGTGCTGTTCTCGCCCTGGGTGGTCTCGGCGAGCCTGATCCTGGGCGGGCTTGCGATCCTCGCGATCGAAGCCCGGCCCCGGCCCGCGACGGTCGGGCAGGTCGAGGACTTCTCGCCGATGCTCGCGCTCAAGATCGGCTTCTTCCAGGTGATCGCGATGATCCCCGGCGTCTCGCGCTCGGGCGCGACGATCCTCGGCGCGCTCCTGATGGGCGTCGACCGCAAGGCGGCGGCGGAGTTCTCGTTCTTCCTGGCGATCCCGACCATGCTGGGGGCCGCGACCTACGACCTCTACAAGAACCGCCATGACCTCAGCTTCGACGGCGGCATCCTGATCGCCGTCGGCTTCGTCGTCGCCTTCCTGGCGGCTCTGGCCGTGGTGCGCTTCGTCGTCGACTTCATCTCCCGCCACGGCTTCACGCCTTTCGGCTGGTATCGGATCGCCATCGGCACGATCATGCTGATGGTGCTGATGTCCAGGTAGGACGATGACCGGCAAGCGCACGATGTGGATGAAGCGGCCGGCCAAGGGCGGCCGCGATCTCGACGGGCCCGAGCAGTATCTCGCCAAGGCCCAGCGCTTCCGCGAGCGCGCCGCCGGGCTCCGCCACGGCCTCGAAAGCTACAAGATCCCGCCGCTGCAGCGGGTCGAGATGGAGCGCACCCTGAAGAACCTGGAAGCCGCCGCCAACGAGCTCGAGCGGCTGGCGAAGCGGAGAGGCTAAGACTCGCCCTTTTTCGCGTAGCGGGGAAAGCAAGCGCAACAAGAAGCACTGTCGCGCCAAGTAGAGGCTAGCAAAAACGCCGCCGCGGAGTCCGCGAGCGGAGTTCCATATGCTAGATTGAACAGCGCCTTCGAATTCTAAGCGCAATCAAAAACGAACTACGCAGGGTGGGGAGCGCAAATGGATATCGGCGCCGAGATCATTGCGTGGCTGCGTGCCGACTGGCAGATCGTCGAGGCAGCGCCAATCACATTCGGCATTGCAGTCGGCGTCGGCATGTTGATCGGCTCGCTTGCCGCGTATTGGTTGCTATCACAACGCCTTAAGACGCGCGCAGATCAACTCGCCGCAAGCGAGCAGGCACTTGCCAATCTCGACCGCGTCCAGGTCGAGCGACGTGAATATCTGACGACGCAAGTCCAGGATTTGAAAGAGACGGTTGCAGGCCTGAAGGAGGAACTGAGGGCAGCAGCGCCCCAGACGAACCCCAATGCAGTCGCCCTCGCCCGGGGCAGCGATCCCGTGAAGGAGACGGTCCGCCGCCTGTCGGACGGCGAAACGCTCGTCTTCCAGTTCGATCCACGGAGGCCGCCGATTCTCCACTCAGGAAGGGTGATCGACCTCAGCGAGGTTGTCCTTGGCGCCAACACAGCGACTGTGACCACCAGCGGCGGCGCAATCATCGAGCAGCGCCATGATGGGCTATGGACAGCCAGAGGTACCGGAACCTCCGGAGAAGCCATGCGGATTATCCTTAGCGGCCGGACGGTCCACCCGGGCGTTCAATCCGGCACTGCGGGTGACTCACCACAGCTCGGGTACGACCCACCCAATCGCCTCGGTTAGGGAACCAAGGAATCGGCGGCAGCTATGCAGATCAAGGACGACATCCGTGGATGCGTGGCCTTCATCGGAGTCGAGACCGAGGAAGGCATCCGCATGCGCGGCACCGCCTTCTTCGTCCACATCGAGACAGCTAACGGCTTCTTCGTCTACCTAGTCACAGCCAAGCACAACATTGTCCTTGCCCGTCGGACGGTTAAGAAAGACGCCGCGCCGGTCATTCTGGCTCGCATAAACGCCAAGACAGGCGGTTTCAAGTACTTGATGATCCCATTCGCGGCCTGGGCGGACCACCCGGACCCCACCGTTGACGTTACTGCTGCTCTGCTCTTGCCGACCGCACTCATGGCATTCGACTTCCGCGCCATCCAGGACAATATCCTCGCGACTGAGGAGGTCCGTAACAAGGAAATCATCGGAATCGGTGATGAAGTCTTCCTGATTGGCCTTTTTGCCAGTCATTACGGACGGCAGCGTAACGTCCCGGTGCTTCGGATGGGCACCATCGCCTGCATGCCTGAGGAACAAGTCGACACCGTCGCCTATGGACCAATGGATGCCTACATCGTAGAGACGCGCTCGATCGGCGGTCTTTCCGGCTCGCCGGTCTTCGTGTTCCTCGATGGGGAACGCGTCCATCGCACTGAGGACGGCACACCTGCGCGCGACATGATGCGATCGGACCGCATTATCCTTCTCGGCATGATGCACGGGCATTGGGACGCTCCACTCAACCTCGCGCCCGAGATCGTGGCTGACGCGCTCGGCACCGAGGAAGGTCGCATCAACATGGGTATGGCGATCGTGATCCCATCCGAGAAGATCCGAGAGACCCTCGACCAGCCGGCTCTTGCCGACTTTCGGCGCGTCACGGACAACGCGATCGCAGCCAGCCGACGTAGCGACGGCGGCAGCGCCACTAATGCCAATAGTGGTTCCCCAGCGAGTTCAGGACCAGCTTCGACTTCGTGATCCCACGACCTAGTCGATCGACCGCGAGGTCGTACCTTTTGGTCCTTGGCGGCGCGGATGCCGCGGGAGGGCGCCCTTTCGGCAACGCTAGCGCCAGACGACGACGAGAACCGGCGAGATCAGCAGGAGCTGTTTCCAAAGGGAGCGCACGCTACGGCCTGGGCACCTCCGCGATCTCGCGGACCAGCTTGGCCGCGACCGCGCGGGCGAAGTCGTCGAAGCCCCTGGCGACGATGAGGAAGGATCCCGGCCCGCCGATCACGTGCTGCTCGTAGTAGTCGGCGAGGCCCGGTTCGTAATAGGTCTGGATCGGCAGCCCGTTGATCGTGATGTCGGCGATCAAGGCCCGGTCGCGTGCCTCGTCGACCGACCCGCCGACATTGCTTTCGCCGTCGCCCGAGATGTCGAGCACCTTGCGGTCGGTCTCGTAGGGCAGCTCCTTGAAATAGGTCATCGCCTCGTCGATCGCGCACGGGATGCAGGTATCGCCGACCAGCTGGCGGCGATGCTCGCGGATGATCTTCGACACCGCCTGGGCCGAGGTTTCGCTGTCGATCAGGGTCCAGGGCACCAGGCGGGCCATCCGCCTTCCATCGCTCCACTCGAAATAGGTCACGGCGATCCGCTTGTTCTCGCCGCCGAGGATCGCCTGCAGTACCTGCTTCGAGATCAGCGCGTCGGCATAGCCTTTCCGCTGCTGCTCGAAGCGCTGCTGGTTGACGCTGCCTGAGGAATCGACCGCGAGCACCAGCGCCAAGTCGATCCGTTCCGCCGCACGCAACGCGGCCGGCAGGAATCCGACGGCGGCAATCGCCAGGAGCAGGACCAGACGCCGATACATGGGGAAAACGATAACACGCCGCTCGCACTCGCATGGAGTCGGTGTCACAGTGGCTCCTCCCGGCCGATGCCCACCTTTTCCGCCCCTGTCCGCGCGACCCTGCTGATGCTGGCCGCGACCTTCGTGTCCGGTCTGCAGAACTGCCTGATGCGGCTGATCGCCGACCACGGCATCGACGCCTTCCAGATCACTTTGTTCAGGAATCTCTTCGGGCTGATCTCGGTCACCGCGATCATCCTGTGGGTGGACCGCCGGATACCCAGGACCCACTGGTTCTGGCCGATCACGCTCTCGTGTTTCCTTCATGTCGCCTCGATGCTGGCCTTCATCTACGGGCTCAGCCTGCTGCCGCTCAACGAATCGGCGGCCTTGAGCTTCGCCGCGCCGCTGTTCGTCACCATCGGCGCCGCCCTCTTCCTCGGCGAGACCGTACGCGCGCGGCGCTGGAGCGCGGTCGCCGCCGGGTTCGTCGGCGTCCTGATCATCCTCAGGCCCGGTTTCATACCGATCAGCTTCGGCGCGATGATGATCCTGTTCTCCTGCATGATGGGTGCGGCGGTCACGCTGATGTTCAAGACCTTCGCCGGCAACGAGCGGCCCCTCACCTTGATCTTCTACCAATGCCTCGTCGCCTCGGTGCTGTCGGTGCCGGGCGGTGCCTGGGTGTGGGTCACGCCGAGCCTGCCGATCTTCTTCGCGCTGGCCTCGATCGGGCTGATCGGCACCTTCGGCTGGCTCTGCTTCCTGCGCGCCTGCAAGCTGATGGACGCCAGCGCGATCCAGCCGATCGAGTTCGTCAAGCTGCCCTCGGTCGCGTTCTTCGCCTATCTGATGTTCGGCGAGACGCCTGACCGCTGGGTGTGGCTCGGCGCCGCGGTGATTTTCTCGTCCACCCTCTACATCGCCCACCGCGAGGCGGTGGTCGCCCGCCGGCGCGCGCTTTCCGGCGCCGACCGATGAACCCATCCGTCGTCGCCACCGTCTACGCGCTGCTGACGGTCCTGATCACCGGCCTCCAGAACATCACGATCCGGCTCGCCGCCGATGACGGCGCGCACTCGTTCCAGATCGTGCTGTTCCGGAACCTGTTCGGCCTGGTCTCGGTCGTGGCGATCATCCTCTGGACCGAACGTACGCTGCCTCGGAGCCGCTATGCCGGCCTTATCGCCATCGCCTGCATCGCGCACGTAGGCTCGATGTTCTCCGGGTATTTCGGGATCGCGGTCCTGCCGCTGAACGAGTCGGCAGCGCTCGCCTTCGCGATGCCGCTGTTCGCCACGATGGGCGCCGCCCTCTTCCTCGGTGAGACCGTACGCGCGCGGCGCTGGAGCGCGGTGGTCGCCGGGTTCGTCGGCGTCCTGATCATTCTCCGGCCGGGCGTCATTCCCTTCGAGCTCGGTGCGGCGATGGTCCTGATCTCGGCGATGCTGGGAGCGGCGATCACGCTGGTCTTCAAGCACTTCATCGGCGGCGAGAGGGCAACGACGCTGATCCTCTACCAGTCGCTGTTCTCGGCACTGTTCTCGGTGCCGCCGGCGGCCTTCGTCTGGGAGGTGCCGGCGAACCTCGCGCTCTGGATGATGATCGCCAACGGCATCCTCGGCACCGTCGGCTGGATCACCTTCCTCCGTGCCTGTGCGCTCGCCGACGCCAGCGCGCTGATGCCGTTCGAGTTCCTGCGCCTGCCGGTGGTCGCGATCTTCGCCTACCTGCTGTTCGGCGAGGTGCCGGACCAGTGGGTGTGGCTCGGCGCCGCGGTAATCTTTTCCTCGACCCTCTACATCGCCCACCGCGAGGCCGTGGTCGCGCGCCAGGCCCGGGCGCGCCCGGCAGCCGGGGACCAGCCGTGAGCCCGATGGTCCAGGCCATGAGCCTCATCCTCGCGGCGCAGCTCTCAACCGCCTTTCAGAACGTCGCCATCCGGCTTGCGGCCGACGACGGCATCCATCCCTTCCAGATCGCGTGGGTTCGCGGCGTCGTCGGCTTCGTCATGGTCGCGGCCTTCATCCTCTGGCGCGAGCGCGCAATCCCAAGGCCGAAGGCGATCGGGCAGCTGGTCGCGGTCGGATTCGCCCATGTCGCGGCAATGGTCAGCTTCTTCTACGGCGTGGCGCTGATCCCGCTGAACGAGTCGACCGCGCTCAGCTTCGCGGCGCCGCTGTTCGGGACCATCGGGGCCGCCCTCTTCCTCGGCGAGACGGTCCGCCTCAGGCGCTGGATCGCCGTCGCGATCGGCTTCGTCGGCGTGCTGATCGTGCTTCGCCCGGGCGTGGTGACGATCGGCCTCGGCACCGCCCTCGTCCTCGTCTCGACCGTCGCCTTCGCCGTGGTGACGCTGCTGTTCCGGACGCTCTCGAGGACCGACCCGCCGACGACGATCGTCTTCTACCAGAGCCTGTTCTTCTCGGTCGTCACCCTCGCCCCGGCCGCACCGGTGCTCGCCATGCCGTCCGCCTACGCCTTCCTGATGATGGTGATGGTGGCCGTGCTCGGCACCTTCGGCATGGTTGCCTATACCCGCGCCTTCGCGATCGCCGAGGCCTCCGCGATCCTGCCGTTCGAGTTCTCCCGCCTCCCCTTCATCGCCATCGTCGCCTTCCTGGTGTTCGGCGAGCGGCCGGACCAATGGGTCTGGCTGGGAGCGGCGGTGATCTTCGGCTCGACTCTTTATATCGCCCATCGCGAGGCCGCCGCCGCCCGCCGTACCGTCGGGAAGACGGCGTGATCCGTTTAAGCCCGCTGATCGCCGCCGTGCTCCTGATGGGAACGGCGGCAGCCCTGACCGCGGCGCAGAACACGCTGATCCGCTTCCTCGGCGACAGCGGCATCCATCCGTTCGAGATCGCCTTCTTCCGCTGCGTCTTCGGTTTCCTGACCGTGGCACCGCTGGTCGTCTGGTCCGAGCGCGCCTGGCCTCGCACCCATGCGGCCCGGCCGCTGGCGGCCTCCGGCATGTTCCATTTCACGGCGATGATCTGCTTCTTCACCGGCGTGACGCTGATCCCGCTGAACGAGTCGGCGGCGCTGACCTTCGCCGGTCCGCTCTTCGCCACGGTCGGCGCCGCGCTGTTCCTTGGCGAAAAGGTGCGGGCGCGACGCTGGGCGGCGATCGTCGTCGGCTTCATCGGCGTGCTGATCGTGCTCCGGCCCGGTGCCGTGCCGGTCAGCCTCGGTGCCGCGCTGGTGCTTTTTGCGAACATCTCCTTCGCCGGCGTCTCGCTGCTGGTGAAGAAGATGTCGGGCACGGAGAAGACGACAACCGTGGTCTTCTACCAGACGCTGATCGTGATGGTCCTGACCTTCCCGCTGGCGCTCTGGCACTGGAAGACGCCGACGTCGCACGAGCTTCTGCTGGTCGCCACCCTGGGCGCGCTCTGCACCGCCGGCTGGCTCTGCTTCACCCGCGCCTTCGCGCTGGCCGATGCGTCGGCGATCCTGCCGCTCGAGTTCACGCGGCTGCCCTTCGTCGCGATCCTGGCCTACGTCGTGTTCGGCGAGGTGCCGGACCAGTGGGTGTGGCTCGGCGCTGCGGTGATCTTCGGCTCGACCCTCTACATCGCCCATCGCGAGCACTTGGCCCATCGCCGGGCGCGCGACAAGGCATGACCGCCTTCAGCCCTCTGCTGGTCGCGGCATCGCTGATGACGCTGTCGGCGACGACGATCGCGGTCGGTAACACGCTGATCCGGTCGCTCGGCGACATCGGCATCCATCCTTTCGAGATCGCCTTCTTCCGCTGCGCCTTCGGCTTCGCCACCGCGGCGCCGATCGTGCTGTGGCAGACGGGCGGCTGGCCCCGGACCACGGCGGTCAGGCCGCTGATCGCCTCGGGTCTCTGCCACTACGCCTCGATGCTGTGCTTCTTCACCGGCGTCACGCTGATGCCGCTGAACGAGTCGGCGGCGCTCAGCTTCGCCACGCCGCTCTTCGCCACCGTCGGCGTCGCCCTCTTCCTCGGCGAGACGGTGCGGGCGCGCCGCTGGATCGCGATCGTCGTCGGCTTCATCGGCGTGCTGATCGTGCTCAGGCCGGGCGCGGTGCCGCTCGGCCTGGGGCCTGTCCTGGTGATCCTCTCGACCGTGACCTTCGCCGGCGTCACCGTGCTGGTGAAGATGATGTCGGGCACCGAGAAGACCGCGACGGTGGTGTTCTACCAGAGCCTGACCGTCATGGTGCTGACCTTCCCGCTTGCGGTCTGGCACTGGACGACTCCGTCGCTGCCGGCCTTCGTGGCACTGGCGGCCCTGGGCGCGCTCAGCACGCTCGGATGGCTCTGCTTCACCCGCGCCTTCGCGCTGGCGGACGCGTCGGCGATCCTGCCGTTCGAGTTCACGCGCATGCCGTTCATCGCGATCCTCGCCTATCTCGTCCTGGGCGAGGTTCCCGACAAGTGGACATGGGTCGGGGCTGCGGTGATCTTCGGCTCGACCCTCTACATCGCGCACCGCGAGCACGCGGCCCACAAGCGCGATCAGATCCAGCGCCGGACCGAAGAGCAGTAGGCGCGGTAGGCGTCGCCGAACCTGGCTTCGAGGTAGCGTTCCTCGCGGCCGATCACGCCGTAGCGCATCACGATCAACACCGGCGCCAGCAGCACGATCGGCCACAGGCTGCCATATCCCAGCGCAAGCGCGAGATAGACCAGCGTCAGGCCCAGATAGATCGGGTTGCGCGAAAAGCCATACGGCCCCGAGGTCACCAGCGCCGTCGTCGGCATCCAGGTCGGCACGTTGGTCCCGGCGGCGCTGAAGCGGCGGAAGCAGGCGACGAGCAATCCGACGCCGAGGACCAGCACCGCGCCGGCCACGTACAGCCTGAACGCGAATTCCGGTATCGGCGCTGGGAACACGAGATCGAGCAGGCCGCCGGCCACCAGCGTGCCGAGATAGAGCACGGGCGGCCTGACCGCGACGCCCGCCGTATCCTGGGCGCCGCTCACAGGCGGCTTCTCAGCCGGTTTCTGCGTGTCCGGAACATGGCGCACCTCCTTGCAGGGAGGAGAATGAAGAACGACAACCTAGTTGTCAATATAGCTAGGGAAGCCTGTCCGCCCGCGCCTTCACGTCCGCGCTCAGCCGCCGCAGGACCGCGGCGGCTGAGCGGACATCCGTCTCGCCGAGTCCCTCGCCGAGAGTGGAGGCGATCTTCCGGAAACGGGCGCTCATGTCGTCGTAGTGCGCCTCGCCCTTGGGTGTGAGCTGTACGAGCTTCGAGCGCAGGTGCTTCGGGTTGTCGACGAACTTGACGAGCCCTTCCTCGGCGAGCTCATCCGCCAGCTTCTGCATGCGCTGCCGGCTGGTCGGCCGCATCTCGGCGATCTGCGGCACGGTGAGCGGACCGAGCAGCGCCAGGCTCCGCATGAAGCCGAAGGCGCCACCGCCCCAGCTGGTGATCAGGCCGGTCTTCTGTCCCATCGCCCGCATCCGGAAGAAGCACTGGGCCACTTCGAGGATCAGTTCGGCGACCGCCTCGGTCTTGCCGTCAGCGCTGGGGGCCGCCCCGGTCTTCCGTCGTGCCAATGCCGCCGCCTCCGCTGGTTTCAGCGGCGGCAGCATCCCTAGTTGACACCATGATTGTCAACGCGACGGAGAGACCTTCAGGCCCCGGCCTCGTCCAGCGCCTTTGCCACCTGGGCCGAGGTCAGGCGCTTGTCGTAGCCGAGGCTCGCCTCGAACAGCTGGCGCGTATAGGCCTCGCGGTAGCGCCGCTCGACCAGGTCGCCGACGGTCAGCTCCTCGTAGATCTTGCCGTGGTTCATCACCGCCAGCCGGTCGCACATGTGGCTGACGACGGAGAGGTCGTGGCTGACCAGCAGGAAGGTGAGGCCGGTCGAGTCGCGGATGTCGGTCAGCAGGTTAAGGATCTCCGCCTGCACCGAGACGTCGAGCGCCGAGGTGGGCTCGTCGAGCAGCATCAGCTTGGGCTCGAGGATCAGCGCCCGCGCGATCGCAACACGCTGGCGCTGGCCGCCGGAAAGCTGGTGCGGGTAGCGGAAGCGGAAGGCGGGACCGAGGCCCACCTGCTTCAGCACCCGGTCAATGCGCTCGTCGGCGCGGTCGAGCCCGTGGATCTTGATCGGCTCCATCAGCGTGCCGTTGACGGTGAAGCGCGGATGCAGCGAGCCGTAGGGATCCTGGAAGACGATCTGGGCCAGCTTGTAGAAGGCGCGTTCGCGCTTCGGCGTCAGCTGCTTGCCGTCGATGCGGATCGTGCCTTCCCAGTTCGAGTTGAGGCCGGCGAGAGCGCGCAGGATCGTGGTCTTGCCGCAGCCGGACTCGCCGACCAGGCCGAAGGCCTCGCCGGTCTTCACGGTGAAGCTGACATTGTCGACCGCGGTCATCGCCGCCTTGCCGATGCCGAAACGGACGGTGAGGTTCTGGACTTCGATCATGGTCAGAGTGCCCAGGCCGGATCGCGAACCAGCGTCGAGAGGTGCTTCCTTCGCTCGCCGATGCGCGGCAGCGAGGCGAGAAGCCCCTGGGTGTAGGGATGCTTCGCGTCGCGAAGCTCGGAGGCCTTGCACTCCTCGACGATGCGGCCGGCATACATGATCAGCACGCGGTCGCAGAACGTGGCGACCAAGTTGAGGTCGTGGCTGATGAACATCAGGCCGAGACCGCGCCGCGACACGAGATCGTCGAGGATCGCCAGAACCTGCATGCGAACGGTGACGTCGAGAGCCGAGGTCGGCTCGTCGGCGATCAGCAGCTTCGGCTCCGGCACCAGCATCATCGCGATCATGACGCGCTGGCCCATGCCGCCCGAGCACTCGTGCGGGTAGAGATTGTAGACGCGCTCCGGATTGCGGATCTTCACCGCCTCCAGCATCGCCAGCACGCGTTCGCGCGCTTCCGACCTGCTAAGTCCGGGCGGCAGCGCCTCGGCGACCTGGTCGCCGACGCGCATCACCGGATCGAGGGAGAACTTCGGGTCCTGCAGGATCATGCCGATGCGGCTTCCGCGCACCTTCAGCATGTCCGTCTCGGTGGCGCCGGCGAGGTCGAGCTCCTCGAAGCGCATCTTCTTCGCGCTGACCGTGCCGTTGCCGGGGGTCAGCTTCAGGATGGCGCGCCCGGTCGCGGACTTGCCGGAACCGGACTCGCCGACGATGCCCACCTTCTCCTTGCCGACGGTGAAAGAGATGTCGCGCACCGCCCGGACCAGGCGGTGCGGGGTCTTGAAGGTGACATTGAGGTCTTCGACCTCGAGCAGAGGCTGGGTCATTCGTCGCGCGGGTCCAGAACGTCGCGAAGGCCGTCGCCGACCAGGTTGAAGCCGAGGCTGACCACCAGGATGGCGAGGCCGGGAGCGGCGGCGAGGAACCAGCTGCCGAGCAGGTACTGACGGCCGGTCGACAGCATCGCACCCCATTCCGGCATCGGCGGCTGCGCGCCGAGGCCGAGGAAGCCCAGCGCCGCCGCGGTCAGGATGATGCCGGCCATGTTCAGGGTGACGCGGATGATCACCGAGGAGAGGCACATCGGCACCACGTGCTTGACCACGATGCGCCAGGCCGGCGCTCCCTGGGCGCGGATCGCGGCGATGTAGTCGGACGATCGCACGGTCAGCGTCTCGGCGCGCGCCAGCCTCGCCATCGGCGGCCAGATCGTGAGCGCGATCGCGATCACGGCGTTGCGGATGCCCGGTCCGAGTGCTGCAACGAAGGCGAGTGCCAGGATCAGGCCGGGGAACGACAGGAAGATGTCGGTGATCCGCATCAGGATCGTGTCGGTCCAGCCGCCGAAATAGCCGGAGACGGTGCCGACCAGAAGGCCGACCGGGGCTGCGATGATCACGACCAGGCAGGTGATCTGCAGCGTGATGCGCGAGCCGTAGACGACACGGCTGAAGATGTCGCGGCCGAGCTCGTCGGTGCCGAACCAGTGTGCGCCGGACGGCGGCTGCAGGCGGCGCGCGAGGTTCTGCTCGTTCATCGGGAACGGCGCGATCAGCGGTGCAAAGATCGCGACCAGCAGCAGCACCACGAGGATGGCGAGCCCGACCATGGCGAGCGGGTTCTGCGAGAAGCGGACGCAGCCGAAGTAGAGGCGCTGCAGGCTCGCCTGGGTCGGCGACTGGCTGACCTCGGCGGTCAGGTAGGCGCGGAGCCCACCCTTTCCGGGTTCGATGACGGTGGTCATTTCGTGCGCGGATCCAGGATCCTGTAGAGGAGGTCGCAGATGAGGTTGATCGTGACGAAGATGATGCCGACGATCAGCACACAGGCGAGGACCGCGTTCATGTCGCCGGCGAGAAGGCCCGCGACCAGATAGCGGCCGAAGCCGGGCCAGGCGAACACGGTCTCGGTGACGACGGCACCTTCGAGCAGGATCGCGTAGGCGAGCGCCACGATGGTCAGCAGCTGCACCGCGATGTTGCGGAAGGCGTGCTTGCGGATGACCTTCCACTTGGACAGGCCCTTCACCCGCGCCGCCAGGATGTATTCCTGCGAGAGCTGGGCCAGCATGAAGCTGCGCGTCAGCCGGCTGATGAAGGCGATGGCGTTGAAGCTGAGGATGCTGGCCGGCAGCACGATGTGCGAGAAGGCGTTCTGAAAAACCTCCCATTCGCCGGCGATCAGCGCGTCGACCAGCATGAGGCCGGTCACGCGGTCGACGATGTCGATATAGAAGACGTCGAGGCGCCCGGGCCCGCCGACCCAGCCGAGCATGGCGTAGAACAGCACAAGGCCCATCAGCCCGCTCCAGAAGGTCGGGACCGAGTAGCCCAGGAGGCCGATGACGCGGGCGAAGTGGTCGATCGGGCTGCCGCGATAGACCGCGGCGAGGACGCCGATCGGCACGCCGAGACAGACGCCGATCGTGATCGCGATGGTCGCGAGCTCGATCGTCGCCGGGAACACCCGCATCAGGTCGGCGGAGACCTTGTTGCCGGTGAAAAGCGCGTTGCCGAACTCGCCGCGCAGCATGTCGGAGATGAAGAACCAGAACTGGACGTAGAGCGGCTTGTCCAGGCCCAGCTGCTTGTAGACCATGTCGTAGGTCGAGGCGTCGGCCTGCTCGCCGACGATGGCGATGACCGGGTCGATCGGCAGCATGCGCCCGATGAAGAAGGTGAGCGCGAGCAGGCCCAGCAAGGTCGCCGCCACCGACGACCCGATGCGCCAGGCGTCCCATACCCATAGCGGCAGCTTCGGCTTCGCCACGGGCTGCCGGTTGACGTCGGTCACGGCCATGAAACCTATCCCCCGACTGCTACTTGCGCGCCGACGCGTAGTCGACCTTGAACGGGCCGATCGCGAAGTCCTTCACTTCCTTGCGGATCGCGATCGGGCGCACGGTCTGGAACATGTACGCCATCGGCCCGTTGTGGAGCATGTGCTCCTGGATCTTCTTGTATGTCGCGATCCGCTTGGCCGGATCCTTTTCCATCATCGCTTCGTCGGTCATCTTGTTGATGTTCTCGTCGAACCAGGCCGAGCGCCACGACGGGTACTGCGCCAGCTTGGACTCCAGACGGTTGTCCGGGTTGTAGGCATGGCGCGAGATCATGCTGTGCGCGTCGGGATATCCCGCGCCCCAGCCGATCTGGCCGATCTGGAACTCGCGCGCCCGCATCTTGGTGAAGAGGTTGGCGTCCGCCATCTGCTCGAGATCGAGCTTGATGCCGGCCTTGGCGGCGTTGGCCTGGATGTGCTGAGCGACCGCCGGATTGAACTGGTTCGCCGACAGGATGTATTTCATCGAGAAGCCGTTCGGATATCCCGCTTCCGCCAGCAGCTTCTTGGCCATGTCGATGTCGAGCTTGAAGGGCAGCCCCTCCTTCTCGTCCAGCGCACCGAAGGCGCCGATCGGGACGAGGCTGTTACGCGCCTTGCCCAGATAGGCCATCACCGACTTCTCCAGCCCCGTGTAGTCGACGAGGTAGCGGAAGGCCTCGCGCACCTTGGGATTGGCGAGGATCGGGTCGCCCATGTTGAAGGCGAAATAGCTGAAGCCGTGCATCACAGTCTGCTCGATATGCACGTCCTTGTTCGTCGCCAGCGCCTTCAGGTCGTCGGCGCTGAGCAGCCGGCCGACGTCGATGTCGCTCTTCTCGAGCTGGAGGCGCTGCGCGCCCGACTCCGGCACGTGGCGGATCAGGACCCGCTTCAGGCCAGGCTTCTTGCCGAAGTAGTTGTCGTTGGCTTCGAGGATCACCACGTCGTTGGCGTTCCAGGTGCGCACCCGGTACGGGCCGACGCAGTCGGACTGGGTCTTGAACCAGCCGTTGCCGTAGTCGCTCTTGCTGTCGGTGGTCTTGGCGTTCTTCTCGCCGGTCTCCTTGCTGAGCACCGAGGCGACGTTGCTGGAGAACGCCGCCGACATCACCAGGCCGACCGGATAGGGCTTGTCCATCTTGACCACGAGCGTGTGGTCGTCGGTGGCGACGAACTGCTGGTCGGCCTTCTCGGAGCTGAAGCCCCACTCCTTGAGGTTGGCGGCGTTGCCGAAGTTGAGGTGGATGGCGCGCTTCAGGGACCAGGCGGCGTCATGCGCGGTCGCGGCCTTGCCGGACGGGAACTTGAGGTCCTTGCGCATCTTGAAGGTCAGCGTCATGCCGTCGGCCGAGGTCGACCAGCTCTCGGCGAGCTGCGGCTCGATCTTGGCGACATCCTTGATGTTCGGCTGTACCAGGCGGTTGCAGACGTTGATCATGATATCGTTGCCGTTGACCTCGCCGATCTGCGCCGGGTCGAGTGTGATCAGCGCATCCAGGTTCCATGCCATGACCAAGGCGTCCTTGGGCGTCGCGGCATGCGCGGACGCGGCGGCGAGGGTAGCGGCAAGGATCAAGCTCGGGGCGAGCAGGCGACGCATCGAAGCCTCCAGTGCTTATGGATGGAACTTCCCTTTGGGAAGTTCGCCTTAGGACCGGTCGTTGCCGGCGTGCACTGGATAGCGTGGCCGAACGCGAGCGTCCACTCAAGGCTTGTTTAAGGGCGCTCGCCCCTAGCGGTTGGCCGGTTCCGGGCGCTCGTCCTCGCCTTCGAACCCGCCGAGAAACCTGACAATTCGCCGAAGGATGCCCGGCGCCAGCGCCGACAGCGGGTTGACGCTGACCTCGGGTTGCTCGAGCGGCCCGGTGATGCGGAAGTCGGCGGCGACAATGCCCTCGTTCTGACCGCCGGTGATAATCGTTCCGATGAGCGGGATGGCGCCGATCACGCGGTTCAGCGTGTAGGCCGGCACCGCCGTGCCCTCGATCTCGGCGATGTCCGTCTTGCGCTCGACCCAGCCATTGGACGTGACGCCGATCGAGCTGCCGGCGGCGAGCGCGTCCTTGAACGTGATCCGCTTCTCGGTCTGCACCAGCTTGGCGGTGAGCCGCTGGAAGCCGATGCCCGAGCCGGACAGCGTCTCGACGATGCCCGAGAACGAAGCCAGCGAGGCCAGCCGGGCTAGTGCCGGCGCCTGCACCACCTTGAAGTCGGTAATGGTCAGGTCGCCTTCGAAGGGCAGGCCCTTGCCGTCGATGTCGGCAGTGCCGTCGAGCACCAGCCGGCCGCCGACCATGTGGTTGTAGAATCCCAGCGACTTCAGCATCGCACCCGCATCAAGCGAGGTCAGATGGAAGCGGTGGCCCTTGTCGGCCGCCGACATGTCGAGCGCGAAGCGGCCTTCCGATCCGACCCGGCCTTCGGCACCGATCCGCTGCCACACGAGGCCGTCGGATTCGAGCGAGGCCCGCACCTGGGAGAACGCGCGGTCGTCGCTGACGCGAAGCTCGGCCACCTGGATCTCGACGCCCAGCGCCGGCCCCCGCTTCTTCGGCTGCGGATCGTCGTCTTCGGCGAACAGCGGCCGGAGATCGAGCCGGTCGCCGGCGACGCCGACGGCATAGCCTCCCTGCGGCCGGCGGCCGACGCCGACCCGGACGTCGCTGGACCCGACCTTGAGCCGGGTCAGCTCCAGGGTCTGGATGTCCGTGTCCTTGTTGAAGGTGATGCGGCCCGTGAGGTCGAGGTCGTCGGCGTTCGCCTTGAGGCCTTCGAGCGAGGTCAGGTTGGCGCGATCGAGCTTGAGGACGAAGCTCGACTTCGCCGGCTTGCCGGCGGGCTTGCGCCACGAGATCTCGTCGAAGCGGACCTTGGCCTGGGCCAGGTCCAGGCTGACGTCGATGTCGCTGGTTCCGTTCGGCCGCTGCTCGGCGATCACATGCGCGTCGATCGGCCCGCTCGCCTTCTCCAGCAGCGGCAGGTCGAGCGCCTTCCGGCCGGCGTCGTCGGCTCGGCCGGTCACCTCGAAGCGACGACGCACCTGCGGCGCATCGTCGAAGTTCTCCCGCCACTCGAAGACCACCGGCACGCCCTGAAGGCGGCCGTCGCCCTTGACCGTCATGCCGCGGCCGTCGAGCGACAGGTTGCCCTTGGCCTCGCTGACGTTCCAGCCGCGCACGACCTTGGGAACCGCCACGCCGCGCAGGTTCGCCGCCGCCGACAGCGCCACCTGCTCGAGCTTCAGGTTCGAGATCAGCGGGAAGGCGAAGCGGAGCCGGATTGCCGCGTCGCCGGCGACGCCATCCATCTGGATGCCGATCTTCGAGGTGTACCCGAGCGGCTTCGAGTCGATCAGCTTGAGCGCATCCTTGACCGGACCCGACGCCACGACCTCGATCTCGGCGCGCTCGCGATCGTTGTCGAGGCCGGAGAGCGCCACGGCCGACGGCCCGACGCGGAGGCCGTCGAGCGAGCCCCCGGCGATCGCAAGATCGAAGCGCGCATCGGTGAAGGTCGCGGTGCCGCGGACCTGGCGCACCGGCGGCATCGGGTTGAGGTAGCGGACGGTCAGGTTCTCGTAGGCGATGCCGCCGGACACCGACCGGACCGAAAGATCCTTCAGGTCATTGAGCTCGCCGGTGAGCTTGATCCGCGCCTCGCGGGCGATGCCGTGGCTGATGTTCTCGGTCACCCAGCGCCGCGCGTTGAGCGCCAGCTTCGCCGGCCAGTAGTGCTGGAGCCGATCGACCTCCATGCCCTCGACCACCGCATCGGCCTCGAGCAGCCCGCGGCCGACGAGGCCGGAGACGCGTGCCGAGGCCCGCAGCACCGGTCCGCCGAGATCGACGATGGCGCGCTCGATCTCGATCGTCTCGCCGGCGCGCTCGAAGCGGGCGCGGACCTGCGCGCCCGCAATCTGCAGGTCCTCGCGATAGAATTCCGGCAGCTCGATCGCGCCCGGGCCGGCGGCGGCTTCGATCCGCGCCGACAGCACGCGGCCCTGGCGGTCGAGGACCGCCTGGAGGCTGCCGTCGATCGCGAGCTTGATGCGCTTCAAGTCG
The DNA here is from genome assembly GCA_016792585.1 of Rhodospirillaceae bacterium. Lineage (GTDB taxonomy): Bacteria > Pseudomonadota > Alphaproteobacteria > SHVZ01 > SHVZ01 > SHVZ01. Next base: position 40,983 of record JAEULB010000092.1, read on the forward strand.
GGAAAGCGCGCGGCCAGGCTCGCCGGCTCGAAGCGGCTCAGCTGGAACTGGGTCTCGATCGTGCCGGCGGAGGCGAGATAGCGCCCGGCGCCGTCGATCCGGGTCTTGGATCCGCCGATCTCGGCATTGCCTTCGACCCGGATCCTGAGCCCGTCGGCGTTACGCTCGAAGCGCAAGTCGACATCGGTCGCCCGCCACAGCATGCCCTCGGCGAGGTCGCTGACCGATAGGTCGGCGCCGGTGATGATCACGCGATCGAGGATGCCGACCCAGGCGCCCGAGCGTTTCGGCCCGGAGAGATCGTCGAGCAGCGCCGCGAGCAGCAGGCCGGAATCCCCCGTGTCGCCGCTCTCGCCGAGGCCGAGATCGATGCGGCCGTCGGCGGCGCGGTTGAGCCGGAGCCTCGGGCGCACCAGCTCGACCTCGGTCGGGCGGATCTGGCCGCGCGCGAGCTCGGTCAGGCTGAGCCGGATCGCGATGTCGGGAAGGGCGGCGACGACGCCGCCGTCGGGGGCGATCGCCTGGACGTCGCTGGCGCGCAGGTCGACGGCGCGCTCCCACCCGGCCCAGACCAGCCGGGTCGAGCCGATCCGGGCCCTCAGCCCCTTGTCGTCGACCCTGAGCGCCTGCTCGAGGTGGGGGGTGAGCACATCGAGCGGGATCGGTCCCTGATTCAGCCGCCAGAACAGCAGCGCGGCCGCGATCATCAGGCCGGCGACAAGGCCGCCCACGATCTCGATCGCCTTGATCACGACCTTGGACATTCTAGGACGGCACTCGCGGCTTGACGGTCACCCGACGGCTCCCGCACCTTCGCCCGCGCGGAACGCCTCCTTCGATGACAAGCTTACTCCGATTCGCACCTTCCGACCTAACCCCGAGGCCGGCCGATCCGGCCCTGGCCAAGGTCGCCCGCGACCGCTGGCTGGAGCGGGCCTCCGACCTCGACGACGAGGACCAGAGGGCCGCCGCGCTGGCATTGATCGAGGATCCCGACGCTGGTTCGCTGCTGACAACGGTCTTCGGGTCGAGCCCGTTCCTCACCGAATGTCTTCTGGCCGAGATCCCCTTCACCCTCGGCCTCGCCGAAAGCGGACCCGAGGCCGGCCTCGCCGAGGCGCTGGCATCGATTCCGCCGCTTGGGACCGAGGAAGACCAGGCGGCGCTGATGGCCGGGCTCCGCCGGGCCCGGCGGAAGGCGGCGCTGGCGATCGCGCTCGCCGACCTCGCCGGGCTCTGGCCGGTCGAGAAGGTCACGAGGGGGCTGAGCGACCTCGCCGAGGCGGCGCTGCAGGCGACCGTCGACCACCTGCTCAGGAAATTGCGCGCCAGCGGCAAGGTGCCGCTGCCGCAGACCGAGCCGCCCTCGGAGGGCGCCGGGCTGTTCGTGCTGGCGATGGGGAAGCTCGGATCGCGCGAGCTCAACTATTCGAGCGACATCGACCTGATGGTCTTCTACGACGAGACCATGCCCGGCTTCGCCGAGGTCGACGACCTGCAGCAGCGCTTCGTGCGCCTGGTGCGCGACATGGTGAAGATCCTGTCGGAGCGGACATCCGAGGGTTACGTCTTCCGCACCGACCTTCGCCTCCGCCCCGATCCGGGTGCCACCCCGGTCGCGATCTCGGTCGGCGCCGCCGAGGTCTACTACGAGAGCCTCGGCCAGAACTGGGAACGGGCGGCGATGATCAAGGGCCGCCCGGTCGCCGGCGACCTCGCCGCCGGCAAGCGCTTCCTCAAGCACCTGAAACCGTTTGTCTGGCGCAAGCATCTCGACTTCGCCGCGATCCGCGACATCCACTCGATCAAGCGCCAGATCCATGCCGCCAAGGGCGGCGCCGACATCGCAGTCGCCGGCCACAACCTCAAGCTCGGCCGCGGCGGCATCAGAGAGATCGAGTTCTTCGCCCAGACCCAGCAGCTGATCTGGGGCGGCCGCGACCCGTCCTTGCGCGTGCGTCCGACGATCGAGGCGCTGAACGCGCTGGTGGCCTCCGATCACGTCACCCGCGAGGCCGCCGACGATCTCGCCGACGCTTATCTCACGCTCAGGACCGCCGAGCACCGTCTGCAGATGATCGCCGACGAGCAGACGCAGACGCTGCCGGCGGACGCGGCCGGGCTGGAACGGCTCGCAGCGTTCCTTGGCCATGCGAATGCCGATGCCTTCGGGACCGCGATCACCAAGGTGCTGAAGCGGGTCGAGCGCCGCTACGCGCGGCTGTTCGAGGAGGCTCCCAGCCTTTCGGGCCCCGGCAACCTGGTCTTCACCGGCACCGAGGACGATCCGGGCACGATCGAGACGCTGACCAAGCTCGGATATCGCGATGCCTCGATGGTGTGCGCCACCGTGCGCGGGTGGCACCACGGCCGCTACCGCGCGACGCGGAGCGAGCGGGCGCGCCAGATCCTGACCGAGCTGATGCCGGCCCTGCTGGGCTCACTGGCCAAGACCTCGGATGCCGACGGCGCCTTCCTTCGCTTCGATGCGTTCCTGAAGGCGCTGCCCGCCGGCGTGCAGGTCTTTTCGCTTCTGCATCAGAATCCGCGCCTGCTGGAACTCCTCTCGGAGGTGATGGGGTCGGCGCCGCATCTCGCCGAGGCGCTCGGCAATCGTCCGACCCGGCTCGAGGCGGTCCTGACCCCGGGCACGATGGCGGCACCGCCCGGCGTCGAGGCGCTGAAGGCCGAGCTCGACCGCGCGCTCGAGGACGCCGACGGCTACGAGGCGGTGCTCGACCTCACCCGACGCTGGGCCGAGGACCGCAAGTTCGCGCTGGGCCTCCACGTGCTGTCGGGCGACAGCGACGCCGATCAGCTGGCGCCGGCGATCACCGACATCGCCGAGGCGGTCGTCGACCGGCTGACCGAGCGGACCGGACGCCTTCTCACCGAGGCGCACGGCCGCGTGCCGGATGCCGGCATGGCCGTGCTCGCCCTCGGCAAGCTCGGCAGCGGCGAGATGAACATCGGCTCCGACCTCGACATGATCTTCGTCTACGACGCGCCGGTCGATCTCGAGTCCGATGGGGCCAAGCCGCTGCAGGCGGGCCTCTACTTCGGGCGCTGGAGCCAGCGGCTGATCTCGGGCCTGACGGTGCGCACCGCCGAAGGCTCGCTCTACGAAGTCGACATGCGGCTCCGCCCGTCGGGCAACAAGGGGCCGATCGCCTCCAACCTCGACGGCTTCGTCCGCTACCAGATGACCGAGGCCTGGACCTGGGAGCACATGGCGCTGACGAGGGCGCGTCCGATCGCGGGGCCAGCGCCGTTGAGGGAGGCCGCCGCCGCGGCTGTGAGGAGCATCCTCACCAGCCCGCGCGATTCCGACAAGCTCCTCGCCGACGTCGCCGACATGCGCCAGCGCATGGCGAAGGAGCATCCCGAGACGTCTCCCTGGAAAGTGAAGCACCGCCCCGGCGGGATGGTGGACATCGAGTTCATCGCCCAGTACCTCCAGCTTCTCCACGCCCCGAGGAATCCCGAAGTGCTCGCCGCCAACACCACCGACGCCATCGGCCGACTCGCGGATGCCGGCGCGCTGGATCGCACCGACGCCGACCGCCTGATCGAGGCGATGCGGCTCTGGCGCCGGCTACAGGGATTTCTTCGCGTCACCACCGGCGGCGACTTCGATCCCTCGACTGCCTCGGAGGGCGTACGTCGCGCGTTGATCAAGGCGGGCGGCGCCGTCGACTTCGATGCCCTCGCGACCAAGGTCGAGACGACGGCCGCCTGGGTTCGTGGTTTCTATCGGCGGATCGTCGACGAGCCGTCCGAAGCGCTCAAGAAGAAGGAAATGACCTCATGACCCTCGATGCCGGCAACAAGGCTCCCGCCGTCACTCTTCCGGTCTCAGGCGGCGGCGAGCTGGCGCTCTCCAAGCTCAAGGGAAAGCCGGTGGTGGTCTATTTCTATCCGAAGGACAACACCTCGGGCTGCACCAAGGAGGCTCAGGACTTCCAGGCGGCGATGGCGAAGTTCAGGAAGGCCGGCGCCGAGGTGATCGGCATCTCCAAGGATACGGTCGCAAGCCACGACAAGTTCGCCGCCAAGTACGACCTTTCCTTCCCGCTGATGTCCGACACCGAAGGCAAGGCCTGCGAAGCCTTCGGCACCTGGGTCGAGAAAAGTCTCTATGGCCGGAAGTACATGGGCATCGAGCGCGCGACCTTCCTGATCGATGCGAAGGGCGTGGTCCGCAACGTCTGGCGCAAGGTCAAGGTGCCGGGCCATGTCGATGACGTGCTTGCTGCTGTGAAGGCGCTCTAGGGCTCGCCCGGTGCCTGAGCCGGTCTTCGAGGAGATCGAGCCGCAGGGACGGCTTGCCCAGCTGCTCGCATACTGGCAGCGGCTCGCCGGCGGCGAGGTGCCTCGCCGCACCCAGATCGACCTGATGGAGATCAGCCCGGCGGTGCTGCCGCATGTCTTCCTGGTCGACGTCCTCGATGACGGCCGCAGGTTCCGCTGGCGGCTGATCGGCCAGCACATCGTCCGCCAGGCCGGCACCGACGATACCGGCCTCGACCTTGGAATCAGCATCGCGCCGGCGATGCGCGACACCATCATCGGCCAGTACAAGCAGGTGATCCGGGAGCGCCGGCCGCTCAGCCATCGCGGCGGCTTCATCGGGCGCGATCAGCGCACCTACCGCTACGAACGCCTGCTGCTTCCGGTGCTTTCCGCCGACGGCACCTGGATCGACACGGTGCTGGGCGCGGCGGTCTTCAGCCCGCAGCCTCACACGACGTGATCCCCGTCACCTCCCCCTGCTTAACCTATAACTAAGCTCATAAGCTCGTTTGCTGCCACCCTTCGGCGTCCCGCGCGCCGAAGGCTGGCAAGCAAGGGTCGGAGATGGTGTTTGGCGTCGCCTGATCTTCAGGATTCGGTCTTCGAGACGATCGAGCCGTCAGGTCTTTTGGCCCGGCTGGTCGCCTATTGGCGCCGTCTGGTTCCGGCCGGGCTTCCGGGACGCCAGCATGTCGATCCGGTCGAGATCGGCGCGACGCTGCTGCCGCACATCTTCCTTGCCGACGTGCTCGACGACGGCCGCCGGTTCCGCTGGCGGCTGATCGGGACCCACATCGTCAATCACGCCGCCAGCGACGACACCGGCCGCGATCTCGATGCCACCATCGCGCCAGCGATGCGCGAGACGATCATCGGCCATTATCGCGAGACGATGCGGACGCGCCACCCGCTCTGCCACCGCAGCAAATTCGTCGGCCGCGACCGCCGCGTCTATCGCTACGAGCGGGTGCTGATGCCGCTCGCAGCCGACGGCAGCGCCATCGACATGATTCTCGGCGGCGCGGTGTTCGGCCGCCTTTCCGACGGCGCCTAGCCTGCCGTCGACGGCTTGGCCGCGCGATTCTTGATCACCTGGCGGATCAGGATCGGGCTTGCGACGGCGAGGCCGGCGAGCGTGCTCGGAAGGCCCGGCGCGATCGTCGGCAGCGCCGCGACTCCCAGCACGATTCGCTCCCATCCGGCCAGCGGCGCGATGCCGTAGCCGCCAAAGGCCATCGACAGCAGCACGATGCCGGCGGCGCAGCCGAGCGTCGTGAGGATGAAGGCCGGCCAGGTGAACTCCGGCGTCACGATCAGCATCGCCGGACCGTAGACGAAGACGAACGGCACCAACACCTTGCCGAGGCCGAGGCGGAAGGCGGTGTTGCCGGTCTTGAACGGGTCGGCACCGGCCATGCTGGCCCCGGCATAGGCCGCGAGCGCCACCGGCGGGGTGATGTCGGCGAGCACGCCGTAATAGAAGACGAAGAAGTGCGCGACGATCGGCTGCACGCCAAGCATGCCGAGCGCCGGTGCGGCGACCGTCACCATGATGATGTAGTTGGCCGTGGTCGGCACGCCGCATCCGAGCAGGATGCAGACGAAGCCGGTCATGATCAGCGTGAAGAACAGCGTCGCGCCGTTCTCGGTGAACCAGCCGACCGGCAGCAGCGACAGGGTCAGCCCGCCGAGTTCGCTCGCGAAGCTCGTGACGATGAACGAGATCTTGAAGCCGACGCCGGTCAGCGTGACGATGCCGACGATGATGCCGACGGTCGCCGCCGCGGCACCGACCGAGATCGCGTACTTGGCGCCGACGACGAAGGAATCGACCATGTCGATCACCCGCGCCTTGCCTTCGTCGGTCGAGAGCCAGGCATGGACCGCGAGCACCGCGACGACGCCGATCATCGGCAGCGAGAACCACAGGTTGGTGGTGACCCCGAAGACGACCGACAGCACCAGTGCCGCGAAATAGCCGACGGTGACGGCCGGCATCCGGCCGAGCCCGACGACGAGGCAGCAGGTGATGCCCCAGAAGGCCGCGAGGTACGGCGTGAAGCCCGAGAACAGGATCAGCAGCAGGGCCGCCAGCGGCATTACCGTCTGCCAGCCCTTTCGCAGCACCTCGGCCGCATTCGGCAGTTCGTCGGCGCGGAGGCCACGCATGCCGGTGCGCTTCGCCTCGAAATGCACCTGGCAGAAGACGCCGAAGAAATGCATGAAGGCCGGCACGATCGCCGCCAGGATCACGCTGGTGTAGGAGACGTTCAGGAACTCGACCATCAGGAACGCGGCCGCACCCATGATCGGCGGCGTGATCTGGCCGCCGGTCGAGGCGGTCGATTCCACTGCAGCGGCGAAGTGGCGCGGATAGCCCAGCCGGATCATCGCCGGAATGGTCAACGAACCGACGGTAACGGTGTTGGCGATCGACGAGCCCGAGATCATGCCGAACATCGCCGAGCCGAAGATCGAGACCTTGGCCGGGCCGCCGGCATAGCGGCCGGCGACGATCGAGGCGAGGTCGATGAAAAGCTGACCCAAGCCGATCCGCGTCGCCAGCACGCCAAACAGCACGTAGTGGAAGACGTATGTGGCGACCACGCCGAGCGCGATGCCGTAGATGCCCTGGCTGGTGAGATACAGGTGGTTGACGATGTTACCCCACGTCGCGCCGGGGTGCTGCAGGATGCCGGGCATCGAGGGGCCGAAATAGGCGTAGAGCATCATCAGGATGGCGATCACCGGCAGCGGCCAGCCAACGCCCCGGCGCGTCGCCTCCAGCAGCACGACAATCAGGATCGTTCCCATCGCCACGTCGACGAACAGCGGGTTGCCGACGCGGAAGGCGAGATCGGCGAAGATCCACGGCACGTAGAGGCTGGCGACCGCGGCGGCGATCGCCAGCGCCCAGTCGACGATCGAGATGCCGAAGGGCCGCCACCACGCCACCGTCGGCTCGCGGTTCTCGTGCGCCTTCAGGAACGGGAAGACCAGGAAGATCATCCCGATCACGAAGGCCATGTGGATGCCGCGATGCGTGGTCTCGCGCAGCAGCCCGAAGCCGGCCGTGTAGTAGTGGAAGCCCGAGAGCGTCAGCAGCAGGATCCCGACGATCCAGCCCGCCGTCGGCGTCAGCGGCCGAAAGCGCATCTCGGGATCGAACTTCTCCTCGAGCGCGCGGGCTTCGGTGATCGCGGCGGCGGTGGTCGACATGGGAACGCTCATCGAAATCGGGACGGATAAGGAAGGCCCCTCTCCAGCCTGCGCCGGAGAGGGGCCTTGAGAACGGCTATGCGGCGAGGCCTACTTCAGAAGGCCGGCTTCCTTGTAGAACTTCGCAGCACCCGGGTGCCACGGCACGCTCGGGCCGGCGGTCGCGGTCGCCTTGACGATCGACTTGCCCTTGGCGTGGCCGGCATCGAGCGCGGCGCGGGTCTTGTCGCTCCACAGCGCCTTGGTGATGTCGTAGACCAGCGCCTCCGGCACTTTGGCCGAGGTAACCCACTGCGCGCCGACCGCAAGGGTCTTCGCCGCGGCCGCACCCTTGTAGGTGTTGGCCGGGATCTCGTCGGCGGCGAAGAACGAGTACTTCTTGCGGATGGCCTCCGCCTGCGGGCCGTCGATCGGCACGATGTCGATGCCGGGGCCCGCGGCCGCGAGCTCGGTGATCGCGCTGGTCGGGTAGCCGCCGACGAAGATGAAGGCGTCCATGCCGCCGTCGCGCATCTTCTCGGCTGCCTGGTTCGGCTTCAGGTAATCGGCCTTCACGTCCTTCTCCGAGAGGCCATAGCCCTCGAGGATGATCTTGGCGTCGACCAGCGTGCCCGATCCCGGCTCGTCGAGCGAGACGCGCTTGCCCTTGAGGTCGGCCGGGGTCTTGATGTTGGCGCTCTTCGCCGCGACCAGGTGGATACTCTCGGGATAGAGGTTCGCGATCAGGCGGAGGTCGGCCGCCTTCTCCTTGCCCTCGAACAGGCCGGTGCCGGTATGCGCCCAATGGGCGACGTCGGCCTGGGCGAAGCCGGACTCGAGCGCGCCCGAGAGGATGCCGTTGACGTTGGCGACCGAGCCGTTCGAGGCCTGGGCCGTCAGCACGAGACGCGGCGGGGCCGAGATCGCGTTCGCGATGATGCCGCCGATCGGATAGTAGGTGCCGGCGGTGCCGCCGGTGCCGATGCGGAAGAAGGCCGGGGCCTGGGCGAAGGCATCGCGGCCGATCAGCGCCGCGGCGGCGGCCGTCAGCGCGAATTCACGTCGGGTAATGCGCATCTTTCTCTCCTGGGAGGGGATGACCAACTGGAGCCAGTTTGGGCCGCCGGGATACTCGATTTCAAGCGGCCCAGGCGAGGACTATTTCACTCGCCGTTTTCCTTTCGGAATGGCGAGAACTCCATCAGCCGCTCGATCTCGAGCGCCATGTGCTGGCGCTCGCGCTTGAGCGCGTCCTCGACCGGCTTCGCCAGCCGTTGGTCGAAGATATGGTGAAGGCTGTAGGTCCGGGTCGGCAGGTACCCTCGCTGGATCTTGTGGGGGCCCTGCGCACCTGCCTCGACCCGCTTCAGGCCGCGCTCGATCGCGACGTCGATGGCCTTGTAGTAGCAGGCCTCGAAATGCAGGAATTTGTAGTCGCCATCGGCGCCCCAGTTGCGGCCGTAGAGCGCCTCGGTGCCGAGCAGGTTCAGCGCGCCGGCGATCATCCTGCCGCCCGCCTCCCCGATCACCAGCACGATCTTGTCGGCCATGGTCTCGCCGAGGCGGAGGAAAAAGGCCTCGTTGAGATACGCGTGCGCCCATTTGCGGTCGACCGTGTCGAGGTAGTAGCGGAAGAAGGTCCGCCAGTGCTCCTCGCGGATTTCCGATCCGGTAATCGCGCGCACCCTGATGCCGCTGTCGGCGACCTCCTTCCGCTCCTTGCGGAGCGTCTTGCGCTTGCGCGACGCCAGCGCGTTCAGGAAATCCTCGAAGCTCCGATAACCCTGATTGGTCCAGTGGTATTGCATGCCGATGCGCCGGATCCATCCGGCGGCACCGAGCCGCGTCCACTCGTCCTCGGTCGGGAAGGTGATATGCACCGAGGAGGCGCGGCGCTGCTGGGCCAGCGTCAGCGAGGCGCCGGCAAGCTGGACTGCGAGGCCGGGATCGACGCCGGGCTTCAGGAGGATGCGCCGGCCGGTCGCCGGCGTGAAAGGCACCGCGATCTGGAGCTTGGGATAGTAGCGGCCACCCGCCTTCATGTAGGCGTCGGCCCAGCCGTGGTCGAAGACGTATTCGCCCTGGCTGTGGTTCTTGAGATAAGCGGGGACGACGCCGAGGACCGTGCCGCCGTCGCCCTCGGCGATCAGGTGCTGAGGCAGCCAGCCGGTATCCGGCGAGACGCTGCCCGACGCCTCGAGCGCCGAGAGGAAGGCATGGCAGAGGAACGGATTCTCCGGCCCGGCGCAGGCATCCCACTCGGCCGCATCGATATCATCGATGCGCTCGGCGACGCGGACCGTGACCTGCCCGTCGCCGTCCATCGCCTTTACAGAAGCTCGAAGGTGCCTTCGACCTCGACGGCGACGCCCAGGGGCAGCGCGTTGGTTCCGACAGCGACGCGCGCATGGCGGCCGAGATCGCCGAATACCTGCACCATCAGGTCGGACGCACCGTTGATCACCTTCGGCTGATCCTTGAAGCCGGTCGTGCACTGGACGAAGCCCACGAGCTTCAGAACCCGGCCGACCTTGTCGAGGTTGCCGCCGCAGGCGGCCTTGGCCTGGGCGATCAGGTTCAGCGCGCAGATCCGGGCCGCCAGGACCCCCTGCTCGAGCGAGAGATCCTGGCCGACGGTGCCAACACAGTCCTTCTTGAGCTCGCCGTTCCAGAACGGAACCTGCCCGGCGACGAACAGCAGCCGCCCCGAGATCGTGTAGGGAACGTAGTTCGCCGCGGGCGCCGCCGCCTTCGGCAGCTCGATCTTCAGTTCCTTCAGCCTCTCCTCGATGCGCCCGGACATACGCGATGCTCCTCTTGAAACGGGGGAGCGCGCACGATATCCGCTTTGGGATGGCGGGGAAATGAGGTGGCGTCGATGGCGGAACCCATTCTGATCGGCAAGGCGAAGGACCCGGTGCATCTGCTGCCGGCGATGGCCAATCGCCACGGCCTGATCGCCGGGGCAACCGGCACCGGCAAGACCGCGACCCTGCAGGGCCTGGCCGAGGGCCTGTCGGCAGCCGGCGTGCCGGTCTTCGTCGCCGATGTGAAGGGCGACCTCGCCGGCATGAGCCAGCCCGGCCGCGGCGACGCGAAATTCGTCGAGCGCGCGAAGACGACCGGCCCCGCCGGCTACCGGCCCCAGGCCTATCCGGTGCTGTTCTGGGATCTGCTCGGCCAGCAGGGGCATCCGCTGCGCGCCACGATCTCGGAGCTGGGCCCGCTGCTGCTGGCGCGCCTCCTCGGGTTGAACGAGGTGCAGGAGGGCGTGCTTGCGCTCGCCTTCAAGCTCGCCGACGACGACGGGCTCCTGCTGCTCGACCTCAAGGATCTCCGCGCGCTGCTCCAGCACGTCGCCGAGAACGCGGAGGAGCTCCGCGCCAGCTACGGCATGGTCTCATCGCAATCGGTCGGTGCGATCCAGCGGGCGCTGCTGCAGGTCGAGGAGCAGGGCGGCGACCTGTTCTTCGGCGAGCCGGCGCTCGACCTCAACGACCTTCTGATGTGCGACGCGCAGGGACGCGGCGCGATCAACGTGCTGGCCTCCGACCAGCTGATCCAGCGGCCCCGCCTCTACGCGACCTTCCTGCTCTGGCTGCTCTCCGAGCTGTTCGAGGCGCTGCCCGAGGCCGGCGACCTCGACAAGCCGAAGCTCGTCTTCTTCTTCGACGAGGCGCATCTCCTGTTCAAGGACGCGCCGCCGGCGCTGGTCGAGAAGGTCGAGCAGGTGGTGCGGCTGATCCGCTCCAAGGGCGTCGGCATCTTCTTCGTGACCCAAAGCCCGCTCGACCTGCCGGAGAGCGTGCTGGGCCAGCTCGGCAACCGTGTCCAGCACGCGCTCCGCGCCTTCACGCCGCGAGACCAAAAAGCGGTGCGTGCCGTCGCCGAGACCTTCCGCGCCAGCCCCGGCCTCGATACCGAAAAGACCATCGGTGAGCTCGCGATCGGCGAGGCGCTGGTCTCGCTGCTGGATGCGCGGGGCACGCCGATGCCGGTCGCGCGCACGATGATCCGGCCGCCGGCCTCGCGCCTCGGCGCCATCACGATCGACGAGCGGCGCGCTACCCTGGGCATGAGCCCGATCGGCACCCGCTACGACCAGGCGGTCGACCGCGAGTCGGCATTCGAACAGCTCTCCAGATCGTCCGAGCCGGCGCCGTCGAGCAACCCGTGGGGCAAGTCGCCGGCACCGTCGGGGAGTTCGAATCCCTGGGGGGCGCCGCGCGAGGCACCGGCCCCTGCGCCGACGCCGACACGGATCCCCACGGGCCGCCTGCCGCGTCAGGCGCCGGCCGGCCGGCAGCGCCAGACCGTCACCGAAACCGCCATCAAGAGCGTCGTACGCTCGGTCAGCTCCTCGATCGGCTCGGCCATCGGCCGGCAGATCGTGCGTGGCGTGCTCGGATCGATCCTCAAGGGCTGACGGCAAGTGCGTTTTCTGCTGGTCCTGGCGATCCTCGCGCTCTCGGCCGCCTCGGCCAGGGCCGGGTGGCAGGTCCGCGATCCCTGGCCGGCCGACACCTCGAGCGTTCGCGCACTGGACGTCACCTTCCCGTCATCGAGCCCCTTCAGCCCGGCCGATCTCGGCAATGCCGAGCCCACCACCGCGCAAGCGCGCCTCTATCTTCCGGCCGATGCCAAGGGTGCCGCGCCGCGCTCGGTGCCGGCGGTGATCATGCTGCACGGCTCAGGCGGCGTGCTTTACGCACGCGAGCTGACCTATGGCCCGCAGCTGGCTTCGATGGGGATCGCGGCGCTGGTCATCGACAGCTTCGCCGCGCGCCGCGACCGCGCCACCAGCTTCATAGCGCGCCTGCTCGAGATCACCGAATCGATGGTGCTGGCCGACGCCTATGCGGGCCTGGCCTTCCTGACCGAGAGGCCGGAGATCGACCCGAAGCGCGTGGCGCTCGTGGGCTTCTCCTATGGCGGCATGTCGACGATGTATGCACTGAACGCCGCGGTCGCCGACAAGCTGTCGCCCTCGGGGCTGCGCTTCGCCGGCCACGTCGCCTTCTACGGCCCCTGCATCGCGCGCTTCGAGGACCGGCGCACCACCGGCGCGCCGCTGCTGATGCTGTGGGGCGGCGGCGACGAGCTGATCGACGCCGAGCGCTGCAACGCCGCCGCCGATGACTTCCGTGCCGGCGGCAGCCCGGTCGAGACCGTGGTCTACCCGACCGCCGTGCATCAATGGGACGGCAGCGGCCCGCTCCGTCCGATCGGCCGGCTGCTGAACCCGTGCCGCTTCGTCGTCGCGCCCGACGGCACCGTCCGCGACGAGCGTACCAGCCTGACCATGACCGGTCCCTTCTTCCGCAAGGTGCTGCTGTTCCTCTGCGTCGAGAACCGTCCCTACATGATCGGCGCCGACGCCGAGGTGCGCGCCCAGTCGAACCGCGAGCTCGGCAGGTTCCTGACCCGCATCTTCTCGCGCAGCAGCTAGCCGATGCGGGACGCGACGCCGCTCGTTCGCCTCTACGGATGGAATCGTCGGCGGCGGCTCGTGAAGCAAGACGCCGCGGCAACTCAAGAGCGGCAGCTTCACCGATTGTCGCATCGCGCTCGCGATACGCGTTTCGGCCGCGCCCATGACTTCCGGTCGATCGACTCCGTCGCCGCCTACCAGTCGGCGGTGCCGCTCCGGCGCTACGAGGATCTCTGGCGCGAGTGGTTCAGGCCGGTGTTCCCGGCGATCGACAACGTGACCTGGCCCGGGTCGATCGGCCATCTCGCGGTCAGCTCCGGCACCTCCTCGGGCACGACCAAGTGGATCCCGGTGACCTCCGAGATGATGCGCTCCAACACCAGGGCCGCGCTCGACGGGCTCACCTGGCATCTCGCGGCCAATCCCCAGAGCCGGATCTTCGGCGGGCCGAGCCTCGTGCTCGGCGGCTCGACCGGCCTGGTCGAGCGCGCACCCGGCGTGCGCTCGGGCGATCTCAGCGGCATTGCCGCGAGCCAGGTGCCGTTCTGGGCGCAGAGCCGCTACTTCCCGCCGCCGGACCTGGCGCTGCTCGAGAACTGGGACGAGAAGCTCGATCGCATCGCCCGCGCCGCGCCTAACGACATCCGCTCGATCGGCGGCACGCCGAGCTGGCTTCTGATCCTGTTCGACCGCCTGGCGCAGCTCCACCCCGACCGGCCGCGGCGCCTCGCCTCGTACTTCCCGAAGCTCGAGATGATCGTGCATGGCGGCGTCGGCTTCGCCCCCTATCGCAGCGCCTTCGAGCGCTGGCTCGACGGCAGCCGCGCCGAGACCCGCGAGGTCTATGCGGCGAGCGAAGGCTTCATCGCCGTCGCCGATCGCGGGCCCGGCGAGGGCATGCGGCTCATCCTCGACAACGGCCTCTTCTTCGAGTTCGTGCCGGTCGAGGAGCTGGGATCGGCGAGTCCGATACGTCACTGGATCGGCAATGCCGAGACCGGCGTCGACTACGCGATCGTGCTCACGACCAATGCCGGGCTGTTCGGCTACGTCATCGGCGACACGGTGCGCCTGGTCGACCGCGACCCGCCGCGGCTGCTGGTCACCGGACGCACCAGCTACTCGCTCTCCGCCTTCGGCGAGCACCTGATCGGCGAGGAGCTGGAGGGCGGCGTCGCCGCGGCGGCGCAGGCCATCGGCGCCATAGTCGCCGATTTCAGCGTCGGCGCGCTCTATCCCGACGACCGCCACCCGCTCGGTCGGCATCTGTTCATCGTCGAGCTCGATCCGCCGCCATCGCCGGAAGCGCTGGCGCGTTTCGCGCGCACGCTCGACGCGGACCTCGCGGCGCGCAACGAGGACTACGCCGCGCATCGCGCCGGCGGTCACGGCATGGATGCGCCTGAGGTCGCCGCGGTCCCCCGCGGCTTCTTCGCCGACTGGATGCGCGAGCGCGGCAAGCTCGGCGGCCAGAACAAGGTGCCGCGCGTCGTCTCCGGCGAGCTTCTCGACGATCTCCGCCGGCGGCTCTAGCGCCAGAAGGTGCGGGCGAGCCGGAGATAGTTGCCGCCGAGGAACTTCCTCACATCCTCGTCGCCATAGCCGCGCTCCAGCATGAGCGCCACCAGGTCGACGAGCTGCGCCGGTTGCGCGTAGCGGAAGCCAGGCCAGTTCGGATCCCTCGCCTGCGGCCATTCGTCGGCACGGGACCGGGCGAAATTGGTCACCGCCTCGGCGTCGAAGACGAGGTCGAGGCCGAGCCCCACATGGTCGATGCCGACGAGCCGGACGACGTGGTCGACATGCCGGAACAGCGCCTCCGTCGAGGCGTTCAGGTCGCCGAGATAGTCGCTCGATCCCGAGATCCCGACGAGCCCGCCGGTCGCGGCGCAGGCTTTGATCTGCAGGTCCGTCAGATTGCGGTAGTGCGGCTGCACCGACGCCGCGTTCGAATGCGTGAACAGCACCGGCCGCGTCGCCGCTTCCATCGCCTCCAGGCTGGTGCGCAGGCCGACATGGCTCAGGTCCAGCATCATGCCGACCCGCTCCATCTCGGCGATCAGGCTGCGGCCCCACTTGGTGAGGCCGCCATCGGACGCCTCGGCGCAGCCGCCCCCGGCCGAGTTCGAGACGTTGAAGGCGAGCAGCGTGTGGCGGACGCCGAGACGGAAGAACGGCTCGATCACGCTCAAGTCGCGCTCGAAGCAGTTGGTGCCTTCGAAGTGCAGCGTGACCGCGAGCTTGCCGGCGGCCTTGGCGGCAAGCACGTCGTCGGCCTTCTCGACCAGAACCAGGGATGGATCGGAGAGGATGCGCTTGTGCGCGGCGGCGACACGGGCGAAGGCCTGGCCCAGGTTCTGGTCGTCGCCGGCGATGGTCAGAGAGATCAGGTTCCATCCGGCCGCGGCCAAGACCGGAAGCTTGTCCCAGTCGTTGCCGGCCCAGGGCTCGAGCGGCCAGACATTGTCCCAGACGAGTGCGTCCTTCGCGAGACCCGCGGCGCGATCCATTTTCTTTGCCCCTCGGTCGAATGGCGGCACACTCGCACCGAAGTCAGAGCGAGGTCACGCCTACCATGGTCTTCCCGAAATTCGATCCGACGCGGCCGATCGCGATCGTCGGCTGCGGCGTCATGGGCGCCAAGGTCGCCTGGGCCTGCGCGCGCATCGGCATCAAGACCCGCGCCTTCGACACCTCAGGCCCGGTGCTGGAGGTGGCGCTCGGAACCGTTCACGGCTGGAGCGAGGGCGAGGAGCGCCGGCTCCTGACCGAGAGCCTGTCGTTCACGACCGATCTCGATCTTGCGCTCGACGGCGCGCAGCTCGCCTTCGAGAACGTGCCGGAGGATCTCGCGCTCAAGCAGCGGGTCCATGCCGATATCGGACAGCGCCTCGGCGCCGATGCCTATATGGGCTCCAACACCTCGTCGCTGCTGTGCACGCCGCTCGCCGACGCGTCCGGACGGCCGGAGCGCTTCTTCAACATGAACTTCACCGATCCGCGCTCCCAGGGGCTGGTCGAGATCATGGGCGGATCGAAGACCGCGCCCGAGACCATCGCCTTCGCACTCGACTGGGCGAAGGCGATCGACATGATCCCGATCCTCACCCGCGCCGAGCAGATGGGCTATTCCTTCAATCGCCTCTGGCGGGCGATCAAGAAGGAGGTGCTGCAGCAATGGGGGCGCGGCGCCGGCCTGCCCGAGGACATCGACCGCGCCTGGATGCTCACCTTCGGTATGCCGTACGGCCCATTCGGGCTGATGGACCAGGTGGGCCTGGCGACCATCCTCAAGATCGAGGAGCGCTACTTCGCGGCGTCGGGCGACGAGAGCGACCGGCCGCCGAAGAAACTCTACGAGATGGTTGCGCGTGGCGAACTCGGCGTCGCCACGAACAGGGGCTTCTATACCTATCCTGACCCGGCCTATGAGCGGCCGGAGTGGCTGAAAGGCGGGAGCTGATTCGCTCCCGCCTCAGCGGTCCCGCCTACTTCTTCCCGGCGGGCTTGCCCTTCGAGGCCGGGAATGTCGGCGTAGCGGCTGCGGCCTTGACCTTGTTCTGCTTCGGCTTCTTCGCTTCGCGATTGCTGCGCTGCTGACCTTTGGCCATGTCGATCTCTCCCCGGTGAGCCCCGCAAGCGTGCGAGGCGGTTGCTTCCCTCAGGGGTTATAGGCGCTTGCCGCAGCGGAGTCCGATTTTACCCGAGGCCGAAATGCGCGCGCGCCATGGTGCAGGCATCGTCGCCCGGCTCGCAGGCCCTGCACACCTCCGGCCTGGCCTCATAGATGCTGCACGAGGTAGCGACGCCGACCTCGCCGGCCAACGCCAAGCAGCGGTCGCCCTCGCAGCGCATCCGACCGGCTGCGTCGTCGAGCAGCCTGGGCGGAATGCGCGCGATGGCCTCGTCGTCCTCGAGGGTCAGCCGCGGCCACTCGCGCGAATAGGCGCAACAGGCGCCGCAGATCCGGCAATCCGGAACCGCGGGATCGCCTGTCGCCGCGGCGGCCACTACTTCTTCTTCTGGGCCTTGGCGGCCTTGCGCGCGGCGTAGCGCGCGTCGCGGGCGGCCTTCTGGCGCGCCTCCTCGGCTTCCTTCTCGGCCGCTTCCCTGGCCCATCGCGCCTCTTCCTCGGCCTTGGCCTCGGCGGCCTTGCGGGCGGCTTCTGCCTCCTTGGCCGCACGACGCTCGGCCTCACGCACCTCGCGCGCCGCGTGGATGGCCTCGCGCTCTGCCCGGCGCGCGGCGACTTCAGGATCGTCCGCCTTCGGCTGCGCCTTGAACTTCTCCAAGGCCTTCTTCCGTGCTTCGTTCGCCGTCTTCAGCCTCTCGCTGAAGGTGTCCTGTCTGTATCCGCTCATGTTTCCTTGATCTCGTGCGCCACCGCCGACCACCGGTCGGGCGGGCCTGATTTTGGGGGAATGGTCGGCCGTCTCGGCCGTCGCGGCCACATATAGGGTCGGAATGTTGCCTTGGCCACCCGATAGCACTAGCCTCGGACCCGACTTCGCGATATTTCCGATACGAAACTTCCCCGACTTGAATGGAGTGGGCGATGCCCGACCAGGCCCCGGCACAGTGGCTCAGCAATTCCCTGATCGTCTCGAAGTACCGGGAAAAGACCCCGGGCTCGGAGAAGCTGGCCCGGCAGGCGGCCGACCTCTTCCCCTCCGGCCTCACCCATGATTCGCGCTATCTCGAGCCCTATTCGCTCTATGTCGACCGGGCCCAGGGCTCGCACAAGTGGGACGTCGACGGGAACGAGTACATCGACTACTTCGGCGGCCACGGCGCTCTGATCCTCGGCCACAATCATCCCGAGGTGACCAAGGCGGTCCAGGAGCAGACGGCGAAGGGCAGCCATTTCGGCGCCAGCCACCCGCTCGAGGTCCGCTGGGCCGAGCTGATCCGCGAGATGGTGCCGTCGGCCGAGCGCGTGCGCTTCACCTCCTCGGGCACCGAGGCGACGCTGATGGGGCTCCGTCTCGCCCGCGCCTTTACCGGCCGCTCGAAGATGCTGCGCTTCAAGATGCATTTCCACGGCTGGCACGACCACATGACCTCGGGCATGGCCAACCACTTCGACGGGTCGCCGACCGCCGGCGTGATCAAGGGCGTCACCGACTCCGTGGTGCTCGCCGACACCAACGACGAGGCCGGCACCCGGAAGGCGATCGAGGCCAATCCGGACATCGCCGCCGTGATCATCGAGCCGACCGGCGCCAGCTTCGGGCGCGTGCCGGTGAAGCCCTCCTTCCTGAACTTCCTCCGCAAGATCACCAAGGAGAAGGGCATCGTCCTGATCTTCGACGAGGTGGTGACCGGTTTCCGCGTCTCGCGCGGCGGCGCCCAGGCCGAGCTCGGCGTGATCCCCGACATGACCTCGCTCGCCAAGATCGTCGCCGGCGGCCTTCCCGGCGGCGCCATCGTCGGACGCAAGGACATCATGGGGCTGCTCGACTTCGCCGAGACGAAGGCGAAGGGCGTTGAGAAGATCCAGCATCCCGGCACCTACAACGCCAACCCGATCTCGGCTGCGGCCGGCATCGCGGCGCTGACCATCCTCAAGACCACCGATGCCAACAAGCGCGCCAACGCGTCCGCCGAGAAGCTGCGCGGCCTGCTCAACGACGCGATCACGGCAGAGAACGTGCCGTGGGCGGCTTACGGCACCTATGCCGCCTTCCACATCTTCACCAACCCGAAGCGCCGCGACATCTCGCCCAAGACCTTCGACGCGCTCGCGACGGATCCCGAAGAGCTGAAGGGAGCGTGGTCCGCCAACATCGCGCACAAGGTCCGGCTCGGCATGTTCGTGAACGGCGTCGACATCAACGCCGGCCCCGGCGGCATCATGTCGGCGGTCCATACCGACGCCGATCTGGAGAAGACCGCCGCCGCCTTCCGCGCGACCTTGAAGCTGCTGAAGGACGAGGGCGACCTCCGTTGACCCTGCGAAACGCCGAGCAGCTCGAACGCGAGCTCAAGGACGCGTTCAAGAATCGCGCCCTGATCTACTGGGCGATCTACGACGAGCTCCGCACCGAGTTGGGTGCGGAGCAGGCGAAGACGCTTCTCTCGCGCGCGATCCGCCGGCGGGGCGAAGCGGCGGGCGATGCCCTCTTCCGCGGCACGCCGGCCGATCCGGTGGCGATCGGCCAGCGCTTCCTTGACGTCTCGCCGGCCGACGGCCGGCTCTTCCCGACCAAGGTCACGCGCGACGAAAAGGGCGGCATGCACATCCATGTGCAGGTCTGCCCGCTCAAGGAGGCCTGGGAGGAAGCGGGGCTTCCGGCCGCCGACATGGCGACGATCTGCAAGATCGCCGGCCATTTCGACAACGGCGTCTTCGAGAATCGCGGCGTGAAGTTCTCGGCCGACACCTGGACCGAGGGCAAGCCAGGCTGCTGCCATCTGCATCTCGAGCGGGCCTAGCCCCTCCGCCGCCGCCTCGTCACCTCGTTGACCGGCTCGATGAACGACAGCGCGTAGTCGTCGTTGTCGAATCCGCGGAAGCGATATGACGTCACGTTGGTGAGGAAACGCCGGCGGTCGTTCGTATAGGTCGAGATGCGGCCGACGCTGCGTCCGTCGGCGAAGAGCCTGTCGAGGAACCGGCGGACGAACTCGACCACCGCGGTGCGCCGGCAGACGAAATCGAGCACCGTCGAGAGCAGGAGCTGCGGCCGGCGGCCGGTGTAGTGCTTGGTGAAGGCCAAGTTCGCGAACAGGATCGCGTTGTCCTTGGGCTCGCGGCGAAGCACCGTGATCGCGTTCGGCATCTCGAACTGGTCGAGGAATTCGATGATCGCGTCCCGATTGATGGCGTTGGCGGCGACGACGTTGGTGAGGGCGGCCTGTTCGAGCGAGCGGCGCTTACCGTCAAGATAGTCACTGGCCATGGTGGTGTCGCGGCATCTCCCCCGAGGACGCGCGGAGATAGCCTGAGCTTCCCGCGTCCACGCCTAGACGGTGTGTCGCGCCGACCCTAACTCATCTCGCGCATCAGGCAAAGATCACGAGCGAGGGAAACAAAAAGCGCGGCCTTTCGGCCGCGCCTTGTTAACTAAACCGATGTTTTCGGTCAGCTGCAGCCGGTGGTCGACCCGCAGCTGTCGCACTTCAGGCAGGTGCCGTTGCGGACCAGCGTGAAGTTGCCGCATTCGCCGCAGGAGTCGCCCTCGTAGCCTTTGAGCTTGGCCTCGCGGCGCCGGGCCTGCTTGGCATCGGCCGCGGCCATCACCTCGGGCTCGACCGAAAGCGAGGTCGTGGTGGTCGAGGCGAAGCTGATCGCCATGCCGTCCGTGCCGGTCGCCTGCGCCGTCGCCGCGTGCCCGTGCAGGATCGGCGGGGTTTCCACCACGGCCTGGCGGCCGCGGAAGACCACGAGGTTGGTGCGGACGAAGCCGCGGCTCAGCTTGTCGACCGGCAGCGCCGCCGGCTTCGGCAGGGCGCTCTCGTGCTCGCCCGAGCCCATGGCGCCGGGCAGAAGGTCGTCGGGCTGCACATGGGCCAGGTCGGTGCGGTCGAGGTAGCTGATCGCGAGCTCGCGGAAGACGTAGTCGAGGATCGAGGTCGACATCTTGATCGCCTCGTTGCCCTCGACCGGGCCTGACGGCTCGAAGCGGGTGAAGGTGAAGGCTTCGACGAACTCCTCGAGCGGCACGCCGTACTGGAGGCCGATCGAGATCGCGATCGCGAAGTTGTTGACCCAGGAGCGGAGCGCCGCCCCTTCCTTGTGCATGTCGATGAAGAT
Source organism: Rhodospirillaceae bacterium (assembly GCA_016792585.1). GTDB lineage: Bacteria > Pseudomonadota > Alphaproteobacteria > SHVZ01 > SHVZ01 > SHVZ01. The sequence continues at coordinate 61,661 of JAEULB010000092.1, forward strand.
CTCGCCGACCTTGCCGTCGTCGTATTCGCCGGTGCGGAGGTAGACCTTGTGGCCGCCGACCGAGGCCTTCTGGGTGTAGCCCTTCCGGCGCTGCGGCAGGCGCTGGCGGGATGCCACCCGCTCGACGATCCGCTCGACGATCTTCTCGGCGATGATCGGCGCCTTCGCCATCGGCGCCGCATCGGCGATCTCCTCGATCGCGTCCTCGTCGTCGATCAGCGCGGCCGACAGCGGCTGCGAGAGCTTGGAGCCGTCGCGGTAGAGCGCATTGGCCTTGAGGCCGAGGCGCCACGACAGCATGTAGGCGTTCTTGCAGTCCTCGACCGTCGCCAGGTTCGGCATGTTGATGGTCTTGGAAATCGCGCCCGAGATGAACGGCTGCGAGGCCGCCATCATCCGGATGTGGCTCTCGACCGAGAGCGCCCGCGTGCCGATGCGGCCGCACGGGTTGGCGCAGTCGAATACCGCCAGGTGCTCGGACTTGAGGTAGGGCGCGCCCTCGACCGTCATCGCGCCGCAGCAATAGGTGTTGGCGGCGTCGATCTCGGACCGCTTGAATCCCAGATGGGCCAGCAGGTCGAAGCCCGCCTCGTCCAGCTTCTCGGCCGGGATCTTCAGGTTCACCCGGCAGAACTCCTCGCCGAGCGTCCACTTGTTGAAGGCGAACTTGATGTCGAAGGCGGAGCCGAGCGAGTTCTCGATCGCGGTCAGTGCATCGGCGGTGAAGCCCTTGGCGCGGAGTGCCGCGTGGTCGACGCCGGGGGCGTCCTTCAGAGTACCGTGGCCGACCGCGTAGGCGACGATCTCCTCGATCTGCTCCTCGGGATAACCCAGCGTGCGGAGCGCGTCGGGTACCAGGCGGTTGATGATCTTGAAATAGCCGCCGCCGGCGAGCTTCTTGAACTTCACCAGCGCGAAGTCGGGCTCGATGCCGGTAGTGTCGCAGTCCATGACCAGGCCAATGGTGCCGGTCGGCGCGACCACGCTGGCCTGCGCGTTGCGGTAGCCGTGGATCTCGCCGAGGCGGAGCGCCTCGTCCCAGGCGCGGCGGGAGGCGGCGACCAGCGCGTCGTCAGGGCAGCTCTCGGCGTCGAGCGGCACCGGCTTGATCGCCAGGCCTTCGTAGCCGTCGGCCTCGCCATAGGCGGCGCGGCGGTGGTTGCGCATGACGCGCAGCATGTGATCGCGGTTCTGGGCATATCGGGGGAAGGTGCCGAGCTCGCCCGCCATCTCGGCCGAGGTCGCGTAGGCGACGCCGGTCATGATCGCGGTCAGCGCGGCGCAGTAGGCGCGGCCTTCATCGGAGTCGTACGGGATGCCCGAGGCCATCAGCAGGCCGCCGATGTTGGCGTATCCAAGGCCCAGCGTGCGGAACTCGTAGGAGAGCTCGGCGATCGCCTTCGAAGGGAACTGCGCCATCATCACCGAGATCTCGAGGACCACGGTCCAAAGCCGCGTCACGTGCTCGTAGGCGCCGATGTCGAAGCTGCCGTCGTCCTTGCGGAAGGTCAGCAGGTTCATCGAGGCGAGGTTGCACGCCGTATCGTCGAGGAACATGTACTCGGAGCACGGGTTGGACGCGTTGATGCGCCCCGAGGCCGGGCAGGTATGCCACTGGTTGATCGTGGTGTCGTACTGGACGCCCGGATCGGCGCAGGCCCAGGCGGCTTCGCCGATCAGGTCCCAGAGTTCGCGTGCCTTCGGCTCCTTGGCGACCTTGCCGTCGGTGCGGCGGATCAGCTTCCACTTCGAGTCGGAGAGCACCGCGTCGAAGAACTCGTTGGTGAGCCGGACCGAGTTGTTTGAGTTCTGGCCGGAGACGGTCAGGTAGGCGTCCGAATCCCAGTCGGTGTCGTAGGTCGGGAACTCGATCTTCGCGAAGCCCTGCTTGGCGAAGTGGATCACCCGCTGGACGTAGTTCTCGGGGATCATCGACTTGCGGGCAGCGAGAACGGCCTTCTTGAGATCCTTGTTCTTCTTCGGATCGAAGCGGTCGTCGCTGTCGGTGCCGTCGGCGCAGGCCTGCATCACCTCGTTCAGGTGCTTGGCGGCGAGACGCGAGCCGGAGACGAGGGCAGCGACCTTCTGCTCCTCGATCATCTTCCACTTGATGTAGGTCTCGATGTCGGGATGGTCGATGTCGACGGTGACCATCTTCGCCGCGCGTCGCGTGGTGCCGCCCGACTTGATCGCGCCGGCGGCGCGGTCGCCGATCTTGAGGAAGCTCATCAGGCCGGAGGAGCGGCCGCCGCCCGACAGCTTCTCGCCGTCGCCACGGAGCTTCGAGAAGTTGGAGCCGGTGCCGGAGCCGTACTTGAACAGGCGCGCCTCGCGGACCCAGAGGTCCATGATGCCGCCCTCGTTCACCAGGTCGTCGGAGACCGACTGGATGAAGCAGGCGTGCGGCTGCGGGTGCTCGTAGGCCGACTCGGACTGGACCAGCTTGCCGGTCTGGAAATCGACGTAGTAGTGGCCCTGGGCCGGACCGTCGATGCCGTAGGCCCAATGCAGCCCGGTGTTGAACCATTGCGGGCTGTTCGGCGCGACCATCTGGGCCGCGAGCATGTAGCAGTGCTCGTCGTAGAAGGCGCGGGCGTCGGCCTCGGTGTCGAAGTAGCCGCCCTTCCAGCCCCAATAGGTCCAGGTGCCGGCGAGCCGTGCGAAGACCTGCTTCGCCGAACTCTCGTGAGTCGTGCGCTTGTCCTTGTCGAGCTTGGCGAGCGCTGCCTCGTCCGGAACCTTGCGCCACAGCCACGAGGGAACGGTGTTCTCCTCGACCGACTTCAGCACGGAGGGGATGCCGGCCTTGCGGAAATACTTCTGCGCGAGGATGTCGGCGGCGACCTGAGAGAACTGCTCAGGGACCTCGATGTCGGCCAGGCGAAAGACGATGGAGCCGTCTGGGTTTCGGATCTCGCTGGTCGCGTTCCGGAACGCGATGGTGGCGAAAGGATCCTGTCCCTCGGTCGTGAATCGCCTAGTGACGCGCATACGCTCGGCTCCCCCGATTAACCACTATATCTTGCGTTAGGAGGAGAAGCCTACACTAGGTCTTGAGAGACCGGCAAGGGGTAAAATGGTGTTCAGCAAGCGATAACAGAAAACTAACAGACAAACTTAAAATAAAAGATCAAATAGCGCCGCTAGCGCTTTGAAAACGCGTGATTTCCGAGAGATTTTGAGGTCGCAGACAGCAGTCGGGCCCTCGTCCGTCCGGCCTGAACCGGCGGCGGTGACGACTTCGACTTCGGTGACGGCGCACGCCCAAGCCGGCCTCCCCGACGACAGCGCCCGCGACAGGGACGAAGTCTGCCACAATTGGTTTTCGAGGCAACAAGATTTTGTATGAGCGCCATCACACTGTCATAGATATGCCCGTAAATTAGGGATTCTTGAAAGATATCCACATTTCGGCCCACAGGGCGATCGCGCGCCTGTAGACCCCTGGAAGCGGCAAATCACCCAGGCCGTCGACCGGGGCCCAGAGCAGATCCCGGTGCTCTTCCGAGATCCGAAGGCCGCCCTCCGCCTGAATCGCGCAGCCGTAGCTGACGATCCGCACGTGGCGTCCGGGAATCACCTCGAACAGGTCGTCGGCCAGACGCGGCCCGAGGCGGGCGACGACGCCGAGCTCCTCCTCGATCTCGCGGAGCAGTGCCGCCGACTCGGATTCGCCCGGATCGATGCGTCCGCCCGGCAACTCCCATTCACCGCGGTCGTTGGCGAGCAGCAGGACCCGCCCGTCCTCGATGATGACCGCCTTGACCGAGATCGCCGTCATGAGCCGCCCTTTACCTCCGACCGTCCCCGGTCCATAGTCCGCGCGCTCAACGCCAACAGGCTTTTCGACGCATGAGTCTCGGCACCCGTCTGTTCACATGGCTCCACGGCGAGTCGGTCGGCACCGACGCCTACGGCAATCGGTACTACCGCGCCAAGGGCGGTGCCAAGCGCACCGACGGCAGGGAGCGCCGCTGGGTCATGTACCAGGGCGAGGCCGAGGGCTCGAAAGTGCCGCCGGAGTGGCATGCCTGGCTCCATCACACCGTGAAGGAGCCGCCCAAGGCGGGCGGCTCGGCGCAGAGGAGCTGGCAGAAGGAGCATGTGCCGAACCTGACCGGCACGGCCCAGGCCTACCGCCCGCCGGGCCATGTCGCGATGGGCGGCAAGCGCGCTGCGGCGACCGGCGACTACGAGCCGTGGCGCCCGAGCTGAGCACGAGGTTCCGGGCATGACCGGCCGCAACATGATCGAGACGGTGATGGGCGCGGTCGTCCTCGCCGTCGCCGGGATCTTCCTGGCATTCGCCTACAACCATTCGAGCCTGCGCACGGTCTCGGGCTACGAGGTCTCGGCGCGCTTCGACCGCGTCGACGGCGTCTCGGCCGGCACCGACGTCCGCATCAGCGGCATCAAGATCGGCACCGTGATCGACCAGCGCCTCGACACCGACCGCTACCTCGCGATCGTGCGCATGAGCATCGATCCGCGCGTGAAGCTGCCGACCGACACGGTCGCCGAGGTCGCGAGCGAAGGCCTGCTCGGCGGCCGATACCTCGCGCTGATCCCGGGCGGCGATACCGACATGATCAAGCCGGGCGGCGAGATCAAGTTCACCCAGTCGCCGGTCGACCTGGTCCAGATGCTCGGCAAGTTCATGTTCTCCGGCCCGGACCAGAGCAAGGATGCCGCGAAGAAGCCTTAAGGTCTCGGCGCTCTCGATCTGGGCGCTCGCGCTTCTCTGCCTGACCATCGCCGGCCCGGCCGCCGCTCAGCAGCTCTCGCAGCGCGCAGCGATGATGCAGGGCCTCGACAAGGTGACGGCGCGCGTCTCCACATTCCCGCTCGAGGTCGACCGGCCGGCGCGCTTCGGCACGCTCGAGATCACGCTCCGAGCTTGTCACAAGCGCCCGCCCGAGGAGCCGCCGGAGAGCGCCGCCTTCCTCGAGATCCGCGAGCTTCGCCTCGGCGAGCAGCCGCGCCCGCTGTTCTCCGGCTGGATGTTCGCCTCCAGCCCCGCCCTCAACCCGCTGCAGCACCCGGTCTACGACGTCTGGGTGCTGGAGTGCCGGCAGGGATAAGACGCAACCTCGCTGTCGGCGACGCTGTTCTCTTCCTGCGGGGTCCTCTCCCGCAGATCGACGAGGACAGCATGAAGGCGTCCTTTCTCTCCGCTGTCGCAGCGGTCCTGATCCTTGCCGGCGTCGGCGTGTCGGCGCAGCAGTCGGACACCGCCTCCGTGCCTCCCTGGACCAAGGAGCAGGGCGTCGCGATCCGGGCGTATTCGGAAACCCAGAAGGACGTGCCGTTCTTCGACCCGAACCTGAAGCTCGAGGAAGGCGTCGAGCTTCCGCAGAACGCGACGCTCCACCTGATTCCGGAGACGCTCAAGGTCGGATCGCCCGAACTCCACGCCTACTCGATCGTGAACGACCGCGCCGTGCTGGTGGACCGCAGCACCCGCAAGGTCATTCACATCTGGGAATGAAGCTCTAGGTCTTCGGGAACGCCGCGTCGCGGACGATCGCGTCTTCCAGCATCGTCCGGTACAGCTCGCGCGGAATCTCGCGGGCGCCGAAGCGCGCCAGGTGCTCGGTCAGGAACTGGGTGTCGAGCAGCGTGAAGCTGCCGCGCTTGAGCCGCTCGACCAGGGAAGCCAACGCCACCTTGCTGGCGTCCGTCTCTCGGCTGAACATGCTCTCGCCGAAGAACGCCGCCCCCAGCGCCACGCCGTAGAGGCCGCCTACCAGCTGGCCGTCGCGCCAGGTCTCGACCGAATGCGCGAAGCCCAGGCGATAAAGCTGGTTGTAGAGCCGCTCGATCTCCGGGTTGATCCAGGTGTCCTTCCGCTTCGGCGTGGATTGGGCGCAGCCGGCCAGGACCTCGGAGAAGGCCGTGTCGCAGCGGACGTCGAAGATGCCGCGCTTGATCGTCTTCCTGAGACTGCGAGGCATGTGGAATTCGTCGAGCGGCAGCACGCCGCGGCGGTCCGGGTCGACGAAGACGATGCGCGGGTCGGCACGCCCCTCGGCCATCGGGAAAACGCCGATGGCATAGGCCTTGAGCAGCAGGTCCGGCGAGAGAGGCGTGCTCACGCCCCTACTATGCCCGAGGCCCGGTTCCCTGGACCAGGGTCAACTCGCCCCGGTCGATCAGGCGCTCGTAGAGCTCGAGATCCTCACCGCTGTCGACCTCGACCCAGCGGCCGGCCGCGGCGACGCCCTTGACCGCCGTTCCCGCTTCGATGAGCCGGCGGAGAAGCGAGGTCATGTCGAGGCGATCGACCTCGGCGGCGGACATGCCCCCCAGCAGCGCCCGCACGGCCCGCCATCCGGCAGGCTCGAACCTGAGAAGGCCCATGTACTGGCCTTCGATCTCGCGGACGTCGCCGACGCGGCGTCCGATGTCCACGATCCGGTCGCCGTCGAGGCGGAAGCTCTCCGCATCGGCGAGGGGATCGGCGAACCGCCGGCTCCAGAGCCAGAGCCAGTCGGGATCGTAGGAGACGGCGATCGGCGCCGACGGTGCCGACCGAAGCGCTGCGACCGTCGCGGCGCCGTAGACGATGTCGGCGTAGCTGACGACGACCGGGCCGACGGCGAGCCATTCGTCGGCGGCGAGAAGAGATCCCACCATGTTCGTCTCGCTCCAGCGCGGATTGTCGAAGCGGCGATTGCCGTAGCCGGCGAGCCGCTCGCCGCGATAGCCGCGCACGACGCCGATCTCGTCGATGCCGGCAGCGGCCAGCGCCGAGATCTGCCAGTCGATCAGCGGGCGGCGGCGGAGCTCGACCAGGCATTTCGGGCGGTCGTCGGTACGGCCGGCCATGCGGCTGCCGCGGCCGGCGGCGAGGATCACCGCTTTCATGCGAAGTGGCGCCGGATGCGCGCGATATCCTCGTCGCGATACGGCGACTCGCGCTCGGGATGCCACATCTGTCCCAGGATCGGCTCGCGGCGGTGGCGCAGGAACTCGACGACGCCGTCCGGCGCGCGCGCCAGGACCTCGAGATCGGGCGCGGTTTCCCTGGCACCGAAGCCGTGGAAGCTGTTGACCTCGGCGTCGAACGCCTCGCCTTTCACCCGATGACGGACCGCGACATGCCCCGACAGCTTCTCCAGCGTCACGCCGAAGCTGTCCTGGATCACCTGCATGCCGCGGCAGACGCCGAGCACCGGCAAGCCGCGCTCGCGCGCCAGCCGCAACAGCCCGCGCTCGGTCTCGTCGCGCTCGGGCGCGTCGCCGCCGTAGCGGGCGAGGTCGTTGCCGCCGGTCAGCAGCAGGCCGGCGACGCCCGCCGTACCGAACATCGCAGCCGCCGTCTCCGGATGGTTCGGCATCGGCATCGCCGCGAAGCCGCAGGCGGCGAGAAGCCTGGTCCAGCTCTGGTCGAGCGCATCGCGCCGTTCGCCACGGCGAGGAACGATATCGACCCGCTGGCTGACGGCAAGCAGGCGCATGGTCAGCTCAGGATCTCGACCTGCTGGCTTGCGCAGTCGACGAACAGCATCCGCGCCGCGGCCCAGCGCTGGAACAGCACCTCGCCGGCGCCGATGACCGCGGGCAGGCCGAGCTCATTGGCACGGATCGCCATGTGCGAGTTGACGCCGCCATAGGCGGTGACGAAGCCGGCGATCCCGCGGGTGAAGATCCAGTCGAATCCCGGATCGGCGCTGGGGATGGCGACGATGGCGCCGCACATCGCTTCGGGATCGCTGCTGTCCCTGACCGGGGCCCGGATCGCCTTCTGGCCGATGAAGTTCGGCTGCGTCGCCGGCAGGTGGAAGGCGAAGACGTCGTCGGTCGTGGCGATCAGCGGCGGCAGGCAGATGCTGCGGGTCATCGCATGGCGCTCGCGACCCCGCTCGATCGACGCGCCGATCAGCTCGGCAGGATCGGCGCTCGATGCCATCAGCTCATGCAGCACGCCGATATTCGCGTAGGACATCTCGTCGGCGGAATAGCCATGCGTCTCGCCGAGCTGGCGCAGCAGCACCAGCGCGTCGCTGAGGCTGCGCGAGAACACGAACTTGGCGTATTCGCGCTCCTCGATTGCGCTTTCGAGGAAGTCGAACAGGCTGGTGACGCTGGTGTCGATGCCGAGCTCCGCCAGATGGCGCTCGATGCCGCGCATCTGGCTCAGGGAGAGCGCGAAGCGATCCTTCTCGGCCGCCTCGGGCGGCCGCGGCGCCGACCAGTCGAAGTAGAGATCGGGCGCCTCGTCGTAGCGCGGCGACAGGATGTCGTAGGTGCCGGGGCGCAGATGGCCGTACTCGGCAAGGAAGGCGGAACGGTCGAGGCGGCGGAAGTCCCCCGCCATCCGGCTGCCGACGGTCTTGAGTCCGAGCATGAACCGGTCGCGGTCGCTCGGCGCGATGAGACCGACGGCGGCCATGGAGTTGAGGAGCTGGACCGCAATGAAGCCGGCGCGTGCCAGCCCGGCGAAAGGCAGCGTGCCGTAGCGCTTGCAGTCCTCGAGCAGCCAGTAGATCCGCGAGACGGTATCGAGCTCGGCTTCCAGGATGCGCGGACGGCGTTCGTCGAGCAGACGCACCTTGCGGCTGTCCTGCACCCAGAGGCCCTGGTCGCGGTGGATGATCCGCTCGGTCAGCCGCTTGAGGCTGGCGGCGATCGCCTCGCGGTCGCCGGCGGAGAAGCCATGATCGGCGAGCCGCTCGAGCCTGGCCGGCAGGTCGAAGGTGTAGCAGGAGAAGACGATCTCGAACTCGACCTTGTCGTGCAGCGCCGGCACCGCGGCCAAGCGGTCGAGATAGTAGTTCACCAAGCGTCCGGCGATCCCGTCGTCGAGGTCCCTGGGCACGAAGGAGTTCATGCTGACGCGGACGTCGATGTAGGGCAGCCCCTCGAAATGCACCATCAAGGGAAAGCTGCGGAGATTGCGGTAGCCGTAGTTGTCGCGCTGATAGGCCCAGATCGAATCCGTCACGAGGTCGCGATAGAGCGCCAGCGCCAGCGGCCGTGGCCGGAGGCCGATGATCTCGGCCGGATTCCAGTCGGGCATGACGCCATAGAGGCTGCGCTCGCCCGAGAGATAGGGATGCGGGCGCATGCCTTTCGCGACCCGGTCGGCGATCGCCTGGAGGGCGCGCTTCTGCGTGTCGAGCTTGATCGCCGGGCGCTGACCGGCGATCAGGGGCCGGACCTGGAGGAGAGCCAGGCCGGTAGCGTCGACGGCGAACTCGACGTCGAGGGAATCATGGAGGAGATGACCTTCGAGCTCGCTCAGCAGATCGAGGATCGGCTGCAGCTCGGCCGGGCACCGGCCGCCGCCATGCTTCCAGCAGATGAAGGTCTTCAGCTGATCGGCGCGGCCGCCGGTGACCGCGGTCGGATCGCCACGGTCGTCGTAGTTGATGACAACGTAGGGACTGCCGGTATTCGGATCGCGGGTGAAGGCGACGCCGCTGACGCTGATGCCGGACAGCATCGGCTGGACCAGGACCTGATCGTCGTCGGCGGCCGCACCGTAGGAGGCGATCACGCGCCCGATCGCATCCGCGAGCGCTTCCCGGCCGACGTTCGCGACCGAGAGATAGCGGCCGGCCCCGGAGGCATGCGCCGAGTCTTCGCTTCTCGCGCTGCTGCGGACGATCAGCGGCGTCGCGGACCAGGATTGCGCCGCCACCCTCGCCGCCACGGCAGACGGGTCGGCGCGCCAATCGGCGACCGAGAAAAGGACTAAGGGCAGGATCCGCGCCGAGCGGACATGCGGCGTCAGCCGGGCAAGCGTCTCTGCCTTGGTGCCGAAGGCGACTCTCGCTTCCGCAGTGGGCCGCGCCCGCGCCATCTCAGCTCCGTCTCGCCGACCAGGCACGCGTCAGGTTGACGGTCTCGATCGTCTCGCGGCCCTTCAGGCGATCGCGGATGTAGTCGAGAAACCGCTCGAACTTCTGCTGGCCCAGCTGGACCTGCAGGTCGTTCACCGACCGCCAGACGCCGAGGTACTGGTCGATCGTCATCGACCGCGACTGCCGGCCTTCGAGATAGACGACGTCCTCGAAGAACGGGCAGGCCCAGAGAAGCTCGGTCATCCGGTCGGCGATGCCCGAGCGACCCGACGACACCCGCTTTATCTCCGGATTGAGGGTCTTCAGGTGCGCCTCGATGTCCAGGAGCTCCGGGCTGCCGTCGAGGTAGCGCGGGTTCCAGAGCGCGACGAACCGGCCGCCCGGACGCAGCACGCGATGGAACTCGCGCACACCCCGATCGAAGTCGACCCAGTGGAAGGACGAGGCCATCGACAGGAAATCGGCGCTCCCGGCAGGCCGCCCGGTTTCCTCGCCATTGCCTTTCGCCCACTCGATGCCGAGCCCATTGCTGTCGGCGACACCGTGGGCGCGCATATCGTCGTTCGGCTCCACCGCGACGACCGAGTGCAGACCGCGGCCGGCGAGCATGCGCGTCCAGATGCCGGTGCCGGCACCGACGTCGACCGCAGCGATCTCGGAAGGCGGCTTGCCGACGAGCGCCAGGAGGCCGGTCAGCACGCTCTCGGAGTATCCCGGGCGATACTTAGAATAGTCGGAGGCGAGGCCGGTGAAGTCGCCATGGGTCAACGTCGGTTTCGACATCAGGCCCTCTCCGATCCGACATGGCGCATCACGCGGGCGGCGATCTCGTCGGGCGAGAGTCCCTCCGCGCGATCGAACACGAGATCGGCGCGGCGAGGCTCCTCGGCCTCGATGTCGACGCCGACGACGTCCTTGATTTCGCCTGCCAGCGCACGCCTGTAGAGACCCTTGTCGTCCTGGGCGACGAGTTCGTCCATGCTCATCCGCAGATAGACTTCCGTGTAGTACGGGATATTCGCACGGTTCCACGCGCGGACCGCTTCGAACATCGAGATGGTGGCGCAGACCACGGTGGCGCCCTGCCTCGACAGCTCGCGGCAGAGGCGCCCGTAGCTGAAGGCCAGGCGCCGGCGCTCGTCGATCCCGTGACCGGATCCTCCGCCGAAGACCTCGCGCAGCACGTCGCCGTCGAGCAGCAGCGGCCTTAAGCCGGCGGCACCGAGCCGAACGACGAGACGCCTCGCGACCGTCGTCTTGCCGGCACCGGAAAGCCCGGTGACCCAGAAGACCCGGCCCTCGCCGGCGACCGGCCCGTCCTCAGTCATCCCCTGTCCCGCCGCCTCGGTCATGCGCCGGCCAGATTAGCCGATTCGCAGGCTCGTCACGCGGCGGGCTTCGTTCCCTGCACCAGCCCTTCGAGCCAGTGGATGTCGTAGCGGCCGTCCAGGAAGGCCGGCTCGGTCATCAGCCGCTGGTGCAGCGGGATCGTGGTGTCGATGCCGCCGATCACGTATTCGCCGAGTGCGCGCTTCAGCCGCATCAGGCACTCGTTACGGCTGGAGCCGTGGACGATCAGCTTGGCGACCAGGCTGTCGTAGTGCGGCGGCACGGTGTAGCCGGCGAAGACGCCCGAATCGACGCGCACGCCGGCACCGCCGGGCGTGTGGTAGTCGGAGATCTTGCCCGGCGAGGGACGGAAGGTCCGGGGATCCTCGGCGTTGATCCGGCACTCGATCGAGTGTCCCTGGAAGCGGACGTCGTCCTGGGTGAAGGAGAGCCTGGAGCCCGAGGCGACCTTGATCTGCTCGCGCACCAGGTCGATGCCGGTGATCGCTTCCGTGATCGGATGCTCGACCTGCAGGCGGGTGTTCATCTCGATGAAATAGAAGCGCCCGTCCTCGTAGAGGAATTCGATCGTGCCGAGGCCGCGGTAGCCCAGCTTGGTCATCGCCTCGGTCGCGATCTTGCCGATCTCCTCGCGTGCCGCGGCGTTGAGGGCCGGCGACGGCGCCTCCTCGAGCAGCTTCTGGTGACGGCGCTGGATCGAGCAGTCGCGCTCGCCCAGGTGCACGACGTTGCCGAAGGAGTCGCCGAGGATCTGGATCTCGATGTGGCGCGGCTTCGCCAGGTACTTCTCGATATAGACCGCGTCATTGCCGAAGCCGGCCTTGGCCTCGCGCCGCGCGAGACGCAGGGCCTCGTCGAGTTCGGACTCGGCCAATGCCACCTTCATGCCGCGGCCGCCGCCACCCGCCGCCGCCTTGACGATGACCGGGAAGCCCATCTGGGCGGCGAGGCGCTTGGCCTCGGCGTCGCCCTCGGGTCCGGCCTCGATCGCGCCGTCGGAACCGGGCACGCAGGGTACGCCCGCCTCGATCATCGCCTTCTTCGCCAGGATCTTGTCGCCCATCAGGCGGATGTGGTCCGGCGTCGGGCCGATGAAGGTGAAGCCGTGCTCCTCGACCATCTCGCAGAAGCCGGCATTTTCGGCGAGGAAGCCCACGCCCGGATGGATCGCGTCCGCGTTGGTGATCGTCGCGGCGGTCAGGATCGCCGGGATGTTGAGGTAGCTCTCGCGCGCCGGGGGCGGGCCGATGCAGACCGCTTCGTCGGCAAGGCGCACATGCATCGCGTCCGCGTCGGCGGTCGAGTGCACGGCAACGGTCTGGATGCCCATCTCGCGGCAGGCGCGGTGGATGCGGAGCGCGATCTCGCCGCGGTTGGCGATGAGCACCTTCTCGAACATGCGGGCGGTGCCGGCCCTTACTCGACGACGGCGAGAAGCTGGCCGTACTCGACCGGCTCGCCGTTGGCGACCGCGATCTCGACCACGGTGCCGCCCTTGGGCGCCGGGATCGGGTTCATCACCTTCATCGCCTCGATGATCATGATGGTCTGGCCCTCGCGCACCTTGTCGCCGGGCTTGGCGAAGTTGGCAGCGCCGGGCTCGGGCGCCAGATAGCAGGTGCCGACCATCGGCGCCTTGATCGCGCCCGGATGATCGGCGCGCTTCACCTCGACCGAAGCCGCCGGTGCGACGGACACGGTGACCGGCGCGGCCGAGGGTGCCGCCATCGCTACCGGCGCCTGGGTGCGGGCGACGCGGAGATGCCAGTCCTTGCCGCCGTACTCGATCTCGGTGAGGCCGGTCTCGGTCAGGAGCTGCGCCATCTGGCGCACCAGCGCCTCGTCGATCTCCTTCGGTTCCTTGCGGATCATGCCTTCACCATCTTGGCCAGGCCCTCCAGGGCGAGCGCGTATCCATGCGCGCCGAAGCCGCAGAGGACGGCGCGCGCCACCGGCGAGATGTAGGACTTATGCCGGAAGGGCTCGCGCTTGTAGACGTTCGAGAGATGAACCTCGATCACCGGCAGTTCGCTCAAAGACAGCGCGTCGAGGATCGCGACCGAGGTGTGCGTGTAGGCGCCGGCGTTGATGACGATGCCCGCCATCTTGCCCCGCGCCTCCTGGATCCAGGTGACCAGTTCGCCCTCGTGGTTGGACTGGCGGAAGTCGACCGCGACGCCCAGGCCCTTGGCGGTCTTCCGGCACAGCGCCTCGACATCGGCGAGCGTGTCCTTGCCGTAGATAGTCGGCTCCCGGACACCCAGCATGTTGAGGTTGGGGCCGTTCAGAACCAAGATCTTGGGGGTAGCGGGCACGGACCGGACCATCCCTGGCGGTTAACGGGGTGAAGGGCGGGTTATAGCACGCAAGCCTGGGCGCGCAACGCGAACGGGCTTTCCGGCGCAGCGCCCATGATAAGGTTCGCCACCCTTCCGGAGACCCTATGACCGCCCAGACCTCCTCCGCGACCACCCGAGCCACCTGTGAAGCCTTCGACCGCGCCGATCCGATCCGCGCCTACCGCGACCGCTTCCGCCTGCCGGAGGGCGTGATCTACCTCGACGGCAACTCGCTGGGCGCGCTGCCCAAGGCGACCGCCGATCGCGTCAAGAAGGTTCTCGACGTCGAATGGGGCGAGCACCTGGTCGATGGCTGGCTCAAGGACAACTGGATGGGCCTGTCCGAGGTTCTGGGCGACAAGATCGCCAAGCTGATCGGCGCCGATGCGGGCGAGGTGATCGTCGTCGACACCACCTCGATCAACGTCCACAAGGTGATCGCAGCCGCGATGCTGATGCGGCCCGACCGACGCACGCTGCTGACCGACAAGGGCAACTTCCCGACCGACGTCTACATGGCCCAGGGGCTGGTCGAATTCCTCGGCCGCCAGCACCGGATCAAGATGGTGGAGGAGGACGAGGTCGCGGAGTCGATCGACGAGGACACCGCCGCCGTCTTCTGCACGCAGATCAACTACAAGACCGGCCGGCTCCATGACATGGCGAAGATCACCAAGGCCGCCCATGCCAAAGGCGCGCTGGCGATCTGGGACCTGGCGCACACCGCCGGCTGCGTGCCGATCGAGCTCAACAAGATCGAAGCCGATTTCGCCGTCGGCTGCGGCTACAAGTACCTGAACGGCGGCCCCGGCGCGCCCGCCTTCGTCTTCGCGCCGAAGCGCCACCACGACAAGGTGCGCCAGCCGCTGACCGGCTGGCTCGGCCACACCAATCCCTTCGAGTTCGGCCTCGACTACAAGCCGGCCCAGGGCATCCGCCAGTTCCGCGCCTCCTCGCCGCCGATACTCGGCATCGTCGCGATGGAGGCCGGCATCGACGACATGATCGAGTTCGGCATCGGCAACGTGCGCGCCAAGTCGCTGGCACTGACCAGCCTGTTCATGAAGCTGGTCGAGGAGCGCCTCCTGAAGCACGGCTTCGGAATCGCGACACCGAAGGAGACCGAGCGCCGCGGCAGCCAGGTGGCGCTGACCCACAAGGACGGCTGGGCGATCATGCAGGCGCTCAAGGCCCGCAAGGTGATCGGCGACTTCCGCGAGCCCAATATCGTCCGCTTCGGCTTCGCCGCCCCCTATGTCCGCTTCGCCGACGTCTGGGACGCGGTCGAGAACCTCGTCCAGGTCATGGAAAAGGAAGAGTGGAAGAAGCCCGAGTTCCAGAACAAGAAGTGGGTGACTTGACCCGCTTCTAGCCGTGCCAGCGCGGGATCTCGACGTCGCGGTGCACCGAGACCGAGATCAATAGTCCAGCGCCGGCCAGGAGCGTCAGCATCGCGGTACCGCCGTATGACACGAGCGGCAAGGGGATGCCCACCACGGGCACGAGCCCCATCACCATCGCCATGTTGATGAAGACGTAGAGGAACATCTGCGTGGTGACGCCGATCGCGACCAGGCGGCCGAACTGGCTGCGGGCGCGGAGCGCGATCGCGAAGCCGTATGTCAGCACCAGCACGTAGAGGCCGAGCAGCACCAGGCATCCGACCATGCCGAACTCCTCGGCGAGCACGGTGAAGATGAAGTCGGTCTGCATCTCCGGCAGGAAGCGCAACTGCCCCTGCGTGCCGTTGAGGAATCCCTTGCCGAAGATGCCGCCGGATCCGAGCGCGATCTTCGACTGCAGGATGTTGTAGCCGGCGCCGAGCGGATCCTGAGAGGGATCGAGGAACGTGTAGACGCGGCGCTTCTGGTAGTCCTTGAGGAAGGACCAGGCGACCGGGATCGCCGCCGCCGCGGCGCCGCCGACCAGCAGGAATTTCCATATTCGAACGCCCGCCGCCAGCATCAGCGCGGCCGAGCCGATCGCCAGCAGCATCGCGGTGCCGAGGTTCGGCTGGCGCAGCACCAGCACGACCGGAAGCCCGATCAGCAGCAGCGGCGGGATCAGCATCAAAGGCTTCCCCACCTGCTCCAGCGTGAGGCCATGGAAATAGCGGGCGAGCGCCAGCACGAGGGCCAGCTTCATCAGCTCGGAGGGCTGCAGCTGCAGCACGCCGAAGTCGATCCAGCGCTGAGCGCCGCCGCCGACCCGGCCCATCACGTCGACGATGATCAGGAGCCCCAGCGCCAGCCCGAAGATCAGATAGGCGTAGCGGAGCCAGAGCCGCACATCGACCAGGGCCACCGCCACCATCACGACCAGGCCGACGCCGAGGCGAGCGACCTGACGCGAGGCCCAGGGGTTCCACTGCCCGCCGGCCGCCGAATAGAGGATCGCGACGCCGATGGCCGCGATCGCCAACACGATCGCGATCAAGCCCCAGTTCATCAGCAGGAGCTTGCGGAAAAGGCTCAGATCCGGTGCCGGACGGCCGATCTCCTGGACCATGGGGGTGGTTTAGCCGATTCGTGCCCCGTGTTACAGATCGGACGGGCTTCGCACGCCCTCCGATACCGCCCTCCCCGCCTGGAACCCTGCTCATGCGCATCGAGATCCTCTGCACCGGCGACGAGGTGCTGACCGGAAAGATCGTCAACTCGAACTTCAGCTACATGAGCCAGAAGCTGGAGGATGTCGGGCTCACGGTCGTCTGGGGCACCACGGTCGGCGACGACCGGGAAAGGCTGCTGGAAGCCTTCAGGCTCGCCGCGGGACGCGCCGACGCGGTGATCGTCAATGGGGGCTTGGGCCCCACGGTCGACGACCTCTCGCAGGAGATCGCGGCCAAGGCGGCGGGCGTCGAGCTGGTCCTGAACCAGGAATGGCTCACCAGGATGGAGGACTTCTTCACCCGCCGCTCGCGCGTCATGCCGCCGAACAACAGGAAACAGGCAATGCTGCCGGCGACGGCCGAGATCCTCGATAACCCGATCGGCACCGCCTGCGGCTTCGCCGTCGACATCGGCAAGGCGCGCTTCTTCTTCACGCCCGGCGTGCCGCGCGAGCTTCGCCGGATGCTGGAGGAGCAGATCGTGCCCAGGCTTCTCGCCAAGGCGGGCCGCGCGGTCACGATCCACTTGAAGCGCTTCCACTCCTACGGCCTCGGCGAATCCCATGTCGACACGCTCTTGACCGGCATCGAGGAGATGTCGCCGGACGGCAGCATCAAGCTGGGCTTCCGCGCGCACTACCCGCAGCTCGAGACCAAGCTGCTGGTACGCGGATCCGACATGGATGACGTGCGGAGGAAGCTCGCACCCGTGGAGGCCGAGGTGCGCAAGCGCGTCGGCAACTTCATCCTCGCCGAGGACGACCAGACGCTCGAAGGCGTGGTGCTGAAGACCCTGGCCGACCGCCGCCACACGCTGGCGATCGCCGAGACCTTCACCGGCGGCCAGGTCGCCGCCCGGATCTCGCACCTCGCCGGCGGCGAGCACGTGTTCAAGCGCGGCATCGTCTCGCGCGACCTCGCCCAGGTGCGCGCCAGCGCCGGACTGGAGGCATCGGCGGGTCCGGCGACGGTCGATGCCGCCGCCGAGATCGCCAACGCCTTCCGCGAGAAGTCGGGCGCCAGCCACGCGCTCGCGGTGCTGGTCGACCTCGACGAGGGCGCCGACCGGATCGAGCTCGGCGGCACCATCGCGATCGCGATCTCGACTCAAGCCGAGACCGTCACCCGAAATGCCCGCCTGCTCGGCGGCCGCGAATGGGTGCGCCTCGGCGCCGTCGAGATGGGCCTCGACTGCCTCAGGCGCTTCCTTCAGGGCCTGCCGGTCGACGAGAAGATCGACTTCGAGAAGAAGTAGCGGCTAGATCCCAGCCTGCTGGATCCGCCGCTCGTCGAGTCCCAGCTCGCGGGCGGTGGTCACCAGCGACTGCCAGATCTCGTCGGGGAGCGGGATTCCCTTGGCGAGGCGTTCCGCGCGCATGCGGGCCTCGGGCTCGCCCGGCACCAGCACTTCCTCGCCCGGCACCGGCTTCGCGGTCTTCACCCAGTCGACGAAGCGCGTGAGGTCGGGGGTGAGGAAGTTCGCCGGATCGACGATCTTCGGATCGACGTAGAACGACAGCATGCCGTTGGCGAAGCGGCGGCCCGGCGTCGCCGCCCCCGTACCAGTGAGCGCGCCGCCCAGCACTTCGCACATGAAGGCGAGGCCCGAGCCCTTGTGGTCGCCGAAGGCGCGGATCGCGCCGGGGCCGCTCTTGTAGTCGCGGCCGCCGTTCGGATCGTAGTCGCCGTAGAGGAGATGCGGGTCGCCGCTCATCCGCCCGTCGGGGCCGATCAGCGCGTGGTCGGGGATCTTCTTGCCGCCCTTGCTCGCGACCAGCACCTTGCCTTCGGCGACGACCGAGGTGGCGAAGTCGAGGATCAACGGCGACTGGCCCGGACGCGGCACGCCGACGCAGTAGGGCGCGGTCGAGAAACGCCGCTCGGTCGCATTATACGGGGCCACCAGGATCGAGCCGGCGGCGTTGACGAAGTGGACCGAGACGAGGCCGGCGGCCGCCGCCATCTCGGCCCAGTCGCCTACGCGGCCGATGTGGCCCGAGTTCCGGAGCGCCACGGCCGAAAGCCCCATCGCCTTGCACTTGTCGATCCCGATCTGCACGGCCTGGGGTGCGGCGGTCTGGCCGAAGCCGTAGCGCGCGTCGACGACGGCGAGGACCGGGGTCTCGACCGCGATCTCGACCTTCTGGTCGGCGACGATCTGGCCGTCGTTCTTCATCTGCACATAGCGCGGCACGCGGACGACGCCGTGGCTGTCGTGCCCGGTCAGGTTCGCCTGCACCAGGTACTTGCCGACGCGCGTGCCTTCGGCGGCCGAGCAGCCGGCCTTGACGAAGATGTCGCGCACGAACTCCTCGAGCGCGCTCGCCTTCAGCGTCACCATTTCAGGATCCCCCGCTAGATCTCGACGGTGGTGCCGACCTCGACCACGCGGTCGGGCGGAAGCTTGAAGAAGTCCATGGCACTGGTCGCGTTGCGCGACATCCAGGCGAACAGCGTCTCGCGCCAGAGCGGCATGCCCGGGCGGATCGACGGCCGGATCGCCTCGCGGCTGAGGAAGAACGAGGTGTCGAACAGCTCGACCGGAAGCCCCTTGGATGCGCCAAGCTTCAGCGCGTTCGGCACGTCGGCGATGTCCATGAAGCCGAAGCGGACGACGACGCGCCAGAAGCCGGAGCCCATGTCGCGGATCTCCAGCCGGTCGGTCTCGGGCCAGCTCGGCACGTCGGAGGTCATCACCGTCAGCATGATATTGCGCTCGTGCAGGACCTTGTTGTGCTTCAGGTTATGCAGCAGCGCATGCGGCACCGTGTCCACCGACCCGGTCATGTAGATCGCGGTGCCGGTCACGCGATGGACCGACTTCTTGCTCGAGCGCAGGAACACGTCCATCGGGATCGTGTCGTCGCGCAGCCGTTCGAACAGCAGCTGGCGGCCCCGCTTCCACGTCGTCAGCAGGACGAAGAAGGCGAGCCCGATGCCGAGAGGGAACCAGCCACCGTCCGGGATCTTCACGAGATTGGCGCCGAGATAGGCGAGGTCGATGACCAGGAAGACGCCGAACAGGCTGACCGACGACAGCAGCGTCCAGTTCGCGACCCGGCGCGCATAGAGATATGCCAGCAGCGTATCGATCGTCATCGTGCCGGTGACGGCGACGCCGTAGGCGGCGGCGAGGTTGGTGGTCGATCCGAAGCCGAGCACGAGCGCCACGACGAAGGTCCCCAGCGTCCAGTTGACGAACGGGATGTAGATCTGGCCGATCTCGGAGGAGGACGTGTGCGCGATCTTCATGCGCGGCAGGAGGCCGAGCTGGATCGCCTGTTGGGTCACCGAGAAGGCGCCGGAGATGACGGCCTGCGAGGCGATGACCGCCGCCATCGTCGAGAGCACGACCATCGGCACCAGCGCCCATTCCGGCGCCAGGCTGTAGAACGGGTTGACGACGGCCTCGGGATTGTCGAGCAGCAGCGCGCCCTGGCCGAGATAGTTGAGCATCAGCGCCGGCAGGACGAAGAAGAACCATGCGCGACGGATCGGCTCCCGGCCGAAATGGCCCATGTCGGCGTAGAGGGCTTCGGCGCCGGTGACGGCCAGGACCACGGTGCCGAGCGTCAGGAACGCCTTCAGCCGGTCGGTGATGAAGAAGTCGATCGCGTAGGTCGGGCTCAGCGCGAACAGGATCGTCGGGTGCTTGGCGATGGCGACGATGCCGAGGACCGCGAGGGTCACGAACCACAGCACCATGATCGGGCCGAACAGCCGGCCGACATTGGCGGTGCCGCGTCGCTGGAGGACGAAGAGGCCGACCAGGATCGTGACGGTCATCGGCACGACGTAGTCGCTGAGCTTAGGTGCCGCCAGCGCCAGACCTTCGAGCGCGCCCAGGACCGACATCGCCGGCGTGATCATGCTGTCGCCGTAGAACAGCGCGGCAGCGAAGACTCCGAGAACCAGCACGAAGAACGACGTCCGCGTTCCCTGCACCGAGCGGCTGACCAGCGCCAGCAGCGCCAGGCTGCCGCCCTCGCCCTTGTTGTCGGCGCGCATGATGATCATCACGTACTTGATCGACACCAGCACGGTGACCGACCAGAAGATCAGGGACAGCACGCCGTAGACGTGAGCGGCGGTCAGCTCGACCGAATGCGCGCCGAGGAAGCTCTCCTTCATCGCGTAGAGCGGGCTGGTGCCGATGTCGCCGTAAACGACGCCGATGGCGCCGAGCATGAGCCGGAGAGCGGGATTGGAGTGCGACGACGGACTGGACGCGTGCGACACGAAGGTCTCGCGGGAAGTTGCACCGGGCGTCGGGTCCGGCAGGCGGGTCGGCCCGGCCGGATCGAAGCGGGGCATCCTTACCCTAAGTCGCGGCGCGCCGCATGATCTGCATCAACCCGGGCGTTGGCCATCTGTTCCCGTAGCCGGGCGTCATGGTTAACGCTGCGGCTGGTGTTTCACGGATGTTCCGGGCGGGCCCGAAGGAAATCGAAGTCGCAGCCGTGGTCGGCCTGGGTGATCTCCCTCGCATAGAGCCGATCGTAGCCACGGACGGGGGCGGAGGGCGACGGCAGCGGCCGGCGGGCCAGTTCCTCGTCCGGGACCATGAGATCGATTCGCCGGCCCTTGACCGAGAGCCGGATGCGGTCGCCCGACCGAACCTTCGCCAGCGGACCGCCGGACGCTGCATCCGGGGTCACATGCAGGACCACGGTGCCGAAGGCGGTGCCGCTCATCCGCGCGTCCGAGATCCGGACCATGTCCTTGACGCCCGCCTTCGCCAGCTTGGACGGGATCGGCAGGTAGCCCGCCTCCGGCATGCAGGAGACGGATGTCGGGCCTGCGTTCTTCATCACCAGGAAGTCGTCGGGCGTCACGTCGAGCGCGGGATCGTCGATCCGACGCGCCAGATCCTCGAGCCCGTCGAAGACCACCGCCCTTCCCTCGCGCTCGAACAGGCGTGTATCGGCGGCCGAGCGCTTCAGGATCGCGCCGCGCGGCGCCAGCGATCCGAACAGTGCGACGAGACCGCCGTAAGGCAGATATGGATCGCTCAAGGGCCTGACGACCTTGCGGTCGACCCAGGCATCGGACTGGTGGAGGCGCTGGCCAAGCGTCTCGCCGGTGACGGTGAGGCAGTCGAGATGCAGCAGCGGCTTGAGCTCGCGCAGGACCGCGCCGACGCCGCCGGCCTCGAACAGGTTCTCCATGTAGTGCTGGCCGGTCGGCTTGAGGTCGACGATCACCGGCGTGCGGTCGGAAAGCTCGTTCAGCCGCTTGAGGTCGAGCTGGATGCCGACGCGCCCGGCGACCGCGGCAAGATGCAGCACCGCGTTGGTCGATCCGCCGACCGCGAGCAGCACGGTCAGAGCGTTCTCGACCGACTTCGGCGTGATCAGCTTGTCGGGCGTGAGCCCGCGCCGTGCCGCCTCCAGCGCTGCCATTCCAGACGCCTCTCCGGCGCGGAGCCGGTCGGCATGCACCGCCGGGATCGCCGCGGTGCCCGGCAACGCCAGGCCCAGGGTCTCGGCGATCGTCGCCATCGTGGAGGCGGTTCCCATCACCGCGCAGGTGCCGGCGGTGGTGGCGAGCTGGCTCTCGACCTTCTGGATTTCCTCCTTGCCGATCTCGCCGGCACGATAGCGGCCCCAGAAGCGGCGGCAGTCGGTGCAGGCGCCGAGCCGCTCGCCGCGATAGCCGGACGTCAGCATCGGCCCGGCGAGGAGCTGGATCGCGGGCTTGCCGGCGGACGCCAGCGCCATCAGCTGCGCCGGCACCGTCTTGTCGCAGCCGCCGACCGCGACCACCGCGTCCATCGGCTGCGCCTTGATCATCTCCTCGGTGTCGAGGGCCATCAGGTTCCGGTACTTGAGGCTGGTCGGGGTCAGGAACACCTCGCCCAGCGAGATGGTCGGGAACACGACCGGCAAGCCGCCGGCCGCGAGCACGCCCCGCTTCACCGCCTCGATCAGCTCCGGCAGGTTCCTGTGGCAGTTGTTGTAGCCGCTGGACGTGTCCACGATCCCGACCACCGGGCGCGCCAGCATCGCTTCCGAATAGCCCATCGAGCGGGCGAAGGAGCGGCGGAGATAGAGGGCGAAATCCATGTCGCCGTAGTTGGTGAGGCCGCGGCCCAGGCCCTTGATCGTGTCGTCCGTCATGTCGCCCTCGGGTTTCCCGTTAACCATTACCTTACTATTTCGCCGCTAGCTTCCAGCGCCTCGCGCGAGTTTGCGCGAAAAGGGAGTGAGCCCGCATGAGCCGTTCGACCCGTCCGTTCACCGCCGAGCTCCAGCTCGCGCGCCGCGAGGGCCGTCCGCTCGAGCCCGAGGCGCGGCTCCATCAGGCGCCGGCCACCGTCACCGCCGATCTCGGCCCGATCATGGCCGCGATCCACGGCCTCGACGGCAAGCTCGAGAAGATGATCGGCATCGATCACCAGGAGATCGAGCGGATCCGCACCGAGATCAGCGACATCGCCGGCCGCATCCGCACCACCAAGGCCGAGATCGCCCAGCTCCGCCACCCGCTCGCCACCGACGACAAGATCAACCAGGCCTCGAGCCAGCTCGGCCAGGTGGTGTCGGCGACCGAAGTCGCGACCAACAACATCATGTCGGCCGCAGAGCAGATCGACGAGGCGGTCGCCGAGCTGAAGACGCTCGTCACCGACGGCTACCAGATGGCGAAGGTCAACGACGTCGCCGACCAGGTCGTCCGCATCTACGAAGCCTGCAACTTCCAGGACCTGACCGGCCAGCGCATCACCAAGGTCGTGAAGACGCTCGCCTTCATCGAGGAGCGCGTCGCCAACATGATGGCGATCTGGGGCGAGGACGAGCTCAAGACCATGCCGCTGCCGCCATCGATCGAGAAGCAGGACGGCGACGTGGCCCTTCACGGCCCCGCCGGCGGCGACTCGACCGGCAACGCCAGCCAGGCCGACATCGACAAGCTGTTCGGCTAGCCGCGCCCGGCGTCCACCAGCTTCGCGATCACGTCCTTCAGGGCGGCGTTGGTGCCGAGCACCGGGCCGCCTTTGGTGAGTCCGTCGCCGACCAGGAAGTCGTTCGCCCAGCCGCCGGCCTCGTTGACCATCAGGATGCCGGCCAGGCAGTCCCACGAGTTGATGTGCCGCTCGAAGTAGGCGTCGGTCCGTCCGGCGGCGACGAAGGCGAGGCCGAGCGCGCCCGAGGCACAGCGACGGAAGCTGCTGCCGGCTTCCAGGATGCGGAGCCCGGTATCGGTGTAGTCCTTGTTCGGCCGCCGCTTCGACCAGCCGAGCTCGATGGTCGAGTCCTCGATGCGGGACGTCGTCGTCACCTTCATCGGTGCGCCGTCGAGGGTGGCACCCTTGCCGAGGCGGGCCGCGAACATCTCGCGGCTCATCGGCTGGTAGATCGCGCCGAGCTTGATCTTGCCGTCCTCGACGAAGGCGATCGAAACGCAGAAATGCGCGATGCCGCGGGCGAAGTTGGCGGTGCCGTCGATCGGATCGATCACCCAGACGCGCCGGCCGGGCGTGCCACCGGTCTCCTCGCCGAGGAACGTGTCGTCCGGGAAGGCCGCGCCGAGCTTGCCGGTGATCAGCCGCTCGACCTCGCCGTCGGCCTCGGTGATGAAGTCCTGAGGGCCCTTGAACTTCACGGTGAAGCTGGAGCGGTCGAGGAAGCGGCGGCGGGCGAGCTCGCCGGCTTCGCGCGCGATCGCCAGGAGAGCCAGTTCACGTTGGTCGAGGTCGCTCATCGCGGTCATCCGAATCTGAGGTTCATGGTGAGAAGTCCGATCACGACGACAGCCGCGGCGACGATGCGCCGGCGGCCGAAGCTCTCGCGCAGAATGAAGGCGCCCATCAGGGTCGCGAACAGCACCGAGGTCTCGCGGATCGCGGCGACATGCGCCATCGCGCCGAGGCTCAAGGCCCAGATCGCGATGCCGTAGCCGCCGGTGGCGAGCATGCCGCCGACGGCACCGCGCCACCAGTGCACGCGGAGATGCCGGACCACGCCCCAGCCCCGGCGCTGCAGCGCCACGATCATCAGCCCCGGCCCCTCCAGGATGTTGAGCCAGACGATGTAGGCCAGCGGATCGCCTGAGACGCGCGCGCCGGTGCCGTCGGTCACCGTGTAGCCGGCGATCGTGACACCGGTGAGAGCGGCGAAGACGGCAGCGCGGATGTCGACCCCACGCGGCAGACCGCGGCCGAAGGCGACGCCGGCGAGGCCGACCGAGACCAGCACGACGCCGATCGCCTCGCGAAACGAGAGATGCTCGGAGAGGAGCGCGCCGGAGAAGATCGCGACCAGGAGGGGACCCAAGCCGCGGGCGATCGGATAGACGAAGCTGAGGTCGCCATGCGCATAGGCCTGGAGCAGGAAGTAGTAGTAGAAGCAGTGGATGATCACCGAGGAGATCAGCCACGGCCAGGCCTCGGCCCTCGGGATCTCGACGAACGGCGCGAACAGGAGGCCGATCACGGTCCCCGCGCCCATCACCACCGCCATGGTGACGAGGCGGTCGCTGTCGGATTTGACCAGCGCGTTCCAGGTTGCGTGGATCAGCGCCGCGGTCAGGACCGCGCCGATGATCAGCGGATCGAGCTTGGTCTCGATGTTCATTCAGGCCCCTCGGACGGAGCCCGCGGCGGAACCTACTTGGTTCCCTTCCAGAACCCGATCTTCGAGCCCCGCGCCGCCATCTCGGCGGTCTGATAGTCGCCGCCGGTTTTCGGATCGGCGTTGGCCCAGCCGTTCCGCACCTGGACGTAGCCCAGGTCCTTGCCCTCCGCCTTGCAGAAGGCGGTCGGCTTCTTGTCGTCGGTGATTCCCTTGTCGACGCATGTCACCAGCTTGCCGTCGACCTGCTCGCGGAGATGATTGAAGGCGGCATTGCCGCAGAGCCAGGGAAGCGCGCCGGCTATGCACTTCTGGTCCTTCGCCGGGCCGATGATGCCGAACAGGCGGTAGCGCCTGCCCGAGACTTCCAGGGTGTCGGCCGAAATGACGGTGGCGCGGCCACGGATCTCCTCTTGCGCGCGGGCCGGGGACACCGCGACAAAGGCGAAGCCCATTGCCAGGACGATGCGGAAGCCGATACGCATGACACAAATCCGTAACATGCAGGATGGCGACGGTCGAGCGCCGACGCGCCTGTAGGATAGCTCCGGGGGGAGACGACAATCCATGGACAAGCTGGTGGTCGAGGCGATCGGGCTGGTGGCGGTGATGATCGGGCTCGCCTCGCTGGTCCCGCAGCTCCTCAAGACCTGGCGCACACGAAGCGCCGGCGATCTGTCGCTGGCCTGGCTGGTGCTGCAGGTGGTGGCCTACGGATTCGGCTTCGCCTATGTGCTGATGCTGGACGCCTGGGCCTCGATCTTCGGCCACATCGTCGGCGGCAGCCTGACGGTCGGGCTGCTGCTGCTCAAGCTCCGCTTCGATTCGCGGGATTCCGGAAGACCACTCGCAGAAGCATCGAATCCGCCGGGTGCTGCCTGACCTCGCCGCCGAGCGATCGGCAGAGATCAAGCATTCGCGCATTCTCGGCGAGCACGTCACCGAACACCTCGTCGATTCCCTTGTTCCAGGCGTGATCGAGGATGCGCGTCATCAGGACGTGGCCGAGCCCGAGCCCCTGGCGGTCGGTACGCACCGTCAGCGCGAACTCCGCCGAGGTGCCGGAGGCGGAGATCCGGCCAACGCCGAGGATGTCCTCGGGTCCGTCATGGGCCACCAGCGCCATCTCGCGCTCAGGATCGAGATGGCTGAGCCGATGCCCAGGGGCTCGGGCAGCCGCTTCAGCGGCTGCAGGAAGCGCATGCGCACATCCTCGGGCGAAAGCTTCGCGAAGAACGCATGCAGGTTCGGTTCGTCCTCGGGCCGGATCGGGCGGATGCGGACCTTGCGCCCGCCTGCCTCGATCTCCTCTTCCCGATCAGGCGGCATCGTCAGTAGCGGCGGTCGCGGTCGACCGGATGCAGGAGCGGCCGTCCGCCAAGAGCGCGGCGATAGTTCTCGACGATCTGCGGCGCCGCGGTGGCGGCCAGCGTCGGCGCCGAGACATGCGGCGTCACCACCACCTTCGGGTGGCGCCAGAACGCATGGGATGCCGGCAGCGGCTCCTCGCGGAAGACGTCGAGCGCGGCACCGCCGAGATGGCCGGAATCCAGTTGCGCGACCAGGTCCTCGTCGACGATCAGCTTGCCGCGGCCGGCATTGATCACGTAGGCGCCCTTCGGCAGCCAGGCGAGGCGCTTGCGGTTCAGCAGGTCCTCGGTTGCCGGCGTATGCGGCAACAGCACGATCAGGATGTCGGTGCGATTGAGGAACGGCTTCAGCCCGTCGTCGCCGAAGAAGGTCTCGACGCCATCTATCTTCTTCTTGGTGCGGCTCCAGCCGGCGAGCGGGAAGCCGAACAGCTTGAGGCGTGCGAGCGCGTGTCCCCCGAGCTCACCAAGACCCATCATGCCGATCCGCCGCTTCTGCCACATCGGCGCCGGCAGCTCGTGCCAGCGGCCGTCGGCCTGCAGCTTCCGGTACTCGGGGTCCTGCTTGTGGAAGCGGAGCACGTTGAGGACGATCCAGTGGGTCATGTCCTCGGTCATCGACGGATCGACGATGCGCGAGATCGGCAGGTTCGGCGGCAGCGCTGAGTCGCGGAACACATGATCGACGCCGGCGCCCAGCGACTGTAGCCCCCTCAGGTTCGGAAGCTTCGCGAGAGAGCCTTGAGGGAAAGCCCAGCCGACGCAGAAGTCGATGTCATTGGGATTGCCGATCTCCGGCCACACCCGGATCTCGACCTCGGGCAGCAGCGCCTCGAGCGCGCGCGTCCAGGCGGCGATGTCGTCGGGATCGGCCTTGAAGAGGATCGCCATCAGTCGTGCGCTCGCCTTTCGTGCCCCCTCTCCCGCGAAGCGGGGGAGGGTTGGGGTGGGGGTCGAGCGTAGCGAGGAACCGTTTCGACTGGAACTCCGCACGACCTCGCTTCGCTCGGCCCCCACCCTGCCCTCCCCCGCGTATGACGCGAGAGAGGGTTCCGGAAGGTGGCTACACTTAACTCAGCTCGCCCGCTTCCAGGTCGTGCCGCCGGCGGTGTCCTCGAGAACGACGCCCTGCGACTTGAGCTCGTCGCGGATGCGGTCGGCTTCGGCGAAGTTCTTCGCCTTCCGCGCCTGCAGGCGACGCTGGATCATGCCGGCGATCTCGGTCTCGTCCAGGCTCGCGACACCCGCCGGCTGCCAGCGGAACCACGCGACCGCATCGCCCTGCAGCAGGCCCATGATCGCTCCGGCCGCCCGCAGCTCGCCGGCGAGCCGGCGCTTCTCCGCCGGATCGGCCGCCTTGTTGAGCTGGCTCGCGATCTCATGCAGGTGCGAGAGCGCCAGCGGCGTGTTGAGGTCGTCCTCGAGCGCGGCCATCACCGACAAAGGCACCTCGTTCGCCGGCGGCGCATCGCCGGCGGCCTGGAGCGCCTGGTAAAGGCGATCGAGCGCGTTCTTCTGCTCCTTGAGGCCCTCGTTGGTCCACTCCAGCGGCTGGCGGTAGTGGCCCGTCAGCATGTAGTAGCGGAGCGCCTCGCCCGGAGCATCGCGCAGCAGCTCGTTCACGGTCCGGAAGTTGCCGAGCGACTTCGACATCTTCTCCGAGCCGAAATTGAGCATGCCGTTGTGCAGCCAGTAGCGCGCCATCGGCCACGAGCCCGTGGCGCAGCAGCTCTGCGCGTTCTCGTTCTCGTGGTGCGGGAAGATCAGGTCGAGCCCGCCGCCGTGGATGTCGAAGCTCTCGCCCAAAAGCTCCATCGCCATCGCCGAGCACTCGATGTGCCAGCCCGGCCGGCCGCGGCCCCAGGGGCTGTCCCAGCCCGGCTGGTCGTCGCGCGACGGCTTCCACAGCACGAAGTCGGCCGGATCGCGCTTGTAAGGGGCGACGTCGACGCGGGCGCCGGCGACCATCTCGTCGCGGTTGCGGCCCGAGAGCTTGCCGTAGTCCGGCATCGAGGGGACGTTGAACAGCACATGCCCCTCGGCCGCATAGGCGTGCCCCTTGTCGATCAGCTTCTGCGCGATCCTGATGATCGGCTCGATGAACTCGGTCGCGCGCGGCTCGTGGTCCGGCGGGAAGGTCAGCAGCGCCAGCATGTCCTCGCGGTACTGCTTGAGGGTCCGGTCGGTCAGGTTCCGGATCGTCTCCGAGTTCGCGGCGGCACGGTCGTTGATCTTGTCGTCGATGTCGGTGACGTTGCGGACATAAGTCACCTTCGCCTTCGGATAGAGGCGCTTCAGCAGCCGGTAGAGCACGTCGAAGACGATGACCGGCCTGGCGTTGCCGATATGGGCGAAGTCGTAGACGGTGGGGCCACACACATACATGCGCACATGGTTCGGATCGAGGGGCTGGAACTCCTCTTTCTTCCTCCAGAGCGTGTTGTGCAGCTTGAGACCCATGGTACCGGCTACGCCTCCTTTCGATTGAGTC